>NZ_JBEOXF010000050.1:0-60126 GCF_040296405.1 Streptomyces sp. NPDC002133 | reverse complement strand
GAGACGGCCAAGCCCTACCGCTGGACCTACGAGGGCACCCCGCTCAAGGCAGCCTGATCAACACCCTCCACGAACTTCCGCGGAGCAGCACTAGATCACGTTCAGCGCCGCTGCGCCGCCCACGCCGCCCAGCAGCATGAAGACCGGCATCAGGACCTTCAGCTCCACCCAGCTGCCCGCCCGGAAGCGCATGCCCTTCGGCGGGCCCAACGGGTACCAGCGCTTGCTGCCGACAGGTATGGGCCAGAGGATCGGGCAGCCGGAGACCGTGAGTGCGTCGCCGATGTCGTGGACGAGGGCGCCCAGCACGATGGGGAGGCCGAGCCAGAGGTACTCCTGGCCGGGGCCGGTGAAGAGCCAGTCCGCGCCACTGCCCGGTTTGTCCAGGACGCCTGCCAGGATCCACGCGCTGGTCGCACCGAGCAGCCAGACCAGCACGTCGCTGGAGACCCGCGCGGCACGCCACAGCAGGCCCTCGACCGCGAGGACGAGGTGAATGAACAGGATCGCGAGGACCGCCCAGCGTCCCCCGGTCACGGCCAGCGCCGACGTGCCGGCGCCGATCAGCACCGCCCACAGCCAGGTGTGCGTGAGCGTGCGGTGGCCGCCGGTCCTGCGGGGGTCGCCCTGCTTCTTCGTCGCCTTGTAGACCGCGTACGACAGTTTGTCGACCACCTCGCACACGCCTCGCGAGATGGGCCCGAAGGCCCGGGAGATCGTCGCCGCCTTGTGGTCGAGGTCGGGCGCGAGTGCCGCGCCCGCGCAGATCAGTGCGCCGACGACGAGTACGGGCCACGGCATCGGATGGCCCGCCGCGGCCGCCGCGGCCCCCACCCCCAGCCAGGCTGCGGCCCCGGACAGGGAGTGCGCCGGTCCCATCATGCTGTTCCCGCCCCATTTGTCGTGTGGTTGTGCTCAGTTGACGGGACAGGTTATCGGTAGCGATCTTCCTCTCGGTGGCCGGTTCCCTCATCCGGGCCGAAGCCAGGCAAGATGGGGGGCGTGACCCTTATCGATCAGCTGCCGCCGGATGCCGACCCCGATGCCCTCTTCGAAGCCTTTTCGTCATGGGCCGAGGACCGGGGCATCACGCTCTACCCGGCCCAGGAGGAGGCGCTGATCGAGGTGGTCTCCGGGGCGAACGTGATCCTTTCCACCCCCACCGGTTCGGGAAAGAGCCTGGTCGCGGCAGGTGCGCATTTCGCGGCGCTGGCCCGGGACGAGGTCACCTTCTACACGGCGCCGATCAAGGCCCTGGTGTCGGAGAAGTTCTTCGACCTCTGCAAGCTCTTCGGCACCGAGAACGTCGGCATGCTGACCGGCGACGCCTCCGTGAACGCCGACGCGCCCGTCATCTGCTGCACCGCCGAGGTCCTGGCGTCCATCGCGCTGCGCGACGGCAGGAACGCCGACATCGGCCAGGTCGTGATGGACGAGTTCCACTTCTACGCGGAGCCGGACCGCGGCTGGGCGTGGCAGATCCCCCTCCTCGAGCTCCCCCAGGCACAGTTCGTGCTGATGTCGGCGACGCTCGGCGACGTCTCGATGTTCGAGAAGGACCTGACCCGCCGCACCGGCCGCGACACCGCCGTCGTGCGCTCCGCGACCCGCCCGGTCCCGCTCTCCTACGAGTACGTGGCGACACCGATCACCGAGACGCTGACCGAGCTGCTGGAGACCAAGCAGGCGCCGGTCTACATCGTGCACTTCACGCAGGCCCAGGCGGTCGAGCGGGCGCAGTCGCTGATGAGCATCAACATGTGCACGCGCGAGGAGAAGGACCAGATCGCCGAGCTGATCGGCAACTTCCGCTTCACCACGAAGTTCGGGCGCAATCTCTCCCGCTACGTGCGCCACGGCATCGGCGTCCACCACGCCGGCATGCTGCCCAAGTACCGACGCCTCGTCGAGAAGCTCGCCCAGGCAGGTCTGCTGAAGGTCATCTGCGGTACGGACACGCTCGGCGTCGGCGTCAACGTCCCCATCCGAACAGTGCTGTTCACCGCACTCACCAAGTACGACGGCAGCCGTGTCCGCACGCTCCGCTCCCGCGAGTTCCACCAGATCGCGGGCCGCGCCGGGCGGGCGGGCTTCGACACCGCCGGATTCGTCGTCGCGCAGGCGCCCGAGCACGTCGTCGAGAACGAGAAGGCGCTCGCCAAGGCGGGCGACGACCCGAAGAAGAAGCGGAAGGTGGTCCGCAAGAAGGCTCCCGAGGGCTTCGTCGCGTGGTCCCAGAACTCCTTCGAGAAGCTCATCGCCTCCGATCCCGAGCCGCTGACCTCCCGGTTCAAGGTCACCCACGCCATGCTGCTGTCGGTGATCGCCCGCCCGGGCAACGCCTTCGACGCCATGCGCAAGCTGCTCGAGGACAACCACGAGCCGCGCAAGCAGCAGCTCAGGCACATCCGCCGGGCGATCGCGATCTATCGCTCGCTTCTCGACGGCGGCATCGTGGAACGCCTCGAAACCCCCGACGCCCAGGGCCGTATCGTCCGGCTCACCGTCGACTTCCAGCAGGACTTCGCGCTGAACCAGGCACTGTCCACCTTCGCGCTCGCGGCCTTCGACCTGCTCGACCCCGAGTCGCCGTCGTACGCCCTCGACATGGTCTCGGTCGTCGAGTCGACACTCGACGACCCGCGCCAGATCCTCGCCGCCCAGCAGAACAAGGCACGCGGCGAGGCGGTCGGCGCGATGAAGGCGGACGGGGTCGAGTACGAGGAGCGGATGGAGCGGCTGCAGGACATCTCGTACCCGAAGCCGCTGGAAGAGCTTCTGTGGCACGCGTACAACCTCTACCGGAAGTCGCACCCGTGGGTCGGCGACCATCCGGTCTCGCCGAAGTCCGTCATCCGTGACATGTACGAACGGGCGCTGTCCTTCACCGAGTTCACGTCCTTCTACGAGCTGGCCCGTACCGAGGGCATCGTGCTGCGCTACCTCGCGAGCGCGTACAAGGCGCTCGACCACACCATCCCGGACGATCTGAAGACCGAGGACCTTCAGGACCTGATCGCCTGGCTCGGCGAGATGGTCCGCCAGGTCGACTCCAGCCTGCTGGACGAGTGGGAGCAGCTGGCGAACCCCGAGGTGGAGACCGCGGAGGAGGCCCAGGAGAAGGCCGACCAGGTCAAGCCGGTCACGGCGAACGCCCGCGCCTTCCGCGTGCTCGTGCGCAACGCGATGTTCCGCCGCGTGGAGCTGGCCGCGCTCGACCAGGTCGCCGCGCTGGGCGAGCTGGACGGCGAGTCCGGCTGGGGCGAGGAGGCGTGGGGCGAGGCGATGGACGCGTACTGGGACGAGTACGACGACCTCGGCACCGGGCCGGACGCGCGCGGGCCGAAGCTGCTGTCCATCGAGGAGGACCCCGAGCACGGCCTGTGGCGGGTGCGGCAGACCTTCGCCGATCCCAATGGCGATCATGACTGGGGCGTCAGCGCCGAGGTCGATCTGGCGGCCTCCGACGAGGAAGGGCGGGCCGTGGTCCGCGTCACCTCCGTGGGCCAGCTCTGAGGGCCCTTCCGTGAGACTGGAGAACACCGAATGACCAATCCCGCCGAGCGGCTCGTCGACCTGCTCGACCTGGATCAGATCGAGGTCAACATCTTCCGGGGGCTCAGCCCCAACGAGTCCCTGCAGCGTGTCTTCGGCGGTCAGGTCGCCGGGCAGGCCCTGGTGGCGGCGGGCAGGACGACGGACGGCGCCCGGCCGGTCCACTCCCTGCACGCGTACTTCCTGCGGCCCGGCATACCGGGTGTGCCGATCGTCTACCAGGTGGAGCGGGTCAGGGACGGCCGGTCGTTCACCACCCGCCGGGTCACCGCGGTGCAGCAGGGCCGCACGATCTTCAATCTGACGGCCTCCTTCCACCAGCCCGAGGAGGGCGGCTTCGAGCACCAGCTGCCGCCTCGCCTCGACTTCCCGGCTCCGGAGACGTTGCCGAGCGTCACCGACGAGATCCGCGGGCACCTGGGCGTGCTGCCGGAGGCGCTGGAGCGGATGGCCCGGCGCCAGCCGTTCGACATCCGCTACGTCGACCGGTTGCGCTGGATCAAGGAGGACGTCAAGGAGGCCGACCCGCGCAGCGCGGTGTGGATGCGCGCGGTCGGCCCGCTCGGCGACGACCCGCTCGTGCACACGTGCGCACTGACGTACGCCTCCGACATGACCCTGCTCGACGCGGTCCGTATCCCGGTCGAGCCGCTGTGGGGGCCGCGCGGCTTCGACATGGCCTCGCTGGACCACGCGATGTGGTTCCACCGGCCGTTCCGCGCCGACGAGTGGTTCCTGTACGACCAGGAGTCGCCCATCGCCACGGGCGGCCGAGGGCTGGCGCGCGGGCGGATCTACGACCGTGAGGGGCGGCTGCTGGTGTCGGTCGTGCAGGAGGGGCTGTTCCGGCCCGTGTAGCGGAGCGTGCGAGAGTGAGCGGCGAAGGACCGTCACCGAGGAGAAGCTGATGACTCTGCGCGACATCCCGCTGCGCACCCTGACCGGCGAGCCCACGTCTCTCGCCGACTACGCGGACAAGACCGTCCTGCTGGTCAATGTGGCGTCCAAGTGCGGCCTGACCCCGCAGTACGCCGGTCTCGAACGGCTGCAGAAGCAGTACGGGGACCGCGGATTCACCGTGCTCGGCGTGCCGTGCAACCAGTTCGCCGGGCAGGAGCCCGGCAGCGCCGAGGAGATCCGGACGTTCTGCTCGACGACGTACGGTGTCTCGTTCCCGCTGCTGGAGAAGACGGATGTGAACGGCGCGGACCGGCACGCGCTCTATGCCGAGCTGACGAAGGTCACGGACGCGGAGGGCGAGGCCGGCGACGTCCAGTGGAACTTCGAGAAGTTCCTCATCTCGCCGCAGGGCGAGGTCACCCGGTTCCGTCCGCGCACGGAGCCGGAGGCGCCGGAGGTCGTGGGCGCCATCGAGGCCATGCTGGGCGCCTGACGACGGTGGACGGGGCGGCGTACGGTTTGCGTACGCCGCCTCTCGCACACCCGGTGTCAGCAGCCTGCCGGTCGGCCGTCGAGGAGGCTCCCCGGCGGCCCGGGAGGCCCGCAGCCACCTCCGCCGGCGTATCGGCCGGGTGGCGGCCGCCGGGCGCCTGCGCATGAGCGTGGACCGGGCGACCCGGCTCATGCACGCGAACGGTGCCGGCGTGGTGCTCTCACTGATCGCCACCCCGCCCTCCGAACGGGACCCCGGCCTGTCGGCCGTCGCCCGCGAACAGGTGCTGCGCACGATCACGACCGACGGCGCCGCCGAGCCCGCCACACCGGCCGGCGTCACGAGCCGGGCCGTCGCGTTGCGCGAGGCCCTCCTCGACAGCCTCACCACCGACCTCACGCCCACCGAGCGCGGCCTGCTGACGGAATGGCTCGACCGCATGGCCGACAACACCACCGCACACCACCCTCACGCCACGCAAGGGCCCTGAGGACCCGCGGATCGGCCGCCCGAGATCACCGCGGACGACCGACCAGAGGTCAGCGACTTCCGAACGTGACGATTCAGCGGATCGGCATGCCCGACAGCGTGCGGGCGATCACGAGACGCTGGATCTCGCTCGTCCCCTCGAAGATCGTGTAGATCGCGGCGTCGCGGTGCATGCGCTCCACCGGGTACTCGCGGGTGAAGCCGTTGCCACCGAGGATCTGGACCGCCTGGGCAGTGACCTTCTTGGCGACCTCGCTGGCGAAGAGCTTGGACATCGAGCCCTCGGCCGAGGTGAACGGCTTGCCGGTCACCGCCATCCACGAGGCCCGCCAGACCAGCAGCCTGGCCGCGTCGATCTGCGTGCGCATGTCGGCGAGCTGGAAGGCGACGCCCTGGTTGTCGATGATCGGGCGACCGAACTGCTCGCGCTCCTTGGCGTATTCGAGCGCGTAGTCGTACGCGGCACGGGCCGTGCCGACCGCCATCGCGCCCACGGCCGGGCGGGAGGCCTCGAAGGTGGCCATGGCGGCGTTCTTCACGCGCTCGCCACCGCCGGCCTGTGCGTGCTCTCGGGCGCGGGCGAGGCGCTCGTCGAGCTTGTCCTTGCCGCCGAGGAGGCAGGAGCCGGGGACGCGGGCGTCCTCGAGGACGACCTCGGCGGTGTGGGATGCCCGGATGCCGTGCTTCTTGAACTTCTGCCCCTGGGAGAGACCGGGGGTACCGGGGGGAACGATGAAGGAGGCGTGGCCCTTGGTGCCCAGCTCCGGGTCGACGACGGCGACGACGACATGGACGTTGGCGATGCCGCCGTTCGTCGCCCATGTCTTCGTGCCGTTGAGGACCCACTCGTCCTTGGCCTCGTCGTAGACGGCGCGGGTCCGCATCGAGCCGACGTCGGAGCCGGCGTCGGGCTCGGAGGAGCAGAAGGCGGCGACCTTGACGTCGTCGACGTCGCCGTACATCTGCGGGATCCAGGTGCCGATCTGCTCCTCGGTGCCGTTGGCGAGGACACCGACGGCGGCGAGTCCGGTGCCGACGATGGACAGGGCGATGCCGGCGTCCCCCCAGAAGAGCTCCTCCATGGCCATCGGGATGCCGAGGCCGGTGGGGTCGAAGAACTGCTGGGCGTAGAAGTCGAGGGAGTAGATTCCGACCTTGGCGGCTTCCTGGATGACCGGCCAGGGGGTTTCCTCACGCTCGTCCCACTCGGCGGCGGCCGGGCGGATCACGTCCTTCGCGAAGCCGTGCAGCCAGTCGCGGACCTGCTTCTGGTCGTCGTTGAGATCGAGCGTGAACTCGGTCATGTCCCCTCCTGATGTGCACAACGTGACGCATCCACCCGCATGTTACTTGCGGTAACAGCAGTCTGTTACCGGCAAGTAGATGCTGTCAACCTGCACCGGTCGGGTCGGCGCTCCGTCCCTGCGGAGTGTTACGTTGCGCAGGCCGCAGGACAACGACGGGCGGGGAGACGCTATGGAGACCACGACTCACCAGACCGAGCAGCAGCGGTCGGCGGACCAGCGGCGGCGGGAACTGCTCGAAGCCGCGGACCGGGTGGTGCTCCGCGACGGGCCCCAGGCCTCCATGAACGCGATCGCGGCGGAGGCGGGGATCACCAAGCCGATCCTCTACCGGCACTTCGGCGACAAGGGCGGACTGTACCGGGCCCTCGCCAAGCGCCACACCGACGCCCTCCTGGACGCGCTGCGCGCGGCGGTGGACGCGCCTGCCGACCGGCGCGAGCGGGTCGAGAACACCCTCGACACCTACCTGGCGGCGATCGAGGCCCGGCCGCAGGTGTACCGCTTCCTCATGCACCCGGCCGAGGACTCCCAGCAGTCGGAGCAGTCCGAGCAGGGCTTCGACGTCGGCCGGCACTCGGCACCCCTGCTGCGCCGCCTCGGCGAGGAGCTCGCCAAGGTCATCGAGGACCGCGTCGACCTCGGGCCCGCGGGGCGCGAGCTGGCGCGGGTGTGGGGTCACGGGATCGTCGGCATGATGCACGCAGCGGGCGACTGGTGGCTGGGCGAACGCCCTTGCTCCCGCGAGCAGTTGGTGAAGAGCCTCACCGATCTGCTCTGGGGCGGCCTGGCCCTCTCCGCGGACCGCGAGGGCAGTCCGGGGTTCTGAGCCGGGGCCCCGCCCCGCACCTCTCCCCTGAGCCCTGGCGGGCGCGGGGGGCCTTCATCCGAAACGCCGGAGGGACCGGAAGGACGGGACTCCGGGGCTCCGCCCCGGAGCGCGGCGCCTACGCCTTGGCGGGCGCGGTGGACGGGGCTGAGAAGGAGCCCGTCGGGGGACACCCCAGGCGAAGCAGAAGACCAATCAGGTCCGTCCGGTGAATGACGACGGTCACCAGGGACCCGCACACCCCTACCGGCGAGACCGATCAGGCCCGCCCGCCGATCGAGGACGGACAGCCGGGCCGACCGGACAGTACCGGGCACTCCCCGGGGCCCGGACGGAGCCCCGCATCGGGGTCGGGGCCGCGCCCCGGCAACGGCCTCTGGGACGAAGCCCCGAGCCAGGCACGGGCGGAGCCCCCGACACAGGGCCCCGGGCCCGCCCCGGTTCGGGCGAGGGCAGGGTGGGGTGGGGGAAACGGCCCTACGGGCGGGACCACGGCGCGCGTCGGATGGCGCGGAGCGCGCGGGCGCGGCGCCGGCCGGTGACGTGGTCCAGGTAGACCCCGCCCTCGAGGTGGTCGCACTCGTGCTGCAGGCACCGTGCGAAGAACCCCGTCCCGTCCACCCGCACCGGCTCGCCGTCCATCGTCACGCCCTCGACGACCGCCTGGTCGAAGCGTGGCGTACCCGCCTCGACGCCCGGCAGCGAGAGGCAGCCCTCCGGGCCGCGCACCGTGACCCCGTCGGTCACGACGAGCCGTGGGTTGACCACGTGCCCGAGGTGGCGGACGTCCTCGTCGTCGGGACAGTCGTAGACGAAGACCCGCAGCGGGACGCCGATCTGGTTGGCCGCGAGGCCGACGCCGTTCGCCGCGTACATGGTCGCGAACATGTCCTCGACGAGCTTCGCGAGGGACGGACCGAAGTCCGTGACGGGCTCGCAGGGGGCGTGCAGCACCGGATCTCCGAACAGCCTCATGGCTCGTACGAGTCCGGAACTGCCGGGGATCGGACGGTTTCGCATGGCGGTAAGGGTACGTTCCGCCCGCCGCCGCGATGACCTCCAGGTTTCGTCCGGGAGCCGCGGTTCGGGCCGTCGGCCGGATCTCGATAGGCTGGGCCCCGACCGACGCAAGGAGGATCAAGGACGATGGCAGGACACCCTGGCAATGCAGAGCCATTGTCGCCGCGGGCCAAGCTGGCCGTGACGGCAGGCAAGGCCGCAGCGGCGGTGTCGCGCGCCGCGGGACGCGGCAGCGGATCGGTGATCGGCGGCCGGGTGGCGCTCAGACTCGACCCGGATCTGCTGAGCCGTCTGGCGCAGCATCTCGACGTCATTCTGGTGTCGGCGACGAACGGCAAGACCACCACCACGCGGCTGATCGCCGAGGCCCTGCGCGCCAGCGGCCCGGTCGTCTCCAACGCGCTGGGCGCGAACATGCCGGCGGGCATCACGTCCGCCCTCGCCGGCGGCTCCGACGCCCGGTACGGCGTGATCGAGGTGGACGAGAAGTACCTGGCCGGCGTCGCCCGCGACACCACCCCCAAGGCCATCGCCCTGCTCAACCTCTCCCGCGACCAGCTGGACCGCGCGGCCGAGACCCGCATGCTCGCCGAGAAGTGGCGCGAGGGCCTGTCCGGTACGAAGGCCGTGGTCATCGCCAACGCCGACGACCCGCTGGTCGTCTGGGCCGCGTCCTCCTCCGCGAATGTGGTCTGGGTCGCCGCCGGGCAGGAGTGGAAGGACGACGCCTGGTCCTGCCCCTCCTGCGGCGGTGTCATGCAGCGCCCCGGCGACGACTGGTTCTGCGGCCAGTGCGGCTTCCGCCGCCCCGCCGTCAGCTGGGCGCTGAGCGGCGACCACGTGCTCGACCCGCACGGCTCGGCCTGGCCGATCCATCTCCAGCTGCCGGGCCGCGCCAACAAGGCGAACGCCGCGACCTCCGCCGCGGTCGCCGCGGTCTTCGGTGTCCCGCCGCAGGTCGCCCTGGAGCGCATGTACCAGGTGCAGGCCGTCGCCGGACGGTACGACGTGGTGTCCTTCCTCGGCCGCGACGTACGCCTGCTGCTCGCGAAGAACCCGGCCGGCTGGCTCGAGACGTTCTCGCTGATCGACCCGCCCCCGACCCCGGTGATCCTCTCCGTCAACGCGCGCGGCGCCGACGGCACCGACACCTCCTGGCTCTGGGACGTCGACTACACCCGGCTCGCCGGCCACCCGATCTTCGTGATCGGCGACCGCCGGCTGGACCTGGCCGTACGTCTCGAGGTCGCGGGCCTGGAATTCCGGGTCTGCGACACCGTCGACGAGGCCGTACAGCTCGCCCCGCCCGGACGGATCGAGCTCATCGCCAACTACACGGCGTTCCAGGACGTCCGCCGCCGCGTCGGCAACTGACCCCGAGGAGACGAGAGCATGAGTAACGGCAGCCTGCGGCTTGTCTGGGTCTACCCGGACCTGCTCAGCACGTACGGGGACCAGGGCAACGCCCTGGTCGTGGAGCGCCGGGCGCGCCAGCGCGGACTCGGCGTCACGCGGGTCGATGTGCGCAGCGACCAGCCGGTGCCGACCTCCGGAGACATCTATCTCATCGGCGGCGGCGAGGACCGTCCGCAGCGGCTCGCGGCCGAGCGCCTGCGGCGCGACGGCGGCCTGTCACGGGCCGCGTCCAACGGCGCGATCATCTTCTCGGTGTGCGCCGGATACCAGATCCTCGGCCACGAGTTCATCAACGACCTGGGGGAGCGCGAGACGGGCCTCGGCCTGCTCGACGTGGTCTCCACCCGGGGCGAGGGCGAGCGCTGCGTCGGCGACGTCCTGGCCGACATCGACCCCCGGCTGGGCCTGCCCCAGCTGACGGGCTTCGAGAACCACCAGGGCATCACCCACCTCGGCCCGTCGGCGCGCCCGTTCGCCCGCACGGTGCTCGGCAACGGCAACGGCACCGGCGACGGCACCGAGGGCGCGTACAACGACACCGTCTTCGGCACATACATGCACGGCCCGGTGATGGCCCGCAACCCGCAGATCGCGGACCTGTTGCTCAAGCTGGCCCTCGACGTGAACGCGCTGCCGCCGACCGACGACCGGTGGTACGAGGCGCTGCGGGGCGAGCGCATCGCCGCCGCGACCCAGCCCGTCTGACGGCCCCCGTACAGGCGGTCGCACGGATTTCGCCTTCGTACGAATCCACAGTGTCCACGGTACGGACGTCCGGTTCGGTCCTCGCCGCCCCGCGCCGGTAGGGTGGCGGGGATCCAACCGGACAACGTGGTCCGGGAGTCGGCCCACGTTGCAAAGGTATTCGGGCTAATGCGCATTGGTGTCCTCACCTCCGGCGGTGACTGCCCCGGTCTGAACGCAGTCATCCGTTCCGTCGTGCACCGCGCCGTCGTCGACCACGGAGATGAGGTCATCGGCTTCCACGAC
This sequence comes from Streptomyces sp. NPDC002133, assembly GCF_040296405.1. Classification (NCBI taxonomy): domain Bacteria; kingdom Bacillati; phylum Actinomycetota; class Actinomycetes; order Kitasatosporales; family Streptomycetaceae; genus Streptomyces; species Streptomyces sp. NPDC002133. The sequence continues at coordinate 49,130 of NZ_JBEOXF010000050.1, read as the reverse complement.
GGGTGGAAGGGTCTGCTGGAGGCCGACTACCGCAAGCTCGACCTGGACGCGGTGGCCGGCATCCTCGCCCGTGGCGGCACGATCCTCGGCTCGTCCCGGGTGCAGCCCGCGCATCTCGTCGACGGTGTCGAGCGGGCCAAGGGCCACGTCGCCGAGCTGGGGCTCGACGCGATCATCCCGATCGGCGGCGAGGGCACGCTGAAGGCCGCCAATCTGCTCTCCGAGGCAGGTCTGCCGATCGTCGGCGTGCCGAAGACCATCGACAACGACATCGCGTCGACCGATGTGACGTTCGGCTTCGACACCGCCGTCGGCGTCGCGACGGAGGCGCTCGACCGGCTGAAGACCACCGCCGAGTCGCACCAGCGCGTCCTGATCGTCGAGGTCATGGGCCGGCACACCGGCTGGATCGCCCTGCACTCGGGTATGGCGGCCGGCGCGCACGCCATCGTCGTCCCGGAGCGTCCCTTCGACATCGACGAGCTGACCAAGCGGGTCGGCGCGCGCTTCGAGGCGGGCAAGCGCTTCGCGATCGTCGTCGTCGCCGAGGGCGCCAAGCCGCGCGAGGGCTCCATGGACTTCGACGAGGGCGGCAAGGACATCTACGGCCACGAGCGTTTCGCCGGCGTCGCCCGGCAGCTCTCCGTCGAGCTGGAGCATCGGCTCGGCAAGGAGGCCCGGCCGGTGATCCTCGGGCATGTGCAGCGCGGCGGTACGCCGACCGCGTACGACCGTGTCCTCGCCACCCGCTTCGGCTGGCACGCCGTGGAGGCCGCGCACCGCGGCGAGTTCGGCATGCTGACGGCGCTGCGCGGCACGGACATCACGATGGTGCCGCTGGCACAGGCCGTGGAGACGCTGAAGACGGTCCCGGACGAGCGGTACGCCGAGGCCGAGTGCGTGCTGTGAACCGGTCGCACACGCTGCATGTGTGAGGAACCGCCCCCGGTCGCAGAAGCGGCCGGGGGCGGTTCTACTCTGGTGCGGCGGACAACAACCGCGAATCGGGACGCTCCAGGAGTACACAGATGGATCACAGCGGGCACGGCGAGCACGGTATGCCGATGGATCTGCCGCCGTTCACGCTGGGGCGGGGCCTGGAGTTCTCCGCGGACCCCTTCTTCCTGGTCGGCTGCCTCGTCGGTCTCGGGCTGTACGCCTGGGGTGTCGTCCGGCTGCGGCGACGCGGCGACGCATGGCCGGTGGGGCGGACCGTCTTCTTCACCGTCGGGGTGCTGACCATCGCACTGGTGATGTGCACCGGGCTGAACGACTACGGCATGGTCATGTTCAGCGTGCACATGGTGCAGCACATGGTGATCAGCATGCTCTCGCCGATCCTCCTGCTGCTCGGCGCTCCGGTGACACTGGCGCTGCGCGCGCTGCCGGTCGCGGGGCGGGGCCGCACGGGACCGCGCGAGCTCCTGCTGGCCCTGCTGCACAGCCGCTACATGAAGATCGTCACGCACCCGGCGTTCACGATCCCGATGTTCATCGCGAGCCTCTACGCGCTCTACTTCACCCCGCTGTTCGACTTCCTCATGGGGTCGAAGGTGGGGCACATCGGGATGATGGTGCACTTCCTCGCGGTCGGCCTGATCTTCTTCTGGCCGATCATGGGCGTGGACCCGGGGCCGCACCGTCCCGGCTACGTGATGCGGATGCTGGAGCTGTTCGCGGGCATGCCGTTCCACGCCTTCTTCGGCATCGCGCTGATGATGGCGTCCGAGCCGATGGTGAAGGCGTACGCGGATCCGCCGGCGTCGCTCGGGATCACCGCGCTCGCGGACCAGAACGCGGCGGGCGGCATCGCCTGGGCGTTCAGCGAGATCCCGTCCGTGCTGGTGCTGATCGCGCTGGTGTTCCAGTGGTACCGCTCCGAGCAGCGTCAGGCCGTCCGCCAGGACCGGGCCGCGGACCGGGACGGGGACAAGGAGCTGGAGGCGTACAACGCGTATCTGGCCTCTCTCCAGGCGCGCGGGCGCTGAGCACCGCCCGCCAGTGGTGCGCGGCAGTAGCGCGCGGGCCTCTTCAGGGGTGACCATGGCTGCACGGCCATGGCCATGGCTTCCAGCCACGGCACAGAGGCCCGGAGGAGGACGCGCATGTCCGGTTCCACGAAGACGATGGGTGTGCTCACCCTCGTCGCCCTGGTGGTCGTGACGGCCTACACGGTCGCGCTGGGCAGCAACGGCTGGCTGTGGTTCGGCTGGGTCGTGCTCGGTCTCGTGACTCTCGGAATGGTGGCTTCCAAACCCACGTAGTGCCCATGTGCGGCTCCGCCGCGGGTGGCGGAGCCGCATGGCGGGGCGCCAGATGCGGCTCGGCGGGCACAGGTACCCAGGGCGCGGCGGTCGGCGACGTCCACGCCGTGCTGGGGGCCGCCGCCGACCCGGAGGGGCCCAGCTCCCGGTCGGGGTCCCCCGCCCCTCGGGTGCGTCGGTGGCGAAGGAGGCCACCGACGACGCGCTGAGCGGAGTGCTGCTCGGCCGCGTCGGGGCGTCGGAGGCGTGCGTCCTCGGCATCGGTGTCACGGCCTCGTACGCGATGTATCAGGGCCGGCCGACGATCGTCCCCGCCCGGGCCATAGCCGCCCCGGGTCATCGGCGCTCCGGCGGGCTTCCACCCGGCGGTACCGGCGGCGTGCCTGCCCCCCCCGACCGAGGCCCTGGGTGGCCGCCTGAGCGAGCCGGGCCGAGGTGAGGTGCGCCCGGCCGAGGCGGGGCGGGGCGGGACGATGAGTTTTCCGGTCGGCCCGAGTCTGCCTTTCCGTCACCGCGACCGCTGACGCCCCTAGGGAAGGAACCACCCGCCATGACCACCACCCGCACCCTCGACGTCCCCGGAGCACGCCTGCACTACGAGGTGCGCGGCACTGGACCGCTGCTGCTCGTCACGGGGGCGCCGATGGCCTCGGCGGACTTCGCACCGCTGGCCGACGCGCTCGCGGGCGAGTACACCGTCGTCACCCACGACCCGCGGGGCATCTCGGGCAGCGTCCTCGACGACCCGGAGCAGGACTCCACGCCGGAGCTGCGGGCGGACGACCTCGGCGCTCTCCTGGACGCCCTCGGCGCCGATTCCGCCGACGTGTTCGGCAGCAGCGGCGGCGCGGTGACCGGGCTCGCGCTGGTCGCGCGGCATCCCGGCCGGGTGCGCACGCTCGTCGCGCACGAACCTCCCCTGCTGGAGCTGCTCCCCGATGCCGCTGAGCAGCGCGCCGCGACCGACGACATCATCGCGACCTTCCACCACGAGGGCGTGGGGGCCGCGTGGATGAAGTTCATGGTCAACGCGGGCTTCGACATCGGTGGTGAGGGTGCCCCCACTCCGCCGCCCGGGGAGCCCTCGGAGCAGCAACTCGCCGACAGCGCCCGCTTCTTCGCCCATGAGCTGCGGGGCACCGCGCTCTACGTCCCGGACGTCCCGGCGCTGCGGGCCGGCCCGGCCCGGGTGGTCGTCGGCATCGGCGCCGCCTCGGGCGGCCTGCTCACCTACCGGACCTCCACGGCGCTCGCCGAGCTGCTCGGTGCGCCGCCGGTCGAGTTCCCCGGCGATCACGGCGGCTTCCTCGGGCAGCCCAAGGAGTTCGCCGCGGTGCTGCACGCGGTGCTGTCGGGCGAGCAGGACAGGTGAGGAGGACGGTCGAGACGGCGAGCGGACCGGTTCCACGCCGACGGCCGCCCTTGCACCGGTGATCCGGTGCAAGGGCGGCCGCCTCTGCGGGGCCGTTACTGCAGCGGCCGCTGGATCTGGCGCTCGGTCACCTGGTCCACGCGCTGCGTCTGCTCGTTCTTGATGGCGTACTTCGCCTTGTCCCCGCTGCCCTCGGCGCGCTGGATCTGGCCTTCCTGCATCCGGTTCTCTTCGTCCCGGTACTCCACGCGCTGTCCCTTGTTGTAGGGCATGGATCTCTCCAAGTCTCGTGTCGGTGTGCAGGGGCGGCCGCACGCGTTCGGCGCGGAACAGCCCTGCTCGACGCCCCGCGACCGTCGCTGGGCGCTCTGCCAGGACACCTCCGCCACCGTGGCGGAGCAACCGCTGTAGGCCGAACGGGGGAGGTCCTCACCGCCGTGCACCGGCCGACCGGACAGGCCGGGTGGACGGCACCGGCGGACCGTTCACCGCCCGGCACGGGCCTCCGGCTCACCGCCCGGCACGGGCCTCCGCCTTTTTCACCGTCCGCGCCTCCGGCTCGTAGTGGCCGTGCCGCCACCGGACGACGAGGGCGGCGGCCAGGTACGCGGCGGCGATCTGGGCCCAGAGCCAGTCGTGGCCGGTGCCGTCGTCGGAGTCCTCGGGCGCCGTGGCGGTGGTCTGCTCGACGGGGCCCGGCCCGGCCTGCTCGGGCTCGGGGACCGAGGGCGGTCCCAGCGAGCCCACCGGACGGACGTGTTCCGCGGCGTCGAAGCCCCAGTCGAGCAGGGACCGGGCCTCTTCGTACACCGCGCGTCCGCCGTCGCTCTGCGGGTTCATCACGGTCACGAGCACGGTACGGCCGTCCCGGCGGGCCGCGGCGATGAGGGTGTGGCCCGCGTGGGTGGTGTAGCCGTTCTTCACGCCGATGATGCCGGGGTACCGCCCCACCCCGTCGGCGCCGGTCAGCAGGCGGTTGGTGTTCCGGATGCCGTACGTCCAGGTGGGGGTTCCGTCGTCGAAGGTGCCGCCGGGAAACCTCGCGTCGACGGTCGCCGCGTACCGGGCGAACTTCCGGTTCGCGAGCCCGGTCCGCCCGAAGACGGCCAGGTCGAACGCGGAGGAGACCTGGCCGGGTTCGTCGTAGCCGTCCGCGGAGACGACGTGCGTGTCGAGTGCGCCCAGGGCACGGGCCTTGGCCTGCATCTGCCTGGCCGTGGTCCGCCAGCCGCCGTTCAGCTCGGCCAGTACGTGCACGGCGTCGTTGCCGGAGCTCAGGAAGACGCCCCGCCACAGGTCCGCCAGCCGGTACGTACGGCCGGCGGCGAGGCCCACGAGGCTGCTCCCCTCCCCCACCCCGGTCAGCTCCTCGTCGGTGACGGTGTGCACGCGTCTGCCGGAGAGCCGGGGCAGGGCGGTGAGGGCGAAGAGTGTCTTCAGCGTGCTGGCCGGCGGCAGTCGGCGATGTGCGTTGTGGGCGGCGAGGACATCACCCGTACGCGCGTCGGCGACCAGCCAGGACAGGGCGGACACCTCGCTCGGCAGGTCCGGGGCGTCGTCGTCGGGCCGCACATGGGTGCCCGAACGGTGCAGCAGGGACGCATCGGCGGACACCGGCCGCGGCGGCAGCGGCTCCTCCCGAGGGACCGCTGCCGCCGGTGCGGGCAGGACGGTCAGCGCTGCGGCGGCGAGGGCCAGCACACCCGAAACCGCGGTTCGGGGCAGAAAACTGATCATCATTCATTCACCGTAGAAACCGGTGACGCCCTGCGCGGGCCCGAGTGAGCCGACTGGCCTACACCGAGGTGCGGGGGATCGCGCGGCGGCAGGACACCGTGCGTGCAGGAGTCGACGGCGGCGTCGTACGCAATCCGGCCGGCGCTGCGTCGCACGCCTGCACCTGCGCCTGTGCCGGTACCTGCGAGCGGTGGACGGCGCCGGCCCCGGTCGCACCGGTGATGCGGAGCGTGCGGCCCGCGGTGAGCTCGTAGGCCTCCTCGCCGAGGCTCTCCTGCCGCGCGGGTTCGACGGCGACAACGATGTCCCCGGCCCGTGGGCTGCCGTGCGCGACGGGTACGGTGCCACGGCCGGCGGCGCGAGATCCCCGGCGAATGTGGTGGCGACCCGGCGGGCGGCCGTGTCGCGCGGGGCGACGACGAGCCGGGTGGTCCTGGCGAAGGAGTAGTGACTCCCCTCCACAGGCGTCCAGTTGGCCAGCGCCGGGACGGTGATGGGCGGTCCGGTCTCGGCTCCCGAGGCGCGGGCGGCCGGTACGGGCCCCGCGAGCAGCAGCGGGGCGGCCGCCGCGGCGCCCGGCAGCCGGGGGAAGGATCCTCTGCGCAGCACTGCAACTCCCTTCGGATGGGGAAGAGATGACGTGGCGGATTCATCGGATCTCGCCGTCCCGATCCAATCCAGCCGCGAGGGATCAAGATTCCCTGCCGAGATACCAAAGAAGTCCAAGGCGTTTGGGCATTTGAGCGTGGACAGGTCCGATCACTGGCGTGCCGACGACCGGCTGCTCGCCGAGGACGGGCTGCTATCGGCGGGGCGGAAGCCGGTGGAGAAGCACGTCGGTGAGCCGGCCCTGCGCCGCCACGGCCGTCATGTACGTGCAGTACGGCTGCCGCCGCCGGTCGGTCGGCGAGCCGGGGTTGAGCAGCCGCAGTCCGCCCGCGGCCGTGGTGTCCCACGGGATGTGGCTGTGCCCGAACACGAGCACGTCCAGGTCGGGAAAGCGCTCGGCGCACCGCCGCTCGCGTCCCTGCGCGGCACCCGTTTCGTGGACGATCCCGAAGCGCAGCCCGCCGAGCTCCGCGCGCGCCACTTCGGGCAGCCTCGACCGCAGCTCCGGACCGTCGTTGTTGCCGTACACGGCGATGAGGCGCCGGGCCCGCGCGGTGAGCAGATCCAAGGTCGCCGAGTCCACCCAGTCGCCCGCGTGGATCACCGCATCGGCCCGGTCGATCTCCTCGAGCAGCGGGCCCGGCAGCTCCCGGGCGCGTTTGGGCACATGGGTGTCGGAGATCAGCAACAGCTTCATCCGCCACCTCCTGCTCGCGCTGCCCGCGGCACTGCGGGGCAAGGGCCACGCTCGACACCATGAAGTATCGAGGTGCGGAATGAAGACGGACACCTGGAGCCGTCACGGTGGGCCTCGGCGGTGACCGGACCGCCGAGCGGTCCGATCCGCCCGGTCAGCCCGCCCGGGCCGTCAGCCTGCCCGGGCCGCACCCGCCGCCGGGTACATCGGGGTCAGGCGCCCGCCGAGGGGCGGTGTTCGCCGTGGCCATCCGCATCCCGTCCGCCCTGCAGTCCGCGAGGACGGTCACATCGGCACCGGCAGCCACGCCACCGGCCCGGAAGGAGCCAGGTGGGTCCGCCCCCGTCTCCCCGGCTGTCCCGTCGGCCTTCCCTCAGACCCGCCCCAACTCCATGATCATCACGGGATAGACGGACACCTCGCGCGTCGCGTACTCCTCGGGCAGCACATTGTCCATCCGCATCCGAAGCTCCTTCCCGGAGCCCGCCTCGAACACGATGCGCCAGCCCCAGCCCTCGCCGTAACTGCCATCCAGCACGAACCCCCCTTCCGCCCCTCGCCGCCCCGAGAGCGACATCGGCACCGGCTTCTGGTGCCAGGAGTCGCCCCAGGTCGCCACGAGCGAGTCGTCCTCACCACCCGCCCCGATGACGATCAGCCCTTCCTGTGGCCCGTCGTCGGGGTGTTCCCAGGCGTACGTGACCGTGGTCAGGTGACCGCCGGCGGCGACCGTCACGGTCGCCGATGCGGGAAATCCGGCGAGCGGATCGGCAGGCATCAGCCGGAACCCGTTCGTGCCCGCCCATGTGCCGGTGAATTCGGAGAGGATCGCCATGGGCCAATCGTGACATAGCGGAACATATGCCCAGGGCAGCGTCGGCGAAGGCCCGTGCTGCGGCCGCGTCCCCCTGTCCTCGCCGGAGGGATTCCCAGCTGGTCGGGCTACGATCGATCACTGCGGTACGAGTGGGACAGCGCATCGCTCAACCGCAACCTGAGGGGTCGTCGTCAAAGTCAGCAAGGAGTCGGCATGAGTCCGATCGCTTCTGATCAAATAGGTCACACCTGCGGATCTGCCGGCCCGTGTCGATCCACGCGTTGACCTCGCAGAGCGTGGCACCAGTTCCGATCCGACAGAGTTGGGAGCGCTCCCGTGTTCTACTACGTGCTCAAATACGTCGTTCTGGGGCCGCTGCTGCGGCTGCTGTTCCGGCCCCGGATCGAAGGGCTCGAGCACATTCCGGCGGACGGGGCGGCGATCGTCGCGGGGAATCATCTGTCGTTCTCCGACCACTTCCTGATGCCGGCGATCCTCAAGCGCCGGATCACCTTCCTCGCCAAGGCCGAATACTTCACCGGGCCGGGGCTCAAGGGCCGGCTGACCGCGGCCTTCTTCCGCAGCGCGGGCCAGATCCCGGTCGACCGCTCGGGCAAGGACGCCGGGCAGGCGGCCATCCGCGAAGGCCTCGGGGTGCTCGGGAAGGGTGAGCTGCTCGGGATCTACCCCGAGGGCACGCGCTCGCACGACGGGCGGCTCTACAAGGGCAAGGTCGGGGTCGCGGTGATGGCCATCAGGGCACAGGTGCCGGTGGTGCCGTGTGCGATGGTCGGGACGTTCGAGATCCAGCCGCCGGGCCAGGTGGTCCCGAAGATCAAGAGGGTGACGATCCGCTTCGGCGAGCCGCTGGACTTCTCGCGCTACGCCGGGATGGAGGGCGAGAAGGCGGTGCTGCGGGCGGTGACCGACGAGATCATCTACGAGATTCTCGCCCTGTCCGGGCAGGAGTACGTGGACGAGTACGCGGCCAAGGTGAAGGCGGCGCAGGCCGCTTCGCAGGCGCAGCCCAGGAAGTTCCCGCGGCTGCGCCGCCGCTGAGGCCCGGCCGCGGGGGACGGGTCAGCCGACGGCCAGGACCGCGTCGAGGTCGAGCAGCCGGCGCAGGGCGAGCGCGTCCGGGGCGACCGCGGTGATCAGCACCGCGGGGCCGGCGAGCGGTGTGAGCACGGCCGTGTCGCCGAGCTGCCGCGACTCGACGGGCTGCCCCTCGAACTCCGGGTCGACGACGAGGAGTTGCCCCACCGCGCGGTGTCCGGCGAGCACGGCGGCGCCGTCCCAGCCGCCCGGTGCGCAGGGACCGTACGCCAGTTCCTGGTCGAGCAGGGGCCGGCCGGCGCGGTGGACGGTGAGGCGCGTGGTGAGGCTTCCGGTGTCCTCCCCGTACCGGCCCAGGATCTGTTCCTCGCGCAGCACCAGCCGTGCGGTCGCGGCGAGTTCGACGCGGGTGCGCATGCGCAGGTCGCTGCCGCGGGCGCTGATGAGCTGTTCGGGCAGCCAGCGCAGCTCGGCGCCCTCCCCCACGGTCAGCGCGATGTCGTACGTGGCCGGATCCGGGATGTACCCGGGCAGGGCGACCGTTGCGGCAGCGGAGTCGATGTGGAGCCTGGCGCCGTCGCGGACGTCCGCCTCGATGGCCAGCCGGTCGCCGCCGAGGGGCGCGCTCATGGCGCCGACGACGGTGACGCGGGTGTACGGTCCGGCGGACCTGGTCCGGCGCAGCGCGAGGGGCCCGGCGCTCTCGAGCACGGGCAGGCCGCCGTCGCGCGTGGCGACGACGCGGGCCGTGGCCTGGACGCTCACGCGGCCGCGGCCCAGGCGGCGAGCTGTGCGCGTACCCAGTCGGCGACGGGGCCGACGCCGCCCTCGCCGGTGAGGGAGGTGAAGGCGACGGGGAGTTCGCCGCGCTGCTCCTTGGCGTCGCGGGCCATGCGCTGCAGATCGGAGCCGACGTACGGGGCGAGGTCGGTCTTGTTGACGACCAGGAGGTCGGCGGTGGTGACCCCGGGGCCTCCCTTGCGGGGGATGTCGTCGCCGCCCGCCACGTCGATGACGAAGATCTGCACGTCGACGAGGCCCCTGGAGAAGGTGGCGGTGAGGTTGTCACCGCCCGACTCGACGAGGATCAGATCGAGCGGCCCCACCGAGTCCTCCAGGTCCTCGACGGCTTCGAGGTTGGCGGAGATGTCGTCGCGGATCGCGGTGTGCGGGCAGGCACCGGTCTCGACGGCCTGGATGCGCTCGGGCGGCAGGACGGCGTTGCGGAGCAGGAACTCGGCGTCCTCGCGGGTGTAGATGTCGTTGGTGACGACGGCGATCGACACCTGGTCGCGCAGGGCACGGCACAGGGCGGCGACGGTCGCGGTCTTCCCGGACCCGACGGGTCCGCCGAGGCCGATCCGCAGGGCGCGGCGGGTGCCGTCGGGACGTGCGGCGTCGGCGCTGGCGGCGATGCCGGTGTCATGGCGGTGGTCGAGGTGCATGGTGCGGCTCCTTGGGGGCTACGAGGCGAAGAGTCGTACGGGCCAGGCGGCGTGCTGCTCGGCGGTGATGTCGAGCAGCGGCGCCGACGCGGCGGGAAGGGCGTCGACGCCGAGCCCGGCGGCCCGCCGGGCCGCATCGGCGGCGCGCCGGGCGACCCGGTCCATGTCGGGGGCGAGCCGGGCGAGGACGGCGGTGGCCTCGAAGGGGTCCAGGCCGAGAAGCCGGACCACGGCGGTGGCGGGCCCGCCGACCGTCTCGTACGCGACACAGTGCGCGGCGTCCTCGGGCCCGAGGCCCGCGGCGCGCGCGGCGATCCCGAGCACGACGGGCTGATGGGCGCCTTTGGGGAACGCCCTTGCCAGCGCGTCCAGGTCGACCGACGGCCAGGCGGCCCGGGCGGCCCGCAGCAGCTGCCTCCCGAGCTTGCGGGACGTGGCCCGCAGCACGGGTGAGGGCGTGCGGGCGTCGGCGGCCGCGTCCAGCTCGCCGGGATCCATCCCCAGCGCCGCCGCCGCGGCCAGCGCGGCGCCGGTCGTCCCCACGGTGTGGAGCCGCCCTCGGCAGAACCCGGCAAGCCCCCCGGCATCCCGGATCCGCCCCGCCTTCACGGCCGCCTCGGCCCCACCGGAATGGGCGTGCCCCCCTGCGGGAAACCTCCCGTCGGCCAGCACCAGCAGCGCCGCCCGCACGCCCTGCCCGCCGTCACCGGGCGCCCCGTGCCGGGCGGCCGGGTCCGGTTCGGCACGCCGCGTCGACGCGGACGCGGGACGGACTGCGCCGACTCCATCGGCCGACGCCCCCGACACCCTTGCGGCACCGGGCCGACCGGTCGGCTCCGGAACGCCCGGCGCCAGGCCGAACCCCCGCACGCCTCCCACCGGCCCCGAGAAGGACGGCGACGCGGTGGACATCGCAGCCGCCGACGACACCGGAACACCACAACCGGACACCGCAGCCTCATCGCACACGACGAAGCCCTCCTCGGACGACACCTCCGACACCCCTGCTGCACCGGGCCGGCCGGTCGGCTCCGGAGCGCCCGGCGCCACGACGCCCGGCTGCCCGAACGCGGCACCGGTGGCCGTGACGTCCGTGGTGCCGGCTGCCGCTCCGGTGCTCCCGGATCGGGTGGCCCGGGCCGGTTCTCTTCGCTCCCTGTGCGTGGTCGCTGTCATCGTCAGAAGAGGAAGTAGCGCTGGGCCATGGGCAGTTCCGCCGCCGGAGCCGGTTCGACGGCTTCGCCGTCGATCGTCACCGTGAAGGTGTCCGCGTCGACCTCGACGCGCGGCAGGGCGTCGTTCTCGCGCATGTCCGACTTCGTCACGCCGCGGGTGCTGCGGATCGAGGCGAAGCGCTTGCCGAGGGCGAGACGGTCGGGCAGGCCGGCGTCGATCGCCTCCGCCGTGGCGAAGTTGACCGAGTTCGTGGCGGGCGCCCGGCCGATGGCGCCGAACATCGGGCGGGGCATGACCGGCTGGGGCGTCGGGATGGACGCGTTGGCGTCGCCCATCTGGGCACAGGCGATCTGGCCGCCCTTGATGACGAGTTGCGGCTTGACGCCGAAGAAGGCCGGTTCCCAGAGCACCAGGTCGGCGAGCTTGCCCGGTTCGACCGAGCCGATCTCGTGGTCCATGCCCTGGGCGACCGCCGGGTTGATCGTGTATTTGGCGACATAGCGACGCGCACGCAGGTTGTCTGCGCGCCCGTCCCCGGGAAGTGCTCCCCGCCGCTTCTTCATGACGTGCGCGGTCTGCCAGGTCCGCAGGATCACCTCCCCCACACGCCCCATGGCCTGGGAGTCCGAGGAGATGATGGAGATCGCGCCGAGGTCGTGCAGCACGTCCTCCGCGGCGATGGTCGACGGCCGGATCCTCGACTCGGCGAAGGCCAGGTCCTCGGGGACGGCCGGGTTGAGATGGTGGCAGACCATCAGCATGTCGAGGTGTTCCTCGATGGTGTTGACGGTGTGCGGCCGGGTGGGATTGGTGGAGCTCGGCAGGACGTAGGGCTCCGAGACGACGGTGATGATGTCCGGCGCGTGCCCGCCGCCCGCGCCCTCGGTGTGGTACGCGTGGATCGTTCGTCCCGCGATCGCGGCGAGGGTGTCGCCGACGAACCCTGCCTCGTTCAGGGTGTCGGTGTGGACGGCGAGTTGCGCGCCGGTCTCCTCGCAGACGCCGAGGCACGAGTCGATGGCCGCGGGCGTGGCACCCCAGTCCTCATGGATCTTGAACCCGACGGCACCGCCCCGCAGTTGTGCGTGCATCGCCTCGCGCGACACGGTGTTGCCCTTGCCGAGCAGCCCGATGTTGACCGGGTAGTGCTCCAGGGCCTCGAACATCCGGGCGAGGTGCCAGGAACCGGGCGTGATCGTCGTGGCCTTGGTGCCCTCGGCGGGACCGGTGCCGCCGCCGACGAGTGTGGTGATGCCGGACGAGAGCGCCTGGTCGACGATGGTCGGCGAGATGAAGTGGACATGGGCGTCGATGGCGCCCGCGGTGACGATCTTCCCGTTGCCCGCGACGACTTCGGTCTCGGGACCGATCACCAGCTCCGGGTGGACCCCGTCCATGGTGTCAGGGTTGCCCGCCTTGCCGATGCCGGTGATCCGGCCGTCGCGGATGCCGATGTCGGCCTTGACGATGCCCCAGTGGTCGAGGATCACCGCGCCGGTGACGACCGTGTCGGGTGCGCCGTCGGCGCGGGTCGCGCGGGACTGGCCCATCGACTCGCGGATCACCTTGCCGCCGCCGAACACGGCCTCGTCGCCCGCGCGTCCGGGCCCGCCGGAGCGGTCTTCCTCGATCTCGACGAGCAGCCCGGTGTCGGCGAGCCGGATCCGGTCGCCGGTCGTGGGCCCGAAGAGGTCCGCGTACACGGCACGTGTCAGCTCAGGCATCGAGTCCGCCTCCGGTCTCTCCCCGCAGCCCCGGTACGACACGGAGACCGGCCAGGGGTACGAGTTCGACGGCGACGGGGATACCGGGCTCGAAGCGCACGGCGGTGCCGGCCGCGATGTTCAGCCGCTGTCCGCGGGCCGCGGCGCGGTCGAAGTCGAGACCGGGATTGGCCTCGGCGAAGTGGTAGTGGGAGCCCACCTGGACCGGGCGGTCGGCGGCGTTGAGCACGGTCAGACGGGTGACTTCGCGGCCCTCGTTCAGCGTGACGGGCTCGTCCGCGTACAGGAACTCTCCGGGAATCATCGCGGCGCTCCCCCGTCAGACGATCGGGTCGTGGACGGTGACGAGCTTGGTGCCGTCCGGGAAGGTGGCCTCGACCTGCACGTCGTGGATCATCTCGGGGATGCCCGCCATGACGTCGTCGCGGGTGAGCACCTTCCGTCCGGAGGCCATGAGCTCCGCGACGGTACGTCCGTCGCGCGCGCCCTCCAGGATGTGCGAGGTGATGAGGGCGATCGCCTCGGGGTGGTTGAGCTTCACCCCGCGGGCCCGGCGCTTCTCGGCCACGTCCGCGGCGACATGGATGAGCAGTCGTTCCTGCTCGTGCGGGGTCAGTTGCACGCTTCCACCTCACAAGTCGTCCGGCGTGGGCCTGTTCGGGCCGACGCGAAGGCCGGCCCGCGTCAACAATGCGTTGACTGCGATGCGAGCTTCGCGTGACCGACGCTTGAACCGTAGGGCGGAAGTTTTTCCGGCGCGTTAACTGATCTCCGCCACCTGCATGGACATCAGCGCACGGAGTCCGTCCTCCAGGGCCTCGACCCGCACGTCACCGAAGAGCGCCTACTGGGCGATGAATCCCTGCGCCGTCGCGATGAGGGTTCGCGCGACGTGGTCGGCCGGCACGTCGACGGCCAGAATCCCGTTGTCCCGGTAGACGCCGACAAGCTTCGACCACGCCTGCCGCATGCCGTCGTACCCCTCGCGGAGGATGCCGGCGAGATGGTCGTTGCGGAGCGTCTCGCCCCAGACCTGGAGGACGAGCCGTGCGAACGCCTGCCGGTCCCCCGGGGACCTGCTCCTCCAGGAACATGTGCAGCTCCCGGCCGAGCAGCACGTCGGGCGTCGGGGGCGGGCTCGTACGCGCCGCTTCCTCGAAAGCCCCGCGAATCCCCGCGAACGCCCCCGCCCTCGCCCTGTGGGCCTTCGCGTGGCCAGCCGCACGCATCGCGCCCCGGGACCTCCCGGTCGGCGTCGCCGGACCGGCCGCGGCCATCGCACAGCTGGAGCAGGGTTTCGAGCGGCGGGAGGGCGCCTTCGACGTCCGTCACTACGCCGACGAGGCCGCGGCCAGGGACGCGGTGGAGGACCGGGCCGTATACGGCGCGGTGCGCGCGGCTGCCGCGGCGCGTGCCGCGGACACCGCCGAGGAGGCGCGAGTAGCCGCTGGTCACCCCCGAGGGGCCGAAGGTGCTGACGGCGTCGGCGGCGAGCCCTGCCGTGGCGCAGCTGCTCAAGGAGTCGGCGGCGGGAGCGGCGCCGGCCGGCGCCGGGCCGGCGGTCGAGGATGTCGTGCCCGCCCCTGCCGGCGACCCCCGGGGCGGCGCGCCGGCCTCCAGCATCCTCCCGCTCGCCCTGGCGGGCGTGCCGGCCGGAGCCATGGTGACGGTGCTCGGGCTGCGCCGGGTGCGGGCGGCGACCGCTCTGCTGGGCTCGGCCGTTCCGGTCGGGATCACCGCGACCGCCGTCGCGCACTCCTGGCTGGGGGTCCTGACCGGCGGCTGGTGGGCGGAGGCGGGGGTCCTCGGACTGACCGTGCCGGCCGTCGGCAGCGGTGTCGCGGGGCTCGCCGCGCTGGTCGGACCGGCCGGGGTCGGCCTGGGCTCCCTGCTGGTCGTGCTGATCGGCAACCCGTTCTCGGGCGTCGCGAGGCGCCGGAGCTGCTGCCCGAGCCGGCCGGAGCCATCGGCCGGTGGCTGCCGCCGGGCGCGGGCGGATCACTCCTGCGGTCTGTGGCGTACTTCGACGGCAGCGCGGCCGGCGGACCGACGCTGACGCTGTGGGCGGCGCTCGGCCTGGCCGCCGTACTGGCCGGAAACCGGCGGACCCTCGCGGCCGGGTCGGCCGACCGGTCCCGTACCGCCGGAGCGGCCGCACCGGCACCGGTCGGCCGAGGCCGCCGACGGCCCCTGCCGGCCCCGTGAGCGACCGCGCGTCCCCGCTGCAGCGGACGGGGGCGCGCGGTCTTTCACGCCTCCCGTACGCCACGCCCGCCGGAAAGCGGCGCCTCAGGCACCGCCACCCTGCGGCCGGTGCTCCGCGGCGATGCCGAAGCGGCCCCGTTCGCCCGGAGCGGACGACGACGGGGTGTGGAGCCTCGACAGCGACGCGGCCACCGGCCCGTCGGCCGGCTGCGCGGCGGCCTCGGAGCGCGCAAGCGCCTCGAGTCGTTCCAGGTCAGCGGCGGAGACCAGGGCCACGAGCGGCTTTCCGTGGCGGGTGACGACCACGCGTTCGCCGCCGTACACGACGCGGTTGATCAGGTCGGCGAGCTCTGCCCGCGCTTGCGTCACCGGAATCTCATAGGCCATGCTCCCCATCATAACGGCCTGTACGTCCTGTACATTTTTCACAGAGACGTGTTGCACGAGGAGAGGGACGCCATGCACCGACCCGCCGCCCGCTACGTTCTGCCGGAGTTCACCGAGCGCACCAGCGCCGGCCTCCGCACCCTCGATCCGTACTCGAAGCTGCTGGAGGAGCGGATCGTCTTCCTCGGTACGACCGTCGACGACACGTCCGCCAACGACGTCGTCGCCCAGCTCCTGTACCTCGAGTACGCGGCCCCCGACCAGGACATCAACCTGTACATCAACTCCCCCGGCGGCCCGATCAGCGCGATGACGTCGATCTACGACACGATGCAGGTGCTGACCTGCGACGTCGCGACGACATGCCTGGGCCAGGCCGCCTCCACCGCCGCTGTACTGCTCGCGGCCGGTGCGCCGGGGAAGCGGATGGCCCTGCCGGGCGCACGCGTCGTGGTCGGGCAGCCCGCCCTTCCGGAGCCCGTGCAGGGGCAGCCGACCGATCTGGACATCCAGGCGCAGGAGTTGCTGCGGCTGCGTGACCAGATCTCCGCCATGCTGGTGCACCACACCGGTCAGAGCCCCGAGCGCGTCGCCGCCGACATCGAACGTGACACGGTGTTCGACGCCGCCGGGGCCGTGGAGTACGGCCTGGTCGACCACCTCATCAAGAACCGCAGGACGTCCGCGGCTTCGTCCGCGGCGCGGTGAAGCGGCCGTGCTGCCCCCGGAACTGCCCCCGCTTCCCGCACTGACCCGCGCCGAAAGCGAGTTCATCGACCGCTATCTCGAAGTGGTCGACCAACTGGGTCGGATCAATCCGGCCAGGGGCGCCCACACCTATGGCGCGCTCCGCGCCGCTCAGGCCCTGGCCGCACGGGCGATCGCTCTGCGGGACGCGCTCGCGCTGATGCACGCCCGCGGCGAGAGCGAGCTGCACGCGCCGACTCTGACCCGCGCCTTGAGGGTGCTGGACGGGGAGCGGAGGGCCGATCGGGTCACCGTCCCGCCGGAGTCGGCGAGTTGACCGAGGCGGCAGCGAGCCGGCGTCGGCGACGCGCCGGGAGGGCCGCAGGCGTACGAGTGGGTGTCGCCCATCCGGCGTAGGTGCGACTTCAACTTTCATGCCTGCCGAGTTGCGCAGCGGGATGGGCCATCCGGTGAAAGGAGCCGCTCAGTTGCTGGTACGAGGCTCGTCATCCGGCCACTGGAAGTGGGCCGAACGGCTTGGTCCACTCGATCGGATCAGTCGTGAGGAGCCTTACATACCCTCGTTTCAACTCGGAAATCGGGCAGTAGGTGCGTCAAGATCCCTGGGACGACAAGCCCCCGCCACCGCGGCGGGGCGGTCCGGGCGGACGCCGAATCCTGCCGCCGCTCCGGATGCCTGGTCGACATGAGTGCTTCGGCAGGAGTGGAGGACCCGAGCAGTTCGGGCCGGCCGCCCACCGCGGCCGGTCCTCGGGGTGAAGCCGCATCCGCGGCCGGGCATCTTCGCAGGTCCGAACCCGACAGGTCATCCTTCACAGGCGGCTGACGAAGGGTTGCGCATGACTGCGCAGACATATTGTCCGTCCCTGCTCTCGCGGACGGGAGCCGTCTCGGCTCTCACTCTCGCCGCCGTCGGCGGCTCCCTGTTGGTCCCGGGCGGCGCGCCGGAGGCGCACGCCGCGTCGGGCCACGCGCTCAAGGCTCTCAAGGTGGCCGCCTCCAAGAGGGGCGCCCCCTACCGGTGGGGAGCCACCGGCCCGTACCGGTTCGACTGCTCGGGGCTCACGCTCTACGCGTTCAAGAAGGCGGGAAAGCGGCTGCCGCGCACGGCGCAGGCCCAGTACAACCGCACGCGCCACATCTCGGCCTCCCACCGGCAGATGGGCGACCTGGTGTTCTTCCACGCCGGCGGATACGTGTATCACGTCGGCATCTACGCGGGAGGCGGAAGGATGTGGCACTCCCCCAAGACCGGCTCCGTCGTGAAGCTGAGCAAGATCTGGACCAAGAGCGTCCGGTACGGGCGCGTGCGCTGACCGGCCGGATCAGCCGGTCGGCCCATTCGGTGACATGTTCCGCGGGGCGCGGGCTACTCGTACGGTATGCCTGACGACCAGAGCCCCGGCGCCCCGCGGAACGACGACGCACGACCGGACGACGAAGAGCTCGACGACGGACGGCGCGAGACCGAGCCGGAGCGCGCCGACCGCAACTTCGCCGAGCTGCTGCAGGAGCTGCGGGTCATCCAGACTGGCGTCCAGATCCTGTTCGCCTTTCTGCTCACGCTGGCCTTCACGGCGCGGTTCCCGTCCCTCGACTCGTTCCAGCGCGGCACGTACGTGACCACGCTGCTGCTCGCCGTGGCGGCCGCGGCGCTGTTCACCGCGCCCGCCGCGGTGCATCGCGGCCTCTTCCGCAGGGGTGCCAAGGAGGAGATCGTGCAGGTCTCCTCCCGGCTGGCGGGCATCGGCCTGGCGGTGCTCGCGCTGGCGCTGGCCTCCGCGATGCTCCTGGTCGTCGACGTCGTGCACGGCACACCGGAGGGCATCGCGGCCGCTGCGGTGACGCTGCTCATCTGTGCCGCGCTCTGGGCAGTCCTGCCGTGGGCCATGGCCCGGAGCCTCAACGGGCGAGGGGAGGGCTCACCAGCGTCGGGCCGAGGGCCGTCAGCGCCCCGCCGCTGACCCCCTCCACGGCCCGCGAGGTACGCGGCCGGCGCAGCCACCGCCACAGCCGGTCCAACGCAGCGCGACGAGCGGGAACCACACCGGCACGAGCACGAGGCCGGCCGGCAGAAGCGTCCGCGGCAGCACGGGCGCGCCGACCGGAACGAACGGCGGCAGCAGGCCGAGGAAGAGCACCGGCGCCTTGGGGTTCAGCGCATCGGCCGGAAAGCCCTGACGCAGGCTGCGCACGGTCCCGGCGGGCACCGGCCGCTCGCCTTCGTCCCGGGCCGCCCGTACCGGCCGGAGCGCGCTGCGCAGGGCCCGCACGCCGAGGCCGCTCGCCTTCGTCCCGGGCCGCCCGTACCGGCCGGAGCGCGCTGCGCAGGGCCCGCACGCCGAGGTGGAGGGTACGCCCCACCCGACCTTCCGGCGCACGATCTCGGTGGCACACCGCGGCGACGAGTCCGGTCCCGCTGCCCGCTCCCTGCGGGCGCTGCCGCGGGCGGGTTCGCGCAGGCCGCGTGAGGCACTGGTGTGAGGCTCAGTGAACGGAGAACCCGCCGTCGACGAAGATCGACTGCCCGGTCACATAGGCGGAGGCGCGGCTCGCCAGGAACACCGCCGCGCCCGCGAAGTCATCGGCCAGCCCGTTGCGCCCGACCATCGTGCGCGCGGCCAGCGCCGCCACCTTCTCGGGGTCCGAGGACAGCCGCGTGTTGAGCGGCGTCATCACGAATCCCGGCACCAGCGTGTTGCAGGTGACGCCGTACGGCGACCATGCCTCGGCCTGTGAGCGGGCCAGCGACTCCAGCGCCCCCTTGGAAACCCCGTACGCGCCGCTCTGGACGAACGCTCGGTGCGCCTGCTGGGAGGTGATGTGGATGATCCGGCCGAATCCCCGTTCGGCCATGCCGGGCCCGAACCGCCGGCCCAGCAGATACGGCGCCTCCAGGTTCACGGCCATGGTGGTGTCCCACACGTCCTCGTCCAGCTCGCCCATCGGCGGGCGCAGGTTGACCCCGGCGCAGTTGACGAGGATGTCGGGCTCCCCGAAGGCCTCGACCGCCTCCTCGGCCGCCGTGCGCACACCGTCGCGGCTGCTCAGGTCGGCGCTCACCCAGGCTGCCCGGCAGCCGTGGGCGGCCAGTTCGCCGACCGTGGCGGCCAGCTCCGCCTCCTTGCGTGCCACGACCACGACGTCCGCCCCTGCGCGCGCGAGGGCCCCGGCGATGGCCCGGCCGATGCCCGAGCTGCCGCCGGTCACCACGGCCACCCGGCCTTCCAGCGAGAACAGTTCGGAGAGATACGCCTGCGAGATCATCCCCGCACACTAGTCGGCAGGCCCTCGGGGCGGGCCGGGGCGGTGCCGACCGGTTCAGTCCGGGTTCCGGACGGGGGCCGTGGTCCACGGAAGGGCGATCCAGACGGTCTTGCCGCCGTCGGGAGTCGGGGTCACGGAGAGCTCTCCGCCGTACTCGGTGGTGAGCCAGCGGATGATCACCATGCCGCGTCCGTTGTCCTGTTGGACGGCCGCGGGCAACCGCTGCGGCCAGCGCGGATGGCTGTCGGTGACCCCGACACGCAGGTGCTCGTCGCGCTCCAGGCGGAGGTCGACGGTGAAGGTCGGCGACTGCCCGAAGGTGTGCTGCACGGCGTTGGTGGCGAGTTCGGAGACGATCAGCCGGACGGTGTCGGCCGTTTCCGCCTCACCGGGGAGGCCCCATTCGGTGAGGACTCCGGTGACATATCGCCGGGCGGCGGAGACCGAGGCGGGATCGCTCGGCAGAGTGACGGAGGCTTCCAGGTGGTCTGCCATGGCGAGCTGTCCCTTTCCCGCCGGGGCCGGATGCCGGCACGTGGCGACACGGAGCGGATGATGCACCGGAGCGGCCTCGGACTGTGCTTCGCGCCAGACTGCCACCGTTGATGCCGCTGTTGGCGGCGATCCACCAAGATATGCATATATCTGTCGCTCGAAGCGGTGAACTCTGCGACGCGAGAACGTATTTGGGCGCAGACTTGGTGGCTGCCGTTTCGGTGCCCTCGGTCCGCCGGGCGGCTCGGGTCCGATCCGGAGGAGGGGCCCTGGTACCGGAAGGAGGCGGCGGGCATGCGGCACGGTCCCGCGGTGCGTCGGCGCAAGCTCGGTGAGGAGCTGCGCGGGCTGCGCCTCGGCGCGGGTCTCACCAGCCGGGAGGCCGCCCGGCTCGTGGGGTGGCACCAGTCGAAGGTGAGCCGGATCGAGACCGGCACGAGCGGTGTGAAACCGGCCGATGTGGTGCGGCTGCTCGATGCGTACGACGTCACCGACGCGCGGCTGCGCGAACTGCTCGAGGCGCTGGCGGGCTCGGCAGGCGGCGGGGGCACCGGCTGGTGGCACGCCTATCGCGGGGTGATCCCGCCCCAGTACCGGGACTTCATCAGTCTGGAGTCGCAGGCGAGCGCCGCGCGCACGCTGGAGACCTCGGTGGTGCCGGGGCTCCTGCAGACCCCGGACTACGCGCGGGCGGTGACCCGTTCCGCGCTGGACGGGGTGCCTGCGGCGACGGTGGACTCGCTGGTTGAGGTGCGGCTCGCCCGCCAGGAGGTGCTGCACGCGGAGCGTCCCCTGACGTTGAGCGCGGTCCTGGACGAAGCGGTGCTGCGGCGGCAGGTGGGCGGGCGGGGGGTTATGCGCGGGCAGCTGGCGCGGGTGCTGGAGCAGGCCCAACTCCCCCACGTGCGGCTGCAGGTGCTCCCGTTCTCGACGGGCGGCTATGCGGGCCTTACCGGACCTTTCGTAATTTTCTCGTTTCCGGCCACTTCTGATCTGGACGTGGTTGTTCTTGACCATCTGACGAGTAGCCTCTACCTGGAGCGGAAAGAAGACCTCGAGGCGTACGGCGCCGCGTTCCGCACCATGCAGGCGCATGCCCTGTCGTTCCAGGACTCGTTGGATCTCATCGCCGGGATCGCCGACGGCGCGTAGGGAAGGCACACACATGTCTGCTCACCACGCACGGATACGCACCCAGATCTGCACCCCTTGGCGGCGCAGCAGCCGCAGCGTCGGAATGAACAACTGCGTCGAGACGGCCCGATACGCGGACGGCGGTCTGGCCGTGCGCGACTCCAAGAACGTCGAGCGGCCGCATCTGCGTCTCTCTCCCGAGGCATGGACCGGTTTCCTGCGCGGGCTGCGACGCGAGGACGCCTGACGGGTCGGCGGCGGCGGCCGCGTAACTCACCGCGGCGGCGCGGTCCGCAGGATCGTGCCGAGCGCCGCCTGGATCTGCTGTTCCGTGAGGTCGGCCCGCGCGGTCAGCCGGATCCGCGAGATCCCGTCCGGCACGGACGGCGGCCGGAAGCACCCGACGGCCAGACCCGCGGCACGGCAGTCCGCCGCCCACCGCACGGCCGACTCCGGCGACGGAGCCTGTACGGACACGACGGCCGCGTCCGGACGGGCGGCCGTCAGTCCGGCTCCGGTCAGCCGCTCGTACAGCGTCGTGGCGACGGTACGGGCCCGCTCGGCGAGAGCCGGCTCGCGCCGCAGCAGCCGCAGGCTCGCCAGGGCGGCGCCCACCGCGGCCGGGGCCAGGCCGGTGTCGAAGATGAACGTCCGCGCGGCGTTCACCAGATGGTCGATCACCCGCGCAGGGCCGAGGACCGCACCGCCCTGGCTGCCAAGGGACTTGGACAGCGTCAGGGTGGCGACGACGCCCGTGGCACCCTCGAGCCGGGCGGCGTGCAGGGCGCCCCGGCCGCCGTCACCGAGCACCCCGAAGCCGTGCGCGTCGTCGACCATGAGAGCGGCCCCGTGCGTGCGGCAGGCCTCGGCGAGACCGGTCAGCGGGGCGGCGTCGCCGTCCACCGAGAAAACCGAGTCGGTGACGACGAGGGCGCGCCGCCCGGGGTGCGCTTCGAGCGTCTTGCGCACGGCCTCGGGATCGGCGTGCGGGACGACCGCCGTCTCGGCCCGCGAGAGCCGGCAGCCGTCGACGATGGAGGCATGGTTGCCCGCGTCCGAGACGGTCAGGGAGCCGTGGGCGCTGAGCGCGGTGAGTGCGGCGAGGTTCGCGGCGTACCCGGAGGAGAACACCAGGGCGGCCTCGAAACCGCAGAACTCGGCCAGTTCGCGCTCCAGTTCAGCGTGCAGCTCGGTGCTGCCGGTGACGAGCCGCGAGCCGGTGGCGCCGGCGCCCCAGCGCCGGGCGGCCTCGGCCGCCGCCTCGGTGATCTCCGGCCGCCGGGTGAGGCCGAGATAGTCGTTGCTCGCGAGATCGAGCACGGCGGCGCCGGATGGGCGCGGCCGGACTGTCCGTACGAGACCGGCTTCCGCCCGGAGGCGTGCCGCGTCGGCGGTCCACTCGAAGGGATCCTGGGGCAGGGCCTGCGGCATGACGGTCCGGTCCTTTTGTAGGCAGCGGACAGACCCTAGCCCGGGACAGCAGAGGTCAGAGTGTGGCCATGCACACACCTCATTCCGCGCGTGTTGTCGAGTTCCTCCTTGGCCCGGGGGTGTCCGGTAGGCAAGGATCTGCGCCATGGACCTCCTGAACACGCTGGTGGACAAGGGCCTGCGGCGCGAGCTGCCGACCCGCGCAGAAGCGCTCGCCGTGCTGGCGACCTCCGACGACGATCTGCTCGAAGTGGTGGCCGCGGCCGGAAAGGTGCGCCGTCAGTGGTTCGGGCGGCGGGTGAAGCTGAACTATCTGGTCAATCTCAAGTCGGGCCTGTGCCCCGAGGACTGCTCCTACTGTTCCCAGCGGCTGGGCTCCAAGGCGGACATCCTCAAGTACACCTGGCTGAAGCCTGACGAGGCGTCGAAGGCGGCCGCCGCCGGGGTCGCGGGCGGCGCGAAGCGGGTGTGCCTGGTCGCCAGTGGCCGCGGTCCGACGGACCGGGACGTCGACCGGGTGTCGCAGACCATCGAGGCGATCAAGGAGCAGAACGAGGGCGTCGAGGTGTGCGCCTGCCTCGGCCTGCTCTCCGACG
Source organism: Streptomyces sp. NPDC002133 (assembly GCF_040296405.1). Lineage (NCBI taxonomy): Bacteria > Bacillati > Actinomycetota > Actinomycetes > Kitasatosporales > Streptomycetaceae > Streptomyces > Streptomyces sp. NPDC002133. The sequence continues at coordinate 26,010 of NZ_JBEOXF010000050.1, read as the reverse complement.
GGCAGGCGGAGCGGCTGCGGTCCGCGGGCGCCGACGCGTACAACCACAACCTCAACACGTCCGAGGGGACGTACGGGGACATCACGACCACGCACACCTACGCCGACCGGGTGGACACCGTCCAGAAGGCGCACGCGGCCGGGCTGTCGGCGTGCTCCGGTCTGATCGCGGGCATGGGCGAGAGCGACGAGGACCTGGTCGACGTGGTGTTCGCGCTGCGCGAGCTGGACCCGGACTCGGTGCCGGTGAACTTCCTGATCCCGTTCGAGGGCACGCCGCTCGCCGAGGAGTGGAATCTGACGCCGCAGCGGGCGCTGCGGATCCTCGCCATGGTGCGGTTCGTCTGCCCGGACGTGGAGGTACGGCTCGCGGGCGGCCGCGAGGTGCATCTGCGCACGCTCCAGCCGCTGGCGCTGCACCTGGCCAACTCGATCTTCCTCGGCGACTACCTGACCAGCGAGGGCCAGGCGGGCCATGCGGACCTCGAGATGATCGCGGACGCGGGCTTCGAGGTCGAGGGCGCGGACACGACGACGCTGCCGGAGCACCGGGGGAACGCGCCGGCGGGCGGCTGCGGCTCGCACGGGGGCGGCGGCTGCGAGCCGTGCGGTGACGCCGCGCCGGAAACCCCGGAGACCGCGAGCGCCACCTCGGCGCGGCCCGATCTGGTGGCGGTGCGCCGCCGGGGCGCCGGGACGGACCTCGCACCCAATGCGTAGTCCCGGCGCGCGCGAACTCGTGGCCCTGGACCGGGCCCATGTCTGGCACCCGTACGGCCCGATGCCGGGCCGTACGGACCCGCTGGTCGTCGAGTCCGCGTCAGGCGTACGGCTCCGGCTCGCCGAACCGGCGTACGGACAGCACGAATTGGTCGACGGCATGTCCTCGTGGTGGTCGGCGGTCCACGGCTACAACCACCCCGTGCTCAACGAGGCGGCACGCGGCCAACTGGACCGCATGAGCCATGTGATGTTCGGCGGCCTCACCCATGAACCGGCCGTCCGGCTCGCCACCCGGCTGGTCGAGATCACCCCTGAGCCGCTCCGGCACGTCTTCCTCTGCGACTCGGGCTCGGTGTCCGTCGAGGTCGCGGTGAAGATGTGCCTGCAGTACTGGCGCTCGGTCGGCCGCCCGGCCAAGCAGCGGCTGCTGACCTGGCGCGGCGGGTACCACGGGGACACCTGGCAGCCGATGTCGGTCTGCGACCCCGAGGGCGGCATGCACGACCTGTGGTCGGGTGTGCTGCCACGGCAGATCTTCGCGGACGCGCCGCCGGTCGCGTACGAGGAGACGTACGCGGACCATCTGCGCGCGCTCGTCGCGCGGCACGCGGACGAGCTGGCCGCGGTGATCGTGGAGCCGGTGGTGCAGGGAGCGGGCGGGATGCGCTTCCACTCCCCCGCGTATCTGCGGGTGCTCCGGGAGGCGTGCGACGCGCACGGCGTGCTGCTCGTGTTCGACGAGATCGCCACCGGCTTCGGGCGGACGGGGACGCTGTTCGCCGCCGAGCACGCGCCTGTCCCGCCCGATGTCATGTGTCTCGGCAAGGCGCTGACCGGCGGTTATCTGACGATGGCGGCGACCTTGTGCACGGGGCGGGTCGCGGAGGGGATCTCGCAGGGTGAGGTGCCCGTCCTCGCCCACGGGCCGACGTTCATGGGGAACCCGCTGGCGGCTGCGGTGGCGTGCGCCTCGATCGACCTGCTGCTCGGTCAGGACTGGGCGCAGGAGGTCAAGCGCCTGGAGGCGGGCCTGCGGGAGGGGCTTGCGGAGGCGGCGTCGCTGGAAGGGGTGCGGGAGGTCCGCGTCCTCGGCGGCATCGGGGTGGTGCAGCTGGACCACCCCGTGGACATGGCCGCGGCCACGGAGGCGGCGGTACGCGAGGGGGTGTGGCTCCGCCCGTTCCGGGACCTGGTGTACACGATGCCGCCGTACGTGACGGGCGACGAGGACCTCGCTCGCATCACGCGCGCGGTACGGGCGGCCGCGTCGGCGGGGTGACGCGGGCCTTCACCGGAGCCCGTCCGGCGTGCGGGTCCGCCGCTTGCGCCCGCCGCAGGTGCTCCCCGGCCCGGCGGACGAGCGCCACCGCAGCAGCACGGCAGCACAGGAACAGACAACGGCAAGGAGCAGCGCGCGCATGGGTGTCATCGTCGTCACCGGAACCGGGACCGAGATCGGGAAGACCGTCGTCACCGCGGCCGTCGCCGCCGTCGCGGCCGTCCGGGGGCGCAGGGTGGCCGTCCTGAAGCCCGCGCAGACAGGGCTGGGAAGCGGGGAGGCCGGGGACGCGGAGGAGGCCGCGCGGCTCGCGGGCAGCGGGGTGAGCGGGATGGAACTCGCGCGGTTCCCCGAGCCGTTGGCACCGGCGACCGCCGCGCGGAGGGCGGGCATGGCGCCGGTGCGGCCGCATGCCGTGGCCGAGGCCGCCGAGAAGCTCGCCACGGAGCACGACCTCGTCCTGGTCGAGGGCGCCGGCGGCCTCCTCGTACGGTTCGACGACGCCGCCGGCACTCTCGCCGACGCAGCCCGCACGCTCCGCGCCCCCGTACTGATCGTGGCTCCGCCCGGGCTCGGGACGCTGAACACGACCGCCCTCACCGCCGAGGCGCTGCGCGCCCGTTCGCTGGAGCCCCTCGGCGTCGTCGTGGGCAGCTGGCCCGCCGTGCCCGATCTCGCGGCCCGCTGCAATCTCACCGATCTGCCCGAGGCGGCGGGCGCGCCGCTGCTGGGCGCCGTGCCGGAGGGATCGGGCTCGCTGCCGCCCGCCGCGTTCCGTACGGCGGCGCCTTACTGGCTCGGCCCCGCGCTCGGCGGGGTCTGGGACGCGGAAGCCTTCGCCGCGTCCGTACGCTGACGTCATGACCGCCATGCGAGCAAGAGTCGACGAGATCGTCTTCGACTGCGCCGAGCCCGTGGTTCTCGCCCGGTTCTGGTCCGGTCTGCTCGGCGGCGAGGCGGTGGTGCGGGACGCGGGCTGGGCGTATGTCGATCCGCCCGGGTTCGTACGCGTCGCCTTCCAGCGGGTGCCGGAGGCGAAGTCCGTCAAGAACCGGCTCCATCTGGACCTGAACGCGGGAGACATCGAGGCAGCGGCCGCCGAGGCCGTGCGGCTCGGCGCGACCCTCGTCGGCGGGATCGTCGCCGACGACCAGGGCAGTTTCCAGGTGGTGCGGGACCCGGAGGGCAACGAGTTCTGTTTTGTGGGCGGCTGACGGCTGACCCGGGCAGTCCGGGGGGACAATCTCCGTATCGCTCGTCGGAGGAGGCCCACGATGCCGTTGCGCCGTTCGAGTGTCCCCCGGGACGCCGTCCACCACCCCGTCTTCGCCCGCTTCTACGCACGCATCAGCGTGACGGCCGACACGAAGGGCGGGATCGCCGCCCACCGCGAGGAGCTGCTGTCCGGCATGTCGGGCCGGGTGATCGAGATCGGGGCGGGCAACGGTCTGAACTTCGCCCACTATCCGGCCGCCGTCTCGGAGGTGGTCGCGATCGAACCGGAGCGCAGCCTGCGCCGGCTGGCGGCGACCGCGGCCCTCCACGCCGACGTGCCCGTCGATGTGGTGCCGGGTGCGGCCGAGGCGCTGCCCGTGAAGAGTGAGGCGTTCGACGGGGCCGTCGTGTCCCTGGTGCTGTGCACGGTGCGGGACGTGCCGCGTGCGCTGTCGGAGATCAAGCGGGTGCTGCGCCCCGGCGGCGAGTTGCGCTTCTTCGAACACGGCCTGGCGCCGGGCCGCGCGATGGCCGGGGTCCAGCGTGCCCTGGACCGTACGGTGTGGCCGTGGCTGTTCGGAGGCTGCCACACGGCCCGTGACCCGATCGCCGCGATGGAGCGGGCCGGCTTCGACGTCGGCGCGTACCGGGGGCTGAGCATTCCGGAGAAGGGGCCCCGACTGCCCTCGTCCTTCGCGGTGCTGGGAGTGGCGCGCCGGCCGTACACGACCGACGCACCGGCTCAGGACGTGTCCTAGTCCGCCCTCGGCGTCCGGAAGCGCTCAGCGTCGCCGGTCGCCGTCGCCCTTCTCCAGTTCGTCGGCGAACGCCCGTAGCGCGTCGGCCAGTTCCTTCTTCGTCGGCAGCTGGTCGACCTTGGCGTTCAGCTCGTCGATGCGCTCGGCCAGGCCGTCCAGGTCGGCCGGCGTGCTGGGCGAGGGGGACGGGGACGAGGGATCCGTCGGCGCGGGGTCGGTCGGGCCGGTCGGGCTGGGGTCCGGTCCGCCGACGGTCTCGCCCGTCGAACCGCTGCCGTCGGACCCGTTCGTCGTGCCGCCGTCGGTCACGCCCACGCTGCCGCCGCTGTCGGTACCGCCGCCGTCGCTGCCGCCGCTGTCCCCGCCTGTCGCTCCGCCGGTGTCCGGCGGCGTCGACGTCTCGTCGGCGACGCCGACGCGGGCGACCGGCCCGTCCGTCCCGTTCGCCGCGATCGCACCGCTGATGCCCAGGACCGCGATCACCGCGGCGCCGGAGACCGCGAGCGCCATCCGTCTCGTACGCGTGTTCTGTGTGGTGGCCATGCGTCGCAACCTAGCCACGACCCACGTCCGGACGGGCGGCTTCCGCGGATCCTCCGCGCCGGCCGGCTCAGCGGCTCCACTGGCGGAGTTCGCCGGCGATGGTCCGGACGTCCGCCTTGCCGTCCTTCACGAGCCGTGCGAGGTCACGTACCTGCTCGGGCGAGGTCACGACCTTCAGGCCCGACGCGACGAGATAGCCGTACGCGACGGCCGACGCGAACATCGCGTTGGAGTGCTCCAGCGCGGGAACGTGCAGCAGCAGTTGCAGCAGGGCCGCGGCACGCGTGTGCGGATCGCTGTAGACAGGTGTGCCGAATATCTCCGCATCATGACGGCTGACGGCAGCGACGAGCGCACCCCAGTCGGTGACCTGCGGATCGCCGGGCGTCTTGTGCTCGGCGACCATGAGAAGCCAGGCGAGGTCGATCGAGAGGTTCAACGCCCGCCCTTGCTCCGCTCCGCGCCCGACGCGCGGCCCGACGCGCCGAACTCCTCGGCGAACACCGATTCGTACTGCTTCATGAAGTCGGCCGCGGCATCGACGAACGTGCGCCCGACCTCGCCCGCGTCCTGCTGGACGAGCTCTTCGATGTAGCGGTTCACGCTCACCCCGCGCTGGTGCGCCCGCCGGCGCGCGGTCTCGGCGGTGCTCTCGTCCACCCGTACGTTCAGCTGAGTCTTGGCCACCCCTTCACGCTAGCGCCGCGGCGCTAGCACCGACAACCCCTGGAGGCTGCCCGTACGCTCGGGGGTACGCAGCAGCGAGCACGGAGTTCGGGAGCCGCAGACACCCACGACCCGGGAGGCAGCATTGTCCACTCCTGCCACAGCGCCGGCCCATGGACCGGCCACGGACGCGCCGCTCGCCGCGCGGGCCCGCGGCCTCACCAAGGCGTACGGCACGGGCGAGACGGCCGTGCTCGCCCTCGACTCCGTGGACGTGGACATCGCGCGCGGGCGCTTCACGGCCGTGATGGGCCCCTCCGGATCCGGCAAGTCCACACTGATGCACTGTCTCGCGGGCCTCGACACGGTCTCCGCAGGGCAGGTCTGGCTCGGCGACACCGAGATCACCGGGCTCAGGGACCGTGAGCTCACCCGGCTGCGCCGGGACCGTGTCGGCTTCATGTTCCAGGCGTTCAACCTGCTGCCGACGCTCACCGCCGCCGAGAACATCACGCTTCCGATGGACATCGCCGGGCGGCGACCCGACCGGGAGTGGGTGGACCAGGTGATCGACACCCTGGGGCTGCGCGACCGGCTGAAGCACCAGCCCGCGCAGCTCTCGGGCGGTCAGCAGCAGCGTGTCGCGTGTGCCCGGGCCCTCGCCTCCCGCCCCGAGCTGATCTTTGCCGACGAGCCGACCGGCAATCTGGACTCGCGGGCCGGTGCCGAGGTGCTCGGTTTCCTGCGGGAGGCCGTGGACCGCCTGGACCAGACGGTGGTGATGGTGACCCATGACCCGGGCGCGGCAGGCCACGCGGATCAGGTGCTGTTCCTCGCCGACGGGCGCATCGTGGACGTGATGCACGAGCCGACGGCCGAGGCGGTGCTGGAACGCCTCAAGCGTTTCGACACCCTGCGCAAGAGCTGAGGGACCGGCGCCGTGCTGAAGGCGACGCTGCGGAGCCTCCTCGCCCACAAGGGCCGGCTGCTCCTGTCGGCCCTCGCGGTGATCCTGTCCGTCGCGTTCGTCAGCGGCTCGCTGATCTTCTCGGACACGGTGGCCCGCACCTTCGACCGGCTGTTCGCCTCGACCTCGGCGGATGTGACGGTCTCCCCGAAGGAGGGTCTCGAAGAGTACGTGCCCTCCGGTGTGGTCCGTACGGTCCCGGCGTCGCTCGCCCAGCGTGTCCGCAAGGTCGACGGTGTCGCCGACGCGCATGTCGACGCGGCCGTCGAGAACGTCACGGTCGTCGACGACCGCAAGGAGCCCGTCGGTCCGACGACGGGGGCACCCACCGTCGCCGCCAACTGGTATGTCACCGACCGCAGTCCGGTGCGACTCACCGCGGGACACGCGCCGGAGGGTCCGGGCCAGGCCGTCGTCGACAAGGACACGGCCGACAAGAAGGACGTGCGCATCGGGGACACGCTCACCGTCGTGGCCCAGCCGGGCTCCTTCGATGTCGAGATCGTCGGCATCGCCACCTTCACCGCCACCAACCCGGGTGCGGCACTCGTGTATCTCGACACGGCGACGGCCCAGCGGAAGCTGCTGGGCAGGCCGGACGCGGCCACGTCGATCTCCGTGGACGCGGTCGGCGATGTGTCCGACGCCGAGCTGAAGCAGCGGATCGGCACCGCGCTCGGCGACACCTACGAGCTGAGGACGGCGGACGAGCAGGCCGAGACGGCCGCCGAGCAGCTTGGCGGATTCCTCGATGTGATCAAGTACGTGATGCTCGGCTTCGCCGGCGTCGCGGTGCTGGCCGGGATCTTCCTGATCGTCAACACCTTCTCGATGCTGATCGCCCAGCGGACACGCGAGTTGGGGCTGCTGCGGGCCCTGGGCGCGGACCGGCGGCAGGTGCGCCGCTCGGTGCTCACCGAGGCGCTGCTGCTCGGACTGATCGGCGCGACGCTGGGGCTGGCCGCCGGGATCGGTCTCGCCGCGGGTCTGATCGAGCTGATGGGCCTGTTCGGGATGAATCTGAGGGCTGCCGAGATGGTGATCGGGCCGGTGACCCCGGTCGCGGCGTACGTCGTCGGACTCGGCGTCACCTTTGTCGCCGCGTATCTGCCGGCCCGCCGTGCTGCCCGGGTGTCGCCGATGGCCGCCCTCGCGGAGGCCGAAGTCGCAGGTGTGGGACGGCCGCTGAAGGTCCGGGCGGTCGCGGGTGGGCTCGTCGGCGCGGCGGGCCTCGCCGCGCTCGCGGGGTGTGCGGCGAGCGGGCGGACGGCGACCGCGTCCTCGCTGCTCGGACTGGGCGTGGCGCTGACGCTGATCGCCGCCGTGGTGGCCGGTCCGCTGCTGGTGCGGCCGGTGATCAGGCTGCTGGGCGGGGCGTACCCCCGGCTGTTCGGTGCGGTCGGCCGCATGAGCCGGCGCAACGCGCTGCGCAATCCACGGCGTACGGGCGCGACGGCCGCGGCGCTGATGATCGGGCTGGCGCTGGTGACCGGACTCTCGGTGGCGAGCGCCTCGATGACGCGCTCCTTCGACCGGCAGATCGACCGCACGCTGGGCGCCGACTTCGTCGTCCAGAACACCAACTTCCAGCCGTTCCCGCAGGAGGTCACCGAGAAGGTACGGGACGTGGCGGGCGCGGGCACGGTCGTACGGCAGCGGTTCACGCCGCTGGCGCTGACGCTTCCGGACGGCGGGCGGGTGGAGTCGACGGCCGCGGGGTACGACGCCGGGCTGGACGATGCCGCGAACGTCACGTACGCGAGCGGGGACACGCGGGCCGCGCTGGCGCCCGACGCACTGGGCATGGACCGTGACTTCGCCTCGGAGCACGGGGTGCGGATCGGTTCGGTGCTGCCGGTGGAGTTCCCCGGCGGCCGGCAGGCCCGGCTGGCGGTCGGCGCGCTGACGGACATGGACCAGGCGACGGGGCCCGGGATGCGGGGCGGACTGTTCATGGGCCTTGCCACCCTGGACCGGCATGTGCCGGGCGGTCAGGAGAGCGCGGTGTACGTGAACGCGGCGGGCGGTGTCGATCCGGGCGAGCTGCGCGTGGCGCTGGAGGAGGCCCTGGAGCCGTATCCGCAGGTGCAGGTGAGGGATCAGGCCGACTACAAGGAGCTGGTGCGGCAGCAGATCTCCGTACTGCTCCATCTGGTGTACGCGCTGCTGGGGCTGGCGATCGTCATCGCCGTGCTGGGCGTCGTGAACACGCTCGCGCTCTCGGTGGTCGAGCGGACCCGGGAGATCGGGCTGCTGCGGGCGATCGGTCTCTCGCGGGTGCAGCTGCGCCGCATGATCCGGCTGGAATCGGTCGTGATCGCGGTCTTCGGAGCGGTACTGGGGCTCGCGCTGGGCATGGTGTGGGGAGTGGCGGTGCAGCAGGTGCTGGAGCTGGAGGGCATGACCGAGTTCGCCGTGCCGTGGGGGACGGTCGTGGCGGTCGTGCTCGGATCGATGGTGGCGGGTCTGGCGGCGGCGGTGCTTCCGGCGCTGCGGGCGTCGCGGATGAACGTGCTCGCCGCCATCGCGCACGAGTAGCCGAGCTTCCGAGGAGAGACTTCATGGCCAGGCCGATCCGGTTCGGGGTGAACACGGTGACGCCCGCCGATGGCGAGGAGTGGCGCAAGCGGTGCCGGCGGGCGGAGGACCTCGGCTACGACGTCATCCTGGCGCCCGGTCATCTGGGCAGGGTGGCACCGTTACGGCGTTGACCGCCGCCGCCGATGCGACGCAGCGGCCACGGCTCGGCACGCTCGTCCTCACCGCGGCGTTCTGGAACCCCGTCCTGCTCGCCCGGGAGATCGCCACCGCCGATGTACTCACGGGCGGAGATCGGGCTCGGCACCGGCTATGTGGAGCAGGAGCACGACCGCGCGGTCCTGGACTTCCTCCCGCCGGGCTGGGGGCACCTCGCGGGCGAAGCTCCGGGGGAGCGTGGACCAACTGGCCCGTACGGTCGAGGAGGTGGACCGGTTGCCGGCGGACGAGGGGCACGTGCCGCAACCGGTGCAGCGGCCGCGGCCACCGCTGCTGATCGGCGGGAACGGCAACCGGGTGCTACGGACGGCGGCCGAGCACGCGGACGTCGTGGCGTTCACCGGGGCCCGCGAGTCGAACGGCGTGCTGATGGCGCTCACCGCACAGGAGCTGGACGAGCGGGTGGTGGCGTACCACTCGTTCGCGGCCGGCCGCCAGACCCCCGCCGAACTAAACCTGCTCGTCCACGCCCCGGCGATCACCGACGACCGGCGGGCCGCGGCCCGGGAGTTGCTGCCGCTGGTCCCGCATCTCACCGAGGAGCAGGTGCTGGAGCCGCCGCTGCTCGCCCCGGCACGGTGAAGCAGATCGCGGACCGGATGAGGGAGCAGCGCGCGCGGTACGGCTTCTCGTACCTCACCGTGCTCGACCCGTGGATGGAGTCGTTCGGTCACGTGATCGAGGAGCTGCGGCGCGACTGGGCGGGCCCGTATCGCATGGCGGAATGCCGTCGACGGGCCGCCGGGGCGATGGTGGGATGGCCGCCATGACTGATCTTCGGATACGGACCGCGACGCCGGCCGACCTCGACGCCGTGCTCGCGTTCTGGAAAGCGGCGGCGGAGGGCACCAGCATCAGCGACGACCGGGCGGGGGTCGAGCGGCTGGTCGAGCGCGACCCCGATGCGCTGATCCTCGCGGAGCGCGACGGCGAGCCGGCGGGCACGGTGATCGCGGGCTTCGACGGCTGGCGCTGTCACCTGTACCGGCTGGCGGTCCATCCGGACCACCGGCGGCTCGGTGTGGGCGGGGCGCTGCTCGCGGCCGCGGAGGAACGCTTCGTACGGCTGGGCGGGCGGCGCGGGGACGCGATGGTGCTGGACCGGAACGAGACGGCGCACCATGCGTGGCGCTCGGCCGGATACGCGCCGCAGCCGGAGTGGAGCCGCTGGGTGAAGCCGTTCGTCTGACACCCCGGCCCGCCCCGGCCTGCCCGGCAGGGCAGGGGCGCCACAACCCCTTTTGCCCGTCCTTTACCATGGGTGTTCTCCCGACCGTATGAAACGAAAGGTGTGAGCGTCCGCCCATGGGCGAGCCTCCCAGTAGCAGACATCGCGCGATCCTCCTCCCCCTGGCCGATCATGGGACGGAGGTGAACCGATGACCGAGGTCCTCCTGCTCGTGGTGGCGGTGCTGCTCTGCTTCGCCTGCGGGGCATTCGTCGCGGCGGAGTTCTCGCTCACGACCGTCGAGCGCGCCGACCTGGAGCGGGCCGTGGAACGGGGCGAGCGCGGGGCCGCGAGCGCCCTGAAGGCCGTGCGCGGGCTCACCTTCCAGCTCTCCGGCGCGCAGCTCGGCATCACCGTCACCAATCTGGTCGTCGGCATGCTCGCCGAGCCGTCCATCGCCAAGCTGATCAGCGGTCCGCTCGAGGCGTCGCTCGGTATGTCCCCGAACGTCGCCTCGTCCCTGGCGCTCGCCATCGGGACGGGCCTTTCGACGATCGCGCTGATGGTCGTCGGCGAGCTCGTGCCCAAGAACTGGGCGATCTCGTCGCCGCTGACGGTCGCGAAGGCCGTCGCGACGCCGCAGCGGGTCTTCTCCGCGGCCTTCCGCCCCCTCATCGGCCATCTGAACAACACGGCCAACCGCATCCTGCGCCGGCTCGGGCTCGAGCCGACCGAGGAGCTGGCGTCCGCGCGCACGCCCCAGGAGCTCGTCGCGCTGGCCCGGCACTCCGCCAAGCAGGGCGCGCTGGAGGCGGACACCGCCGAGCTGTTCGTACGGACGCTCTCCCTGGCCGAGCTCACGGCGGAGAACGTGATGACGCCCCGTGTCCAGGTCACCGCCCTCGACATCCTGGCGACCGCGGAGGACGTCGCCAACGCCACGCGGGCCACCGGACTGTCGCGCTTCCCCGTCTACCGGGGCAGCCTCGACTCCGTCGTCGGCATCGCGCACATCAAGGACGTCCTGGCCGTCCCGGCCGAGCGGCGGCTCCGTCACCCCGTGGCCGAGCTGCTGCGCGAACCGCTGCTGGTGCCCGAGACGCTCACCGTGGACCGGCTGCTCGACCGGCTGTCCGGCAAGCGGACGATGGCGGTCGTGATCGACGAGTACGGCGGTACGGCCGGGGTGGTCACCCTGGAGGACATCGTCGAGGAGGTCGTGGGCGAGGTCCGCGACGAGCACGATCCGCACGAGACACCGGACCTCGCGAGGGCCGGTGAGGACGCGGACGGCCGGGCCCTGTGGTCGGCCGACGGTGCCGCCCGCGCCGACCAGCTGGAGGCGATCGGCCTGCGGGTGCCCGAGGGGCCTTACGAGACGCTCGCCGGGCTGATCGCCACGGAGATCGGCCGCATTCCCGTCGTCGGTGACGGCATCGAGCTCTCCGGCTGGCGGCTCGACGTGGTCGACGCGTCCGGACGGCGCGCGGCGCGGGTGCTGATGCACGCTCCGCAGCCGTCGCAGGACTGCGACGGCTGCGACAGCTACGGGGACTACGACGAGGGGCGGTCCACGCGATGACGACCGTGATCCAGCTCTTGATCGGCTTTCTGACGCTGGTCGTCAATGCCTTCTTCGTCGGTGCGGAGTTCGCCCTGATCTCCGTGCGCCGCAGCCAGATCGAGCCGGAGGCGCAGGCCGGGAACAGGCGGGCCCGTGCCGTCGTGTGGGGCCTGGAACACGTCTCCGCGCTGCTGGCCGCGGCGCAGCTCGGCATCACCCTGTGCACCCTGGTGCTCGGGGTGGTCGCGGAGCCCGCCATCGCACATCTGCTGGAGCCGGTCTTCGACGTCCTCGGTGTGCCGCACGGGCTGGTCCACCCGATCTCGTTCGTGATCGCCCTGGCGGTGGCGACCTATCTGCACATGCTGCTGGGCGAGATGGTGCCGAAGAACATCGCGCTCGCCGAGCCCACGCGGACGGCGCTGCTGCTCGGTCCGCCGCTGGTGACCCTGGCCCGGGCCCTGCGCCCGGTGATCTTCGCGATCAACGCCTTCGCGAACGCGCTGCTGAAGCTGTTGCGGGTGGAGACCAGGGACGAGGTTGCGGCGACGTTCTCGGACGACGAACTGGCGCGGCTGGTCAGGGACTCCGGGAGAGCCGGACTGCTGGACGACCGGGCGGCCGAGCGGCTGCGCGACGCGCTGGAGCTGGGGCGCCGGCCGGTGGCCGATGTGGTCGTGCCGGTGGAGCGGGTGGTGTACGCGCACGTGGGCGTCACGCCCGAGGAGCTGGAGCGGCTGTCGGCGGAGTCGGGGTACTCCCGTTTCCCCGTCGTGGACAGCACCCGCACGCTCCTGGGCTACCTGCACGTGAAGGACGCTCTGGACGAGTTTCCGCGCAACGCGCCGTTCCCGGTCACGGCGATGCGGCCCATCGCGCGGGTGCGTGCCTCGACGCCGCTCGACGATGTGCTGACCGCGATGCGCCGCAGCCGGACGCATCTCGCCGCGGTGCTGGACCAGGACGGCAAGCCCGCCGGTCTGGTGACGATGGAGGACGTGCTCCGGGAGCTGGTGGGGCGGCCCGGTCAGCTCAGCTGAACCGCCGCATCCACGTTCGGGCGCTTCGGGCGTCTCGGGCGCCCGGGTCCGTGCGGTCCGTGGTCTCCGTGATGCCGGGGCCGCGCGCGCCGACACCGGACGCGCCGATCGCCGTGAGGACGGCGAGCAGCGCCGCCAGGCCCGCCGTCGCGAGGGCGGCGGGCCAGTCGACGTCGAAGAGGCTCGTCGCGCCGGCCATGAGCACCGCGGCGAGTGACTGGGCGAAGGTGCGGACGGCGCGTTCGGCGGTGGCGGCCCAGAAGGCCGCGCTCAGCAAGCTCGTCATGTACGGGACATACCCAGTCGGCCATGTCCGGCAGGCGGCAGGCCGTCGACGAGCCGGTTACCGGGCCGTGGCGGAGAGCCAGGCGTCGAGCACGCGGCGGTCCCCGCTGTGCCTGAAGCGCGCGTCGGAGGGCTCGTAGCGGCCGTGGACGAGCAGCAGCAGGTCACCGCTCTCCGCCTCGACGGTGGCCGTGGCCTCGCCGCGGGCGGTGGCGGTCCCGCTCGTGTCCTGGTCCTGGAGGGTGACCGTCCAGGTGGCCCGGTGTCGGTGGCCCTCAGGCACCACGTCCGCCAGAGCCTCCGCCAGGGCGTTCAGCAGCGCATCGCTCACAGGTCTCCCCCTCCGCGTGGGACCGGCTCCCGGAGCCCGGAACCGGGGGCCCATACCGCGCGGTATTATCGCTCCGCCATGCAGATGAATGCCACATACACCAGCTTTGTCGCGGTCGGCGACTCGTTCACCGAGGGCATGTCGGACCTGCTGCCCGACGGCTCGTACCGGGGCTGGGCCGACCTCCTCGCGGCGCGGCTGGCCGCCCGCACACCGGGGTTCCGGTACGCCAATCTCGCCGTCCGCGGCAAGCTCATCGGACAGATCGTCGACGAGCAGGTGGACCGCGCGGCCGCGATGAAGGCCGATGTGGTGACCCTCGTCGGCGGGCTCAACGACACCTTGCGCCCCAAGTGCGACATGGGCCGGGTCCGCGGGCTGCTGGAGGAGGCCGTCGAGCGGCTCGCGCCGTCGTGCGAGCGGCTGGTCCTGATGCGCAGCCCCGGCCGCAACGGCCCGGTCATGGAGCGATTCCGGCCGCGCATGGAGGAGCTGTTCGACCACATCGACACCCTCGCGGCGCGGCACGGCGCGCTGGTGGTGGACCTGTACGGGGCGCCCGTCCTCGGCGATCAGCGGCTGTGGGACGTGGACCGGCTGCATCTGACCGCCGAGGGGCACCGCCGGGTCGCCGAGGCGGTGTGGCAGTCGCTCGGCCTGACCGCCGAGGACGACTGGCAGGCGCCGCTGCCGCCGGCGGTGCCGCCCGGATGGACGGCCCGGCGGACGGCGGACGTGCGCTTCGCCCGGCAGTATCTGGGGCCGTGGATCGGGCGTCGCCTCACCGGGCGCTCGTCCGGTGACGGCCGGCCCGCGAAGCGGCCCGACCTGCTGCCGTACGAGGTCCGGGCCGACGTGCCCGCCGACGGTACGCGCGACGTGCCGGTCGAGGTGCCCCGCGATGCGGCTCGCGACCGCGGACTCGTGTGACGTGGGCAGGCCCCGGGGCGGGTACTCGTAGCAAGCCACAAATCGGGGCGGGGCGCTGGCCTGCACAAACCGCCAGTAGAATCCGTACACGTGACTGCAAAGCCTCGCATCCCCAACGTCCTGGCCGGCCGCTACGCCTCCGCGGAGCTCGCCGTCCTGTGGTCCCCCGAGCAGAAGGTGAAGCTGGAGCGTCAGCTCTGGCTCGCCGTCCTGCGCGCGCAGAAGGACCTCGGGATCGAGGTGCCGGACGCCGCCATCGCCGACTACGAGCGCGTGCTCGACCAGGTCGACCTCGTCTCCATCGCGGAGCGCGAGAAGGTCACCCGGCACGACGTGAAGGCGCGCATCGAGGAGTTCAACGCCCTCGCCGGCCATGAGCACGTGCACAAGGGAATGACCTCCCGCGACCTGACCGAGAACGTCGAGCAGCTCCAGATCCGCCTCTCCCTCGAGCTGATGCGCGACCGCACGGTCGCCGTGCTCGCGCGCCTCGGGAAGCTGTCCGGGGAGTACGCGGAGCTGGTCATGGCCGGCCGCTCGCACAATGTCGCCGCCCAGGCGACGACGCTCGGCAAGCGCTTCGCGACGGCGGCAGACGAACTGCTGGTCGCCTACGCGCGGCTGGAGGAGCTGCTCGGCCGCTACCCGCTGCGCGGCATCAAGGGCCCGGTCGGCACCGCCCAGGACATGCTCGACCTGCTCGGCGGGGACGCGGCGAAGCTCGCCGAGCTGGAGCAGCGCATCGCGGGCCACCTGGGCTTCGCCCACGCCTTCACGTCCGTCGGCCAGGTCTACCCGCGCTCGTTGGACTACGACGTCGTCACGGCCCTGGTGCAGCTCGCCGCCGCGCCGTCGTCGCTGGCGAAGACGATCCGGCTGATGGCCGGGCACGAGCTGGTCACCGAGGGCTTCAAGCCCGGCCAGGTCGGCTCGTCCGCGATGCCGCACAAGATGAACACCCGCTCCTGCGAGCGCGTCAACGGCCTGATGGTGATCCTGCGCGGCTACGCCTCGATGACCGGCGAGCTGGCGGGCGACCAGTGGAACGAGGGCGACGTGTCCTGCTCGGTCGTGCGCCGGGTCGCGCTCCCCGACGCCTTCTTCGCGTTCGACGGACTGCTGGAGACGTTCCTGACGGTGCTGGACGAGTTCGGCGTCTTCCCTGAGGTCGTCGCCCGCGAACTCGACCGTTACCTGCCGTTCCTGGCCACGACCAAGGTCCTGATGGGTGCGGTGCGCGCCGGGGTCGGCCGCGAGGTCGCCCACGAGACCATCAAGGAGCACGCCGTCGCCTCGGCCCTGGCGATGCGCGAGCAGGGCGCCGAACGCAACGAGCTGCTGGACAAGCTCGCCGCCGACGCCCGCATCCCGCTGGACCGCGCCGAGCTCGACGCGCTGATGGCGGACAAGCTGTCCTTCACCGGCGCGGCGGCCGACCAGGTCGCCTCGGTGGTCGCGCGCATCGAGGAGATCGCCAAGCAGCACCCGGACGCCGCCGCGTACGCGCCGGGTTCCATCCTCTGACCCGGCTCGCTCCCGTGGCCCGGTTCACCCCCGCCGAGCTGGAGGCCGCCCGCGACCGCCTCGTTCCCGATGTGGTCGCGGACGGTCTGTCCGTCCTTTTCTGCGGCATCAACCCCGGTCTGATGTCGGCCGCGACGGGCCACCACTTCGCCCGGCCGGGAAACCGCTTCTGGCCGGTGCTGCATCTGTCGGGCTTCACCCCGCGCCGGTTGAAGCCGTCCGAGCAGGACGAACTGCTCAGACACGGGCTCGGGATCACCAATGTGGCGGCCCGGGCGACCGCGCGGGCCGACGAACTCGGCGACGAGGAGTTCCGCGAGGGCGGCCGGATCCTCGCCGCGAAGGTGGAGCGCCTGCGGCCGCGCTGGCTGGCGGTCGCGGGCGTCACGGCGTACCGCACGGCCTTCGGAGACCGCACGGCGCGCATCGGCCCGCAGGAGCGGATGATCGGCGACACCCGGATCTGGGCGCTGCCCAACCCCAGCGGTCTCAACGCCCACTGGACGGCGCAGGCCATGGCGGAGGAGTTCGCCCGGCTGCGAGAGGCCGCTGCCGCCCCGGGAGGAACAGGCCGCTCCTGAGGCTGCCGGGCCGTTGTTCCTGCGGCCGGCCGGTCGCTCCGGGGGCGGGCCGGCCATTCCAGGAGGGGGCTGCCGATCCACGAGCAGCCTGCCGATCCGCGACCGGGCCTGCCGCACCTACGGCGGGTCCGTTTCCGTCACGACGGCCAGCAGCTGGAAGGGCAGCTCCGTGTCCCACTGCGAGAGCCCCAGCAGCACCCACCGGCCGTCCACGCGCCACAGGTGCACATCGGGCACCGAGTTGCTGAGCGTCCCCCAGGGCTCCGGTATCTCCTCGCCGCCGTCGAAGGATCTGGCGAACACCGAGGCGAGGCTGAAGACCTGCGCCTCGCCCCACCGCTCGCTCAGCAGCAGCGCGAGGGCCTCGCGCTCGGCCTCGTACTGCTCCTCGACGAGCTCCCACCGCGATCCGTCCTCCCAGAAGTCCTCGCTCGTGCTCAGCTCGGCCATGTGAAAACCGGGACCGCTGGGGCCCACGTCCGATCTGCCGGGCTCCGCCGGAAAGGGACGGGCGCGCAGCAGATCGATGGTCGCCAGATGCCGTGCGAGGGTCATGGGGCCAGTAAACCTGTCCTCACTGACATTTGGCGGTCCGTCAGGTGGACAGCCCGGCGCCCGGCAGGGCGCTTCCCGGCCGATCGGTACGCACGCCCTCTGCGGACGCTCGCCGTGCCCCACCGCCATTGAGTACGATCCGCAGACACGCGCACGAGCGGGAAGGACACACGGTGGGTCGGCTGACCGGCGGGGACCCGTCGCTGCTGCGGCGGATCAACTCCGCGGTGGTACTCCATGCACTGCGGGGCGCCGACTCGACCACGCTCACCGACCTCACCCGGATCACCGGGCTGTCCCGGCCGACCGTCGAGGGTGTGGTCGAAGGGCTGATCGAGGCCGGTCTGGTCCTGGAGGCCGCACCCGACGAGAGCGAGGCCCGCCGGCAGGGTCGTCCGGCGCGGCGGTTCCGCTTCCGGGCGGAGGCCGGGCATCTGCTGGGAGTGGAGATCGGCCCGCACAGGGTTGCCGCACTGCTGTCGGGGCTCGACGGGCGGATCACGGGCGCCGGGTCGCGGGAGGTGTCGGAGACCGCGTCGGTCGAGGAGCGGCTCGAGCGGGTGCGTGCCGTCGTCGCCGATGTCCTGCGCCGGTCCGGTGTCGCCCGGAGTTCACTGCGCGCGGTCGGGGTCGGTACACCGGGGATCGTCGAGGCCGACGGGACGGTGCGGCTGTGCACGGCGCTGCCCGGCTGGACGGGGCTCGCGCTCGGTGAGCGGCTGAGGCGGTCGTTCCGCTGCCCGGTGCTGGTGGAGAACGACGCCAACGCGGCGGCCGTCGCCGAGCACTGGAAGGGTGCCGCGACGGACTCGGACGACATCGTCTTCGTGCTGGCGGGATTGAGCCCGGGCGCGGGCTCGCTGATCGGCGGCCGGCTGCACCGGGGCTACGGCGGCGCGGCCGGGGAGATCGGCGCGCTGCATCTGCTGGGCCGGGAGGTCACGCCCGAGACGCTGCTGTCGACGACCGGCGAACCGTTGCATCCACTGGACGAGCAGGCGGTTGCCGAGGTGTTCGCGCTTGCCCGGCAGGGGGACCAGCGGGCGCGGGCCGCGGTGGACCGGTTCATCCAGCGGCTGGTGCACGATGTGGCGGCGCTCGTCCTGGCGCTGGACCCGGAGCTCGTCGTCGTCGGCGGCTGGGCTGCCGGTCTGGACGGCGTACTCGACCCGCTGCGCGGTGAGCTGTCCCGCTACTGCCTCCGGCCGCCCCGCGTGGCGCTCTCGATGCTCGGTGAGGCCGCCGTGGCGACGGGGGCGCTGCGGCTGGCGCTGGACCATGTGGAGGAGCAGTTGTTCGCCGTCGAGGGATCGGTGACGGCTCGGCACTGAGCCCGCGGGCACGAGGACGGGCTCGAAGGAACGCGTACGGCCCGCCGCTCGGTGCGACGGGCCGAACAGGGCACCCGGCAGGCTCCCGCGCACCCGGGAGGCCGGGGTGCGGAAGGCTCAGGAGGCGCGGCGCTGGTGTCCTTCGTGCCGGATCTCCAGGTCGCCCGAGTCCCCGAAGGTGAGCCGGCAGGTGTCCGCGCGGTACGTCGCGACGGACACGACGGCGGTACGGCCCTCGCTGAAGTAGCGCGTGGTGACGACGAGAACGGGCGCGCCCGGCAGCCGGTCCAGCTCCTTGGCGTCGTCCGCGCGGGCGGAGCCGAGTTCCACGGCACGGTCCTGGCCGTCGAGGGCCAGCCGCTGCAGCTCGCGCAGGACCCCGCGGGCGCGCGCCGCGCCGGACGGAGCGCCGATGGCGGAGAGATCCGGCACGGAACCGGACGGGATGTAGAGCAGCTCGGCCGCGACCGGCTGGCCGTGGGTGACCAGCATCCGGCGCACGGTGTGGACTTCCTCGTCGCCGTCCGTGTCGAGCACGCGGGCCACGGCGGGCGGCGGCAGCGCGACCGTGCAGTCGAGCGGCTGCCAGGAGTCCTCGGGGCCACCGGGCCAGCCCTGCGGGGAGGTGGAGACGTCGACGCCCATGCGCGGCGGGGCGACGGTGGTGCCGACGCCGCGGCGACGCTGCAACCGGCCCTCCAGCTCGAGCTGTTCGAGCGCCTGGCGGAGAGTGGCGCGGGCGACGCCGAAACGGGCGGCCAGCTCGCGCTCGTTGGGCAGGATCTCACCGACCGAGAAGTCGGAGTCCAGTGCCTCGCCGATCACGGTCTTCAAGTGCCAGTACTTCGGCTCCGGCACCGACTCGAGCTGCGTGGTCCCCACCCTGTCCTCCGCAATCCCCGTGGCCCCGGCGGCTTTCCGTGCCCTTGTTTATTAAAGGTTCCTGCACTAACTCTGCGACCATAGGACGGCGCACAGACTTGGTCAAGACCAATCCTGATGCGCGGGGACATGGAATCACCGTCTGCCACAGAGCGTTCACGGAAGGTTCGTGCTCCGGCGAAAAAGCAACGGCCCCGCACCCGGTCGGGATGCGGGACCACGCGGGGCGGCGGAACGGCGTCGCCGGGATCCGTCGTCCGGATCGGGCCGCACCGGACAGGACCGGACAGGACAGGACCGGACCGGCACGGAACGGAGCAGGAGCCTGGCCCTACGACACCAGGCCGCCGAGCTTGTCCGGATTCCGTACGAGGTAGATGCACTGGATGCGGCCGTCCCTGACCTCGATCTGGAGGGCGGTGTCCGGGTGTCCACCCGCGAACACCAGGAGGCCGGGCGCTCCGTTGAGCTCCGTGAGCCGGAACTCGGAGTCGGGCAGGGGCTCCTGGGCCACGGCGTGCAGGAAGCGGCCCACCTTGTCCGCGGTCTCGATGACCCGCAGGGGCGCCTTCGACTTGCCTCCGCTGTCGCTGACCAGCCGGACGTCGGGGGCGAGGAGGTCGAGGAGCGCATCGAGGTCGCCGCCGGTCGCCGCGGCGAGGAACCGCTCGGTCAGGGCCCGGCGTTCGGCCGGATCTACGTCGTATCGCGGCTTGCGCTCCTCGACATGGCGCCGGGCCCGCCCGGCGAGCTGCCGCACCGCCGCCTCGCTGCGGTCCAGGGTCGTCGCGATCTCGCCGTACGGGAATCCGAAGGCCTCCCGCAGCACGAACACCGCGCGCTCCAGCGGCGAGAGGGATTCCAGGACGACCAGGACGGCGAACGACACGGACTCCATGAGCACGGCGCGCTCTGCGGTGTCGGGGGCGGTGTGGTCGAAGTCGGTCGCGACGGGCTCGGGCAGCCAGGGTCCGACGTACGCCTCACGGCGCGACTGCGCCTGTCGCAGCCGGTCGATGGCGAGCCGGGTGGTGATCCGCACGAGATAGCCGCGGGGTTCCCGGACGTCGTCCCGCTCCTCCGCGGACCAGCGCAGCCAGGCCTCCTGGACCACGTCCTCGGCGTCGGCGAACCTGCCGAGCATGCGGTAGGCCACTCCCGTCAGCACGGAGCGGTGGGCCTCGAAGACGTCGGTCACGGTGTCGGTCGCCACGGTTCCATCCCAGCCGACACATTCCCTCCTGTCCAGGCGATCGACGTGCGTCGCTCGGCACACGGGACGCGGCCCGCGCACACCATGTGCAGGCGGCGGCCGGTGGTCGACGGTCAGGACCCGAGAGGTTCCGATGCGGTACGGACTACTGGGCACCGGCGAGGTCGGGCGCACCCTTGCGAGCGAGCTGGTGAGGCTGGGGCACGAGGTGCGGATCGGCACCCGGAACGCGGCCCGCCCCCACGGCCGTGGAGTGGGCGGGGGCCGCCGGCCGGGCCGCGAGCAACGGCACGATCGCCGAGGCCGCGGCGTTCTGCGTGCGGTGATCCCGACGGTGGGCGGGAACCCCGCGAAGGTGCCGGACGCGCATCAGATCTTCGTGTCCGGGGACGACGGGGGCGCGAAGGAGCAGGCGACGGTGGTGCTGGGCGAGTTCGGCCGGCCGGCCGGGTGATCGGCCTCGGCGGGGTCGAGTCGGCCCGTGCGGTGGAGATGACGATGCCCCAATGGGTCACGCCTTTCCGGAGGTTCGGGGATGCGGAGCTCAACTTTCCCGGTGCGCCGGACCGTTCACCGATGGACACCGGACCGCGTGCCCGAGCGTTTCGGCGGGTATCCCTTGAACTGGGCCCTACTGGGCGGTAATTGTTGCTGACAGCGCGTCTACAAAAGGGCACCACCAGGGAGCACAGGGAGCAGCGGCATGGCCTCGAAGGTCTCGTTCACGATCGATTCCCCCCGCGGGAGCCACACGGTCTCCGTGGCGTACGAACGCATCGGCACGGGCGAGCCCCTGCTGCTGCTCCACGGCATCGGGCACCACTGGCAGGCGTGGGAGCCGATCCTTCCACTGCTCGCACCGGACCGCGATGTGATCGCCGTCGATCTGCCCGGCTTCGGCGAGTCCCCGGCACTCCCCGACGGCGTGTCGTACGACCTCCCGACGGTCGTGCCGGTGCTCGGCGCCCTCTGCGAGGCGCTCGGGGTCGAACGCCCGCATGTCGCGGGCAACTCCCTCGGCGGCCTGCTCGCCCTGCAACTGGGCCGCGAGAACCTCGTCCGCTCCGTGACGGCCCTCTCCCCCGCCGGCTTCTGGACGGAGAGCGAACGCCGTTACGCCTTCGGCACGCTGCTCGCGATGCGACAGGGCGCCCGGGCACTCCCCCCGGCGGTGATCGGCCGGCTGTCGCGGACGGCCCCCGGGCGGGCGGCGCTCACCAGCACCATCTACGCCCGCCCGGGCCGCCGTTCACCCGAGGCGGTCGTCGCCGAGACGCTCGCGCTCCGCGACGCGACCGGCTTCCGCCAGACCCTCGACGCCGGCCGACGGGTCCTCTTCACCGACGACGTGCCCGGCGTACCGGTCACCGTGGCCTGGGGCACCCGCGACCGGCTGCTGCTGCGCCGCCAGGGCATCCGCGCCAAGCGCGCGATCCCCGGCGCCCGGCTGGTGCGGCTGCCCGGCTGCGGCCATGTGCCGATGAACGACGACCCCGCGCTGGTCGCCCGGGTCATCCTCGACGGCAGCCGCTGACCTCCGGCCGTCGGCGGCCGCACCTCGGCCGACGCCCCCCGGCCTGCCCCGGGCCCACACGCCCGACCCCAGGACGACTCCGGCCCCGACGAGGGCGCTGCCCGTCGCCTGTGCCGGACCGTACGTACCGGTGCCGACGAGCGGGGCGGTGAGGGCTGCGGAGACCGGGATCAGACCCGAGAAGAGCGTGGCCCGTTCGGCACCGATGCGCTGCACGCCCATGTACCAGCAGACGAAACCGATCACGGTCACGATCGCCGCCTGCCACACCAGGGCCAGGGACTCGGCGGCCGACGGCGTCCGCACCACGCCGGCGCCGTCGAGCACCAGCCCGACGAGGGTCGATTCGACGGCGGCGATCCCGCAGACCGCGGCGGCGAGCAGCCTGCGCCGAGCGGCCGGAGGACAGGCACGGCCAGGACGGCGAAGCCCACCTCCCCCGCGAGGGCTCCCGCCGACCAGGCGACTCCGGCGGGGTCCGTCCTTCCCCACCCCTGGACGGCGAAGGCGCCCGCCGCCACGAGCAGGGCGCCGAGCACGACCGGCCGGGTGGGCCGCCGGCCGTCGAGCAGCGGTACGAGGCCCGCGACCACGAGGGGCGCGCAGCCGACGAAGACTCCCGGGACGGCGGGCTCCGACGTGCGCTCGGCGGCGAGGATCGCAAGGTTCACCGGGCCGGCAGGCCGATGACACGACCGGCATCCTGGGCGCGGAGCAACTGGCCTGGCCCGGGGGGACCCGGGGGCCCGGGCAGCGGCCTGTGGACGCCCGGGACGTTGTCAGTGGTGGGCCCTACCGTCCTTCACATGACGCGATCCGTACAGGCATTCGCCTATTCCCGCCCGTCCGCCCTGGAGTCCGCAGGGGATGGCCGGCTGCTCGGTCTCGAGACCGCCGGTGGGCTGACACCCGGCGGCGCCGAGGCCCATCCCCGGTTCTTCTCCGGCTTTCTGACGTCGCCCCGGACCGCGGCCCGCGGGCTGCTCGCCGTGGCGGACGTGGCGGCCACGCGCTACTACCAGCGCGAGTTGCGCGCCTCCCTCGACCCGGTGGTGACGGGGAACGGCGACCGGCTGCGGTTCGAGTCGTTCTCCGGATGCTGCGGGGTGTACGCACGCCTGGACGTGCTCCAGGAGGGGCTCGACGGCGGCGAGACCGGCCACGGCACGACGAACGTCGACGTCAACAATCCGCTGCGGGAGGCGCTGTCGCGGCTCGGCGGGGACGATCCGCTGCATCTGCGGGTCGGCCCGGACGAGCTCGCGGTGACCACGCTGGACGGTGCCGTCGTGGAGAAGAGGGTGCCGCTCCCCGACCGCTGGCTGCGCGGGTTCGCGGAGGCGCAGGTGGTCTCCGCCGGGTTCGATCTGCGGGCCGAACTGACCGCAGCCGAGGCCGTGCGGTTCCTGCGCTCGCTGCCGCGCTCGTCGGGCGGTGCCTCACGGGGTGCGATGTGGGTCGTCCCGGCGGGCAGGACGCTGCGGCCGACGACGCGGCCCGTTCCCGGGGCCGTGTGTCTGCCGGGGCCCGAGCGACTGGCGGCCTTGCAGCGGGTGCTGCGCCAGGCGACGGGGCTGCGTGTGTACGGGCCGCCGGTGACGGGCGGTGCCGGTGCGGGCGCCGCCGCCACGGCGAGCGCGTGGGAGGTGACGCTGCCGGGCATGCGGCTGACGCTCACGCTGTCGCCCGAGGCGGCCCGGGGCTTCTCGGGCGAGGGCGGGGTGCTGGAGGCGCTGGCCACCGACGAGGCCGCCGAGGACGCGGAGCTGGTGTCCGTACTGCTGGCGTGGGAGCCCCTGATCGACCCTGCCGACCTGGCCGAGCAGTCGGGCCTCACGGTCGCGCGGGTGCGGGCCGCGCTCACCCGGCTCGGCACCGCAGGCCGGGTGGGGTACGACATCGCCGACGCGGCCTACTTCCACCGCGAGCTGCCGTACGACGCGGACCGCGCGGAGCGGCACAATCCGCGCCTGGTCGCGGCCCGGGCGCTGGTCTCGGCCGGTGCGGTACGGATCGACGGTGCGAGCGCGACGGTCGCATCGGGCGAGCAGCGCTATCAGGTGCGCGACGCGGGCGGGGCGCTGAACTGCACCTGCCAGTGGTGGGCCGACCACCGGGGCACGCGTGGCCCGTGCAAGCACGCACTGGCCGTCCGGATCGCGAAACGGGTCACCGATCCCCAGGACGCGACACAGCACGGCGCGGCACAGCACCGAGGCACGACGGCACAGGCCGCGCCTGCCGAGGGAGGCGTGCGATGAAGGAGCTTCTCGACGCCGCACGGGCGGGCCGGGTCCACGACGTGCCGGGCCTGCTGAAGCCGATGGCGACGGCCGAACGCCGGGCAGCCCTGGCCGAGTTGAAGGAGCTGCGCCGCGAGGTGCGCGGCTGGGGCTGGGACCGCTGGCAGGCACGGAGCGCCGCCCAGCGCGCGCTGCTCGTCGCCGGTGCCGGGTGCCACACCGGCGCGGCGGCCGCAGCGGCCTGGATCGGGGCGCGTGAGCTTCGCGACTGGCGGCCGCTGCCGAGCACGGACCTGCTCGATGTCCTGGCCGGCCGGGAGCCGGCGTGGCTGGGCGATGTCGCGCACCGGCTCGCGGCCCGCGCCGCGACGGCTGCGGAGGACTACCCGTTCATCGCCGACCTGGTGCGGCTCGCCAAGTGCCCCGTACCGACGACGGACGCCTTCGTGCACGGCTGGGCGGAGTCCCTGGTCTCGGCGAGGCCCTCGCACGCTTCGCGGGCCACCCTCTCCCTCGCGCTGCGCAGCGATCCGCATGTGCGGGAGCTGGCGCCACGCCTGTTCGAGACGGTGGAGCCGGCCCCGGCCCTCTCCTGGTACAGCGACCCGAAGGCGCCGGACCACTGGCCGTCGGCGCTCGCCGGGCTGGCCGGGGACGGGGTGATCGACCGGTCCGTGCTCGTCGACGGGTGCGTCGCCCGGCTGGTGCGCGGAGGGCGGCCCGCAGAGCTGCGGTTCTTCCTGGTGCTGCTCGAGCGCATCGCGCTGACAGCGGCAGAGGAGCGGGACCGTGCGGCGGACTGGATCGCGATGGCTGCGGACGGGCCCTCGTCGCCGGCCGGTCACGCCCAGGAGGTGCTCGCCCGGCTCGCCGAGTCCGGTGCACTGTCGGCGGGGCAGCTGGCGGAGATGTCCGCCGCGGTGCTGTTCCGTCCGGAGAAGAAGCTGGTACGGGCCCAGCTGGTGCTGATCGGCAAGGTGCTCCGGCGCGATCCGGGGGCCGCGACCGAGCTGCTGCCGGTGGTGGCCGAGGCGTTCGGCCACGAGGACACCGCGATCCAGGAGCGGGCGCTGAAGCTGGTGGGCCGCCATGTCCGGGCCGGGCGAGGCGGCCCCGGTGTGGACGACGCCCTCCGGTCGGAACTGGCGGGCTCGGCCGGCCAGTTGAGTCCGGTACACCGGGCGCTCGCAGCCGAGGTGTTCGGTGAGGAGACGGCGGCGGGCGACGGGGCGCCGTACGAGGAGACTCTGCCGCCGGTGCCGGTGCCCGCGCGGCTGGCTCCCGCGCCGGACACCGTCGAGGAGACCGTGGAGCTCGTGGTCGCGCTGATCAAGTCGCGATCCGCGTCGGTGGCGGAGTTCGAGCGCGCGCTCGACGGCCTGGTGCGCCACGCCCACCGGGACCGCCAGGCGCTGGCGGCGGCCCTGCGCCCCGCGCTGGCCGACCGCTGGTGGCTCGGCGAGGCGTCGGTCGGCGACCTCGTGGACCTGCCGTCCGCCGAGCGCTTCGAGGGCATCGAGGTCGTCGCCGCGGCCGTGCTGGACCGGGTGTCGGTCCGCAGCCTGCGCGACGGCCTGGTCCGGGGCGGCCCCACTGCGGCCTGTGTCCATCTGGCGCTGGACTCCGTGGTCAACGTCCGGGTGTGGGAGGTCGCCCACCGCATTCGGACCCGGCAGCTGCCCTTCCTCCTCGCCACGCCCACGTGGGAGAACGGCGCGCTGGACGCGAGCGATCTGGTCGAGCGGCTCAGCGCGTACGGGCGGCTGTGCGCCGACCCCGTGGAAAGCGACTTCGCCCAGGCTCTGCTGCGGGTGCGCCGGAGTGGCGGCCCACGCCTACCCTCGACCCTGACACTGCCGCCATGCCGCATGGCCTCCGCGGGAATGCATGCCCCGTAGGATCCGTTGGGCGGGGTGGGAGTC
>NZ_JBEOXF010000049.1:0-61204 GCF_040296405.1 Streptomyces sp. NPDC002133 | reverse complement strand
GGCCGCCGGCCAGGACCACGGCCTGCGTCGGATACGTATGCATACGGGCACGATAAGCGGTGCCCCTTCACGGGCAGCGAGGCAGCGCCGTCACCGCGGTCGCGGCCGCGACCGCGGCGAGCGCGAAACCGTAGGGCGGGGTGTGGCCCGAGGGCTGGGTCTCGTACACGAGGGCCGCCGAGAGAACCATCAGGATCCGGACAACACGGCTGTTTCCCGATGCAGTCGCGGCAGCGACCGTCGCCATTCCCCACAGCAGGTACCACGGCTGCACCATCGGCGAGAGCGCGACGAGCGCCAGCAGGGACAGGCCCAGGCCGTACACGGGATGGAGCCTCCCGCGCAGGGAGCGGTACGCCAGGAAGGCGATCACCGCGAGGGCGGCGGCGAGACCCAGCGTCTGGGCCAGGCTCTTGACCGCCGCCGGGTCGACCTCTCCGAGGAGCAGGCGTGCCGCGTGCCCGGCCGCGAGACCGAGGTCGCTGGTGAGGGAGAGCGGGGTGTGGACCGTCGCGGCGACGCTCTGCGTGTGCAGCCAGCCGAAGCCGGTACCGCTCAGCACGGTGGTCGCGGCTGCGACCGTGGCGGCGATCAGCCCGGGGCCGAGGACGCCCTTCGCCGCGCGCAGGACGAGTGACCGCCCCCGGCCGGTGTCGCGGATGACGATCACGCCGATGAAGAGCAGGGCGACCGCGGCAGGGGACTTGATCATCATCGCGAGAGCGACAACCGCGCTGCCGAGCAGCCACCGCCCGCGCAGCGCGCAGACGACGCCGGTCAGCATGAGGCCGATCATCAGCCCGTCGTTGTGCATACCGCCCACGACATGTGTCAGCAGCAGCGGGTTGAGCGCCGCCAGCCACAGCGCGCGGTCCTCACCGACGCCGCACTCCACCGCCAAGTGCCGCACCGACCAGGCAATCAGGACAAGTGCCGCCACCGCGATCAGCCGCATCCCGAACACGGCCGGCACGATCACCCCGCCCGTCGCCCAGGTCACGCCCTTAGCGAGCAGCAGGAAGACCGGGCCGTACGGCGCGGGCGTATCGGTCCAGTTGCCGCCCACGCTCGCCGCGGCGTCGGCGCCGAGCGAGCCGGGGCCGAGGGCCGAAGGCCCGTGCGCGTAGACGTCATGGCCCTCGAGGACCATCGCGCCCTGGGCGATGTAGCTGTACACGTCGGCGCTGAACAGCGGCGGCGCGAGGACCAGCGGCGCGGCCCACCAGCCGAGGGTGACGAGGACGTCGCGCGCCCCTCCCGCCTCCCCGGGCCCCGTCGCCTTCTTCTCGACGAACTGCCGGCCGTACGCCCACCAGGACAGGACCAGCAGGGTCAGCCCCGCGTACGCCAGTACGGCGGCGGCGACCGTCACCCCGTGCCCGTACGGGGTCCAGAGGCCCCACGGCTCACGCGCGGGCAGCGCACCGGACGCGAGACCGCCCACGGCGATCGCCAGCGAGCCGGCGGCTCCGGTCCGCCGCGGCCCGGCCTTGGTCAGCCTCAGCACCCACATGAGCAGTCAGTTCATCCCCACCCGGTTCCCACGGATTGCCGAGCCTACAGTGGCCGCCCCGGAGCCCGCCCCGAAGGAACCGACCCCGTCGCGCGCCTGGGGCCCGTCGGAGAGCCGGCCCTCGTCCGAGGGCCGGCCCCGAAGGGACCGGCCCCGGTCGGCCGCGGGCCTCACTACTCCCAGGCGCAGTGGACGTGGTTGCCCTCGTCGATGGCCTCGGTGGCCCCGTACGCCCGGCAGGCGCTGACGAACGTGCCGTTGCTGACGGACATGTTGTCCGCGTCGAACGCGATGCCCCTGTAGTGGTTGGAGTTGGTCGAGTGGTCACCGCCGGCGATCTCGGTGATCAGGAAGGTGTAGCCCCGCTCGGTGGCCAGCTTGAGCATGCCGTTGAGCATGGCCGTCGAGAGCCAGACCTCGCGCTCGCCGACGTCGCTGTAGTTGCTGGTCTCGGCGGTGGTGCCGTTCTTGGTGTCGGTGATGTTGGCCTGGGCCGTGGAGTCGTTGTCGACGATTCCGCTGACGTGGTAGGTCAGGAGCGAGATCTTGGCGTTGGCGTCGATGGACGCGGCGAGCTGGGCACGGGTGCTGCCGCCTCCGCCGCCGGAGCCGCCGACCAGGGCGTTCCAGGTGTTCGGGCCGACGATGCCGTCGGCGGTGAGGCCGTGCTTGGCCTGGAAGTCCTTGGCCGCGTTGGTCGACGCGGGCCCGAAGGCCCCGTCGACGGCGAGCCCGTAGCCGTACCGGTTCAGCTGGGTCTGAGCGGCCTTGGCGGCGCTGCCCGAGCTGCCGTTCTGGACCGTGACGACCAGCTTGGGCCAGGTCAGCGGGCCGACCGAGCCGTCGGGGCTGAGGCCGTTGGCGCTCTGGAAGGACACGACCTTGGCCTCGGTGGCGGGTCCGAACTGTCCGTCGGCGGTGGTGGCGTACCCGCGGTGGGTGAGCAGATGCTGGATGGTGGTCACCTGCGGTCCGCTGTCACCGTTGGCGACGACGGGCCAGGTGGCGGCCGATGCGGTGTTCGGTCCGAGCAGTACGGCGACCATCGCGGCGAGGACCGCGGCGATCAGCATCGGGAAACGTCTGCGCATGACTCTCCTTCACGGCGTGGGGAACGGGGCGGGTCAGCGGTAGCGGATGTGCAGGTGGTTGTCGTGGTTCGGGTACTGCGTGGTGAGGCCCTCGGAGATGAGCGTGGGGTCGTTGAAGAAGATCAGGTCGATGTGTCCGGGTGCCGCGGCGCGGATCGCCTGGACGAGCTGACGCGTCGCGGCGCGGTCGTAGGTGGCCGACTGCCAGGTGATCCGGCCCGCCGTGCACTGGGCGGAGTCGGTGCGGACCGGCCAGATGTCGATGTCGAGGCCGACCTCGTGGCTCGCGTGACCCGGGATGTCGCCGCCGTGCTCCCAGCTTGCGTCGCCCATCGGCACCCTGCCGTTGCCGGTCGAGGCGAAGGAGGAGGTGGCGGCTTCGAGCTGCGCGGCGGCCGCGGCGGTGGCCCAGTTCGCGGAGGCGTTGCCGTCCGGGTTCTGGTCGCACATGTTGGCGGCGAAGTTGACGAGTTCGTAGTGCCAGACGAGGTTGCGCCAGGTGTCGGGGCCGACGACGCCGTCCGCGGAGATGCCGGCGTGGCTCTGGAAGTTCCTCACCGCGGTCGCGGTGGCGGGCCCGAAGTCGCCGTCCACGGTGAGACCCGCGGAACGCTTGGCGTTGAGCAGGTACTGGACGGCCTTCACCGCGGGCCCGTTGTCGCCCTGGCGTACGGTGACGACGAGCTTGCCCCAGGTGGCGGGGCCGACGAAACCGTCCGCGGCAAGGCCCTTGGAGCTCTGGAACGACTTGACGGCGGCGGCCGTGCCCGAGCCGAAGACGCCGTCGGTGGACACCGTGTGGCCGTGTGCGCCCAGCAGATGCTGGATGGCGACGACATCGCTGCCGCGGTTGCCCGAGCTCTGCGTGGGGAAGGCGGCGCCGGCGAACGCCTGGGCGGGCGCGCCGCCTTGGACCAGCAGCGCCATGACTATGGAAAGGAACATGACAATCCGAGTGGCCTGCTGTCGCAGGCCGGATGATCGGAACATGATGCGAGCCCTCTCGTGGTGGACCTCGTGGTCGTGGACCTCGTGGACCTCGTGGACCTCGTGGCGGACATCGGGTCGGACGGGTGGTGCGGCGGCGCCGAGACGCCACCCGGCGTGAATTGCTTTCACGGAACCGGCCGGGCGAAACGTAATCCGTGACGCCACTCCAACTCACGGATGTGCGGGAGCAGTGTCCGCTGCAGCCCGAGGATCTCTTCCCGGTGTGACGCCTGCAAGGCCGTCCGGCGGCCGATGCGCAACGGTTCCCGTACGACCTCGACCGCAGCCATGCACGCGGCGTACGCCGCCCCCAGCCCTCGGTCGGCACGGGCCGCCGCGTCCGCGTCCGCGATGCCCTGGACCGTGCGGTCGACCAGCGCGAAGAAGCCGTCCTCGTCGGGAACTTCGACGCCGTACCGCGCAAGGCAGCCCGGAACGGACCGCAGCGCCTCACGGGCCTCGGGTCGTCCCGCACGGCGGAGACCTCGGGCCACCACTTCGACTGCAGGGGAGCGTAGAGGTCCTCGAACTCCCTGGTGGCGGCGTGGGCCTCGTCCGCGCAGCGCCGCTGCGCCGCCGGGTCCTTGCTTGCGGCCCCCCGGTGCCGGTGACTCCGCGTCCGGCATGGCCGGGACGCTCAGGGTGGGACCGCACCGCCCGATGAATCCGACGTCGGGGAGGTCGAACCAGCCGATGTACGCCGGCGGAGGAACCTCCGGGAGCCCGACGCCCTCCCGCTCAGCTCACTCCCGCAGCCGGAGCGAGGGCCACGCACGAGGCGGCACCCGCCGGCGCGAGGACGCCTGCGGTCCGTGTGGTCGTGCGGATGCGACGCACAGCGCAACTCCGTGTGTGCGACGGACGGTTCACGGACGACCGGGCGTGGATCAGGGCTGCCGGTCCAGGCCGAATCCTGGTCGCATCATGGCGGGATTCACCTGTCCCACGGCGCAGTCGGGACAGCCATGGGACGAACTCTCCCTCGATGTAGGGCGTGACATGGCGTGACCGTGCTCGTGTCTCAGGGCGCCGAGGAGATGCGGGGGACGCATTGGGACGGTGCGGCAGCTGTTGCGAGAGGGCCGAAAGGAGATCCAAGTGGCCCCTACGGCGTGATCTCGGTCATCTGCGCGCCGACCACGGACACGCAGGTCTACGGCAACACGATCGTCACCGACGAGCCGAACACGCCCCTCGTGTCCGACAACGGCCCGACGGGCGTGACCTTCCGCAACAACATCTTCGTTGGCGCGACGGGCGGTTCCCCGATCAACGGCACCCGGAGCGTCTACGAGAACAACCTGTACCGGCGCACGTCCCAGCCCCGCGACGCATCCGGCCTGACCGTCGACCCGCTGTTCGCCTCCGCCTCCCCGTCCGCCCCCACGCGACGTCCGCCTGCGCCCGGGCTCCCCGGCACTCGGCGCGGGCGTCCCGGTCGCCGACGGGATCACCCGGGACTACTTCGGCAACCCGACCCCGCCGAACGTGGGCGCGGACCATGACCGTTAGCCCTTCGGCCCCTTGCTTCCGGCCCCTGCCTCACAGCACACCACCCGTACCGCCCGGCCGCCGATGTTCGCTTCCCTCCCAGCGGCCGGGCCCTGTGCGCGGCCTGCGCCAGGTGTTCCCGTTCGGGTGAGCGAAGAACGACCCTCGTCCCGGTGGCGGCACCCCGCGCTCGCGAAAGGCCCGGCTCCACGTCTCGTGTGTCGTGCCTGCGCGGCAGTGGCGCGGCCCCGGGCTCGGGCAGCAGCACGCCGAGGGACTTCTGGATCCGGCGGGCGCGGAGTGGCATGCCCGGCCCGCTCGGCCGGCGCCCTGCCGTTCTTGCGGCCCAGGTCTGCCAGAAGTCCCTCGACGACATCAGTGCACGGTGCCCGCGGCCCCGGCCGGGCGAGGAGAGCGAAGCGCCTCCCCGGTCGACCGCCCACAGTGATCAGCGGCCTTCATCGCCCACCGGATCGCCGCTCAGCACGCTGGATGCCTGTCTTGTGCCCTACTGGGGGCAGTAGACCTCGTCCTTGAAGAAGTAGCAGCCCGGAATGTTCTTGACTGCCTTCGGCCCGTTCATGTCCGTGGCCTTCCGCTTCTTGCCCCACTCCCCCTTGTCCCCCTTGTCGCGGGCCACCTCTGCGTGGTCGTCCTCTTCACGACGCTGCTCGCGGGCCTCCTCCTCTTCCTCCTCCTCTTCACGACGCTGCTCGCGGGCCTCCTCCTCTTCCTCCTCTTCGCGACGCTGCTCGCGGGCCTCCTCCTCTTCCTCCTCTTCGCGACGCTGGTCGCGGGCCTCCTCCTCGTCGTCCTCATCGCGACGCTTGTCGCGAGCCTCCTCCTCGTCCTCCTCATCGCGACGCTGGTCGCGAGCCTCCTCCTCGTCGTCCTCATCGCGACGCTTGTCGCGAGCGTCCTCGTCGTCGTCGTAGCTGCTGGATGCGACGTGCGTCCGGTGCTCAGCCGCGGATATCGCATTCGGGGCGGCTATCGCATTCGCGACGGGTGCAGTAAGGGCGAGGAGCCCCGCGACGGTGGCGGAGGCGAACAGGGTGCGAGCAGCACGCATGAGACGTCTTCCTTTCGACGCAACTGCGCTGGCTGACACGTCGTCGGCTCTTCGGATCGCAGTGGCGTCGTGATCACCGTCCGTCGGATCGCGGCTCCGCACCACTGCGGAGCCTGGCACCCGAGCGACATCCTGGGCTCTTCGAGTGACGGCGAAGGCCGGCCGGAGACACGCTGGGGACGGGCAACCGCAGGAGGTGGGGGCACTGCTCTCGTCCACGAGTCGGGGGTCCGCCGGTCGCCATCGCGACGGCCACAGAGCGGCCGTCACAGCCTCCTGAGCTGCGGGCTCTTGCCCCACGGGTCGTGTTCCGCGGGACTCCGGCGGCCCCCTCGTACCGTGGATGTCGCCACCGCCTGTAGGGCTGCGCCCGGGGTGGGCGGCGCCCGGCGTGCATACGCAAAATGGGTGTCATTGAGCCGGGGAGAGGGGCGACTGCCCGGTCGGGTGAGGCCACGTCCGCTTGGCCGTATGCCAGGCGGCTGCCGAGAGGTGGGCTGGTTGCTCTTTGGCGGCGTGAGCGCCGTTTCGCAAAACCCGGTAGACGACATCGCGCCGGAAAGAGCTGGTGTCTGCCTTCGCTTCTGCCTCGTGGCCACTGAAGCGACACCCTGCTCCTGAAGCAAGGCGTCGACCCTTCGTGATCAAGGAACTCATCGGCCACGCCCGGCCGGGCGGCACATCGCTCGTGTCGGACACCTCGACGCGGAGGGCTTCGTCCCGCAGCTCGCATCGCGTCCAGACGTCACGCCCCGGCGGGACTCGGGCGTGGCGGAAGGCGTTGGCGACGAGTTCGCTGAGGAGATCGAGGACTCGACCGTGCGCCACGTCGACCGCACCGGTATCGGCACCTCCTCCACCTGGGGCCGCAGGGCCGAGCACCCGAACGGCCCCGGCACCAGCTGGGAGGCGATCACCGGGCTGCGCATCCAGTGCAACAAGGTCCACGACGTGGGCGGCGACGGCATCGTCGTCCAGACGGCAAAGGGCGCACTGGTCGAGCACACCCACGTGAACGGCTTCAACCGCACGCACGCGGTGGTGATCGCGTACGAGACGGGCGTGCTGGTACCGGCAGGCGGCACGTTCAGGGACACTCCGCGTCATCCCCAGGGCCCGCTCTGAGACGCAGCAGACGGCCTCGGTGGTCGAAGACCAAGCCGAGCTCCGGGCACGACCGACATCTCGAACCACACCGTCTTGCCGAACCCGCACGCCCGGGGATGCGCACCCCACGCGTCGGCAAGCGCTGCCACGAGCGCGAGACCGCGGCCCGACTCGTCGTCGGGTGCGGCCTCGCGCGGGCGCGGGAGCACATCGCTCGCGTCGGACACCTCGACGCGGAGGGTTCCGTCCCGCAACTCGCACCGTGTCCAGACTTCACGCCCCGGCGGGACCCGGGCGTGGCGGCAGGCGTTGGCGACCAGCTCGCTGACGAGCAGCACGGCCGTGTCGGTCGTGTCGTCCGGGAGCTTCCATTGCTTCGCCTGCTCGGCCAGGAACGCGCGGGCGCGGCCTGCGCTGCGGGGGTGGCGGGGCAGCCGCCACACGATGTGCTGATTCATGGCTCATACGCTGCTGGCGCGGCTATAGCCTCATGAAGTAACGACGTGGGTACGCAGGGTGGTTGTACCTGCGGCGTACCGACCGGGGGAAGGGGCAGACCCGTGACGGAAACCTGGCGCTACTGCGGGAACCAGATCAAGCTCTGGCGCACCGAAGCGGGCATCAGCCGGGAGGACCTCGGCAAAGAGGCCAACTACGAGTACGAGACCGTCAAGTCGATGGAGCAGGGCCGCCGCAAGCCCACCATCCGGCTGCTCCGGGTCGCGGACCAGATGTGCGGGGCGAGTGGGAAACTGCTGGCGGCGCAGGAGTACTTGCGGCCGGAGCCGTTTCCGGCGCGGTCGCAGGAGTACATGGCGATCGAGGCGGAGGCGATCGCGCTCCACTGGTACGAGCCACTGCTGATCCCTGGCCTGCTGCAGACCGAGGAGTACGCCCGGGAACTGATCAGCGAGAGCTGCCCGCCGCTGGACGACGAGACAGTGGACGAGCGCGTACGGGCCCGCATGGAGCGGCAGGAGGCGCTGGCCCGCAGGACCAGCGTTCCATTCTGCTTCGTGCTGTACGAGGCGTCACTCCGGACCTTGGTGGGCGGCGCGTCGGCGATGCGGCGACAGCTCAAACGTCTGCTTTCAGCACGTGAGTTGCGCAACGTGTCGATCCAGGTGCTGCCTATGGGGCGATGCAGCGGCTTGGCGCTGATCGGTCCGATGGTTCTGTTGGAGACCGCTGACCACGAGCACTATGCATACGTCGAAGGTCAGACAACGAGTGCGCTCTACGCCGATCCCGACAAGATCAGTGAACTGACCCAGCGGCATGGCAGGATCCGCATGCACGCCCTCTGCGTCGAGGATTCGTCGGAGTTCATCAGGAAGGTGGCCGGAGAGCTATGAGCGAGCAACTCGTGTGGTTCAAATCCAGCTTTAGCGACGACCAGGGCGGTGCGTGCATCGAAGTCGCCACCTGCCCCCACACCGTCCACGTCCGCGACTCCAAGCTCGGCGACGGAGCCACCAGCCCCCGCTTCGCCGTCGCCGCCCCCGCCTGGACCGCCTTCGTGACCGAGATCCGGGATTCGGGAGCCGAGCGCCTTATGTAAGGAATAGGTGGTGGGTCCTACCCACCCACCCTCCCAAGTGCCGCCCCCACCACGGGAGCGGCTGCAACCGCCGCCACACGTACGTCTGTTGGCGTCGAATGCATTGCTGCCTGGTCGCCGTGTTCACGACCGCAGCACCGCACGCTCGTCGAATGCACGGATGCGGCGGGCCGGGCACCCCACCGGCCCGGGGCCGGACCGGTACCGACCGTCCTACTGAGATCCCGCAGCCGCTCCTGCCGGATCTGGCCGGGCAGGCGCGCGGACGGTGATCGCCGGGCGGAATCGGCATCGACCGATCCACCTCCGTCGCCGAGTCGGGGAGTCATGACAGTCACCGGCACGGAGACACCCGACGACGGAAACCGGGGCAGAGCGGCTCGTCAGGCGGCTTCGTGGTGTGGGGTGAGCTCGATGGTCAGGTCAGCATCGAGGGCGCGGGCCAGGCGGCGCAGGAGGGGGATGGTGGGCATGGTGCCGCCGCCTTCGATCCGGGAGATCTGCGGCTGCTTCATGCCGCAGCGCTCGGCGAGCTCCGCCTGCGACAACCCGAGGGCGGTGCGCCGGTCGTAGACCAACTGACCGAGGTCATGGGCCAGCTCAGCCTCCTCGTACAGGCGGTCGTACTCGGCGTTGTCTTCGACCGCTTCGCCGAGGAGCTTGCGCTGGCGACGGGTCTTCCACTCGGCGTGGTTCATCGCAATTCCTCCTTGATGTGGCGGCTGTAGATCTCGTGTTCGGCGGCAGGCTCATGGCTCTGCTCGCACAGAACCTGGGCGGCTTGGGCACGTTCCACCTCGGCCGTCTCGCGCATATTGGTCTTACGGAAGACCGTCAGCAGCACGACCCGGCAGCCGAGGGCAAGCCATTAGGTGATGCGTTGCGCATTGCCGTCGAGATCGAAACGTAACTCGCGGAGCTTGCCCCCAAGATGGCGGCTGTAGGGCTCGCCGAGGGTGGTGGCGTTCTCGGCGAGACGGTCTACCTTCTGCTCGGCTATGACGTAGTGGTGGGCGGGAAGACTCTCCAGCCAGAGGCGCACCTCGGGCTCGATCTCGATCGTGTACCGCTCACCGCGCATAGCATCGATGCTATATGGCACGGGTGCTATGTGCCAACAGGTGGCCCGATTCGGTCAGCATGCTGCCCGCGCGGGGTGGGGCGGCCTTGAGCCGGGGTCCCGCCCAGGGTAGGCCGGCCTCGTGCCCGGGGGCGTGTGCCGGGTGCCGCTGGAGCCGGAGGAAGTACGGCGCAGGGTGGCGGCGCTCAGGGGTGTGCTCTCGCAGTTCCGGTACCGGACCGGTACCGGGATTTCTCCCGTGCGGATCTGACCGAGCAGGCACGCGGACGGTGATCGCCGGGCAGAATCGGCATCGACCACTGCACGACCTTCGCCGTCTCAGGGGGAGTCATGACAGCCACCGACACGAAGATTCCCGGACCCGCCGGCCTGCCGTTGCTGGGCTCGATGTTCGATCTCAAGCGGGACTCGCTCGGTACGTATCTGAACGCACGGCGCGCCTACGGTGATGTCGTCCGCTTCACGGCCGGCCCGCCCGGGCTGCGCGCGGAGCTGTACGCGGTGTTCTCCGCGGAGGGTGCACAGCAAGTGCTGGCGACCGAGTCGGCCAACTTCCGCAAGGACAACACCTTCTACCAGGAGGTCCGGGAGTCCTTCGGCAACGGACTGCTGACCAGCCAGGACGAGGACTACCTCCGGCAGCGACGGCTCGTACAGCCGCTCTTCACCCGCCGCCGGGTCGACAGGTACGCCGCTGCTGTCACCGACGAGACCACCGCGCTGCTCGCCAACTGGCGCACCGCGCCGGGCGCCACGGTCGACGTCGTCGACGAGATGACCGGACTGACGCTGCGCGCCGTGGCGCGCATCCTGTTCGGAACGGACGTCGAGGCGGCCGTTCCCGTCGTGGAGCGCTGCTTCCCGGTGATCGGGAACTACACACTCCGCCGCGGGTACTCGCCGGCCAATCCGCCCCGCCACTGGCCGACTCCCGCCAACCGCAGAGCCGCCTCCGCGACCGCGGAGCTGTACGCGGTGTGCGACCGGATCATCGAACGGCGGCGCGCCGAGGGCGACGCGGCCCAGAGCGACGACCTGCTGACCCTGCTCGCGCAGGCCGGGAGTGCCGAGGACGGCAGCCTCGACGCGTCCGAGATCCGCGACCAGGTACTGGTCTTCCTGCTCGCCGGGCACGAGACGACGGCCACCTCGCTGGCGTTCGCCCTGCATCTGCTGGCCCGCCATCCCGAGCAGCAGGAGCGGGCGAGGGCGGAGGCCGTGCACGTCCTGTCCGGGCGGGTCCCGGAGGCGTACGACCTCGACGCGCTCCCCTACCTCGCGCGCGTGCTGAAGGAGGCCATGCGGCTGTATCCCGCGGGCCCGGTCATCGGCCGCCAGGCCGTCGCCGCCGCCGAGATCGAGGGGCACACGATCCCGGCCGGCGCGGATGTGATCGTGGCGCCGTGGGTGACGCACCGGCATCCGCGGTACTGGGACGACCCGGAACGCTTCGACCCCGACCGCTTCACCGCCGACCGGGAGAAGGAGCGGCCCCGGTATGCGTGGTTCCCCTTCGGCGGCGGGCCACGGGCGTGCATCGGCCAGCACTTCTCCATGCTGGAGTCCGTGCTCGCGCTCTCGATGGTCCTGCGGGCCTACGAACTGCGGGCCGTGGACGTGGACGTCCCCGTCGACACGGGCATCACCCTGCGGGCGGCCGGCCCGGCGCGCGTCAGGCTGAGGCCGCTGGGCGGGTGAGCCGGGAGGGGGCGCCTGTCGGCGGCCCGCGTGCTCGACAATGCACGGCGGGCCCGGCGTGTCCGTCCTCGAACGCCGGACGGGCGACGTGGCCCCGGTTCACGCCGCGCGGGCGGAACTGGACGCTGATCCGCGCCCCCACCGCACGCGCGGTCCTGGGTACGTCGAAGGCGCCGTGCCTGCCGATCGACCGGATCGCCGCCGACAGACCCGCCTCCTCGGCAGGCCCAAGATGCATGGCATGAACGTGCAGGTCATCAAACAGACCCGACAGGGCGACTCCTCCGGGCCTCCCCGGCCTGCCCGGAGCCGTCCACAACGTCCAGGCCACCCGCGAGCACATCACCGACGTCCTCGCACAGGCCGGCATCGACTGCTGGGCGGGCAAGGGCTACCAGGGCGCCTGAGGCACGATCCGCGCCCCCATCGCGGACGCCGGGAACAGCGCTCCGCCGGCCGGCAGGCCGCCAACAGGCCCCACGCCAAGACCCGGGCTCTCGACGAACAGCCATGTGCCACCCTCAAGGCCTGACGGCTGTTCCGAAAGCTGCGATGCTCCACGACGCGCATCACCAGCCTTGTCCGAGCAGTGCTCACGCTTCATCTGGCCTGCTCGAGCTGAGAATGGAAAATGCTCGGTCGCAGAACTCGATCCGAACTCAGGACAAGACGCCCCACGCCTCGACGGCGGGGACGTATCTACGCGCTCCCTTACTCGACATCGCGAAGCTTGAGGGACGCGCCTGCTGTCCGGAAAACGGAGAACCCCGGCGCGAAACGAACGCACCGGGGTTCACCGACGAGGAGAGTTACGGCACCGGGAACGAACCACGCCACCGCGAGCCCGCCGACGGAGCTCCGGTGTTCGCCTCCGTCACTGAGGCAGAGTGGGCAGCGGCGCGAAGGAGCACGAACCGAGCGGCAGAGCTTCGGGGCATACTCCCCGCCACACCACTCCCGTCTCGGTCAACGCGGTGATGAATACCGGGCCGCCGTCGATATCGCTGCTATTGGATGCCACTGTTGCCTCGACAACGTTGGTGGGGCCCCCCACAAATTGCCAGGTACCAACAGGAGCAGACGGTGCGGTCGCCTCGTTGACCGACAACACGTACACCTTACCGTCACACACCACCGAGAGGTACGTGGCACCCGGTGGGCCATCAAGCTGTTCATTCCCGGCAGAGTCGATGCCGTGACAGTCTCCCTTGTCCTTCTTGTCCCCCTTGTCCTCGTGGCACCTGTCGCCGGGGTCCTCGCTGGACGCGATGCGGACGCCATCTGCGTCGTGCTGGACGGTGACGCAGTCGCCGGCCGCGCTTGCCTGGTGTCCGGGCGCGGCTGCAAGCGCGGGGCCGGCGAGACCCAGCACCAGGCCGAGCGACGCCAGCGCGCTGCCGACGAGCAGCTTGCTCCGCTGCGGTAGCGGGCCGAGACCGGACGGGGTCCTGTTCTCAGGACTCATGTATCGCTCCTTGGTGGAACTGAAGGGGATGATTTCTCCCGGGAAAAACGATTGGCTTCCCCTCGTCATCATTTGTTCACATTCTGGTGAGATATGGGCACCACACGGAACTATCAACACATTGGCCGAGCCCGAGTGGGCCGGCGGGATGACGCGGCGTCAAGTGGCGCCCGGTCGGCGCGCCTTCGCGGCAGCGGACCGGGGCCGTCAGGGGGTGCCGATCAGTTGCGTCGCGCAGGGCGGCGGTGTGAGCGTCCATCCGCTCGGCGGCCGGGATCGGCGGCCGCGGTGGTAGCCGTGCAGAACAACTTCGGCCTTGCCGACGGCGGCGCCGACCGCACCATGCCGGAAGAGTGCGCCCGGCAGGGCGTCGCCTTCGTGCCGTACTTCCCGCTCGGCGGGAACGGGCCCCTGGGCATTGACCGGCTGGAGCGCATCGCCGCCCGCCGCGGCGCCTCCCCCGCCCGGATGTGCCGGCCCGGCTGCTCGCCCTGTCCCCGGTGATGCCGGCGATCCCGCGGCACGTTCTCCCCGGCCCGTCCGGAGGAGAACGTCGCGGCGGCCGGACTCCCGCTGCACACCGACGACTTCGCCGAGGTGGACGCGATCGCCGACGACCCGCGTCAGTTCACGCCGTGCGGGCGGTACTGGACGCTGATCCGCGCCCCCACCGCCCGCGCGGTCTTCGGCACTGCGTGCTCCCACGTCCGCTGGCAGGAGCCGCCCATCACCACCAGGTCGCCGTGGCCGAGCGCCTTGCGGACCGGGGCGCGGCCGCCGCGGCGGGGGCGCAGCATCAGGTCGCGCGGGGAACCGACCGACAGGATCGCCACCATCGTGTCCTCGCGGAAGCCGCGGCCGATGGTGTCACCGTGCCACGCGACGCTGTCGTGGCCGTCACGGTAGTAGCAGAGCCCGGCGGTCGTGAAGGACTCGCCGAGCTCGTCGGCGTAATGGGCGGAGAGCGCGTCCCGGGCCTCGGCGAGCACGGGGTGCGGCAGGGGCTCGCCCTCGCGGTAGTACGCGAGCAGCCGGGGCACGTCGACCTCGCGCTCGTACATCTGCCGCCGCTCCGCGCGCCAGGGGACGGTCTCGGCGAGGGTCTCGAACAGGGCGTCGGCACCCGTGAGCCAGCCGGGCAGTACGTCCAGCCAGGCGCCGTCGCCGAGCACGGTGCGGCGGACGTCCTTCAGCGGACCGAGGTGGATCTCGTCGGTCTGGTCGAAGAGCGAACCCTGCAGATGCACTGCTGCCATGCGCCCAGGGTAACCAATTAACCGAACAGATGAGCTATTCACTCGCCGTCACTGGCTCCG
The DNA here is from genome assembly GCF_040296405.1 of Streptomyces sp. NPDC002133. Classification (NCBI taxonomy): domain Bacteria; kingdom Bacillati; phylum Actinomycetota; class Actinomycetes; order Kitasatosporales; family Streptomycetaceae; genus Streptomyces; species Streptomyces sp. NPDC002133. The sequence goes on along the minus strand of NZ_JBEOXF010000049.1, from coordinate 46,819 downwards.
CTTCGTACGGTGGTCGTATGACTTTCGACCTCGACGCCTATCTCGCCCGCATCGGCCGGCCCGGGGAGCGCCGCCCCACGGTGGAGGTGCTGCGGTCCGCGCGGACCGGCGCCCGTGCCCGCGAGCGGAACGGCACTCGCGGACCGACGCCCATCGGAACAGGGGTGCGGGCGCCGCTGACCTGGCTTCCCGCCGACCGCTCACCCGGACGTGGCCGAGAACACGAAGCACGTCGCCTCGCGCGCCCGTAAGCTCGCGTCATGCAGGTGATCCAGTCGACCAAGCTCGCCAACGTCTGTTACGAGATCCGGGGACCGGTGCTCGAGGAGGCGATGCGCCTGGAGGCCGCAGGTCACCGCATCCTCAAGCTGAACACCGGGAACCCCGCCGCCTTCGGGTTCGAGTGCCCGCCGGCGATCCTCGAGGACGTCCTGCGCAACGTCGCGGCCGCGCACGGGTACGGCGACGCGAAGGGCCTGCTCAGCGCGCGGCGCGCGATCATGAGCCATTACGAGACCAAGGGCATCCCGCTGTCGGTCGAGGACATCTACCTCGGCAACGGCGTCTCCGAGCTGATCCAGATGTCGATGCAGGCGCTGCTCGACGACGGCGACGAGGTGCTCGTACCGGCGCCGGACTATCCGCTGTGGACGGCGTCGGTGGCACTGGCGGGCGGCACGGCCGTGCACTACCGGTGCGACGAGCAGGCCGACTGGATGCCGGACCTCGCGGACATCGAGCGGAAGATCACCGATCGGACGAAGGCGATCGTGATCATCAACCCGAACAATCCGACGGGCGCGGTGTACGACGACGAGATGCTGCGCGGCCTGACCGAGATCGCCCGCCGCCACCAGCTGGTCGTCTGCTCCGACGAGATCTACGACAAGATCCTCTACGACGGCGCCACGCACACACCGACCTCCGCGATCGCCCCCGATCTGCTGGTGCTCACCTTCAACGGGATGTCCAAGAACTACCGGGTGGCGGGCTATCGCAGCGGCTGGCTCGCGGTCTGCGGCCCGAAGGCCCACGCGGCCTCGTACATCGAGGGCCTCACGATCCTGGCGAACATGCGCCTGTGCGCGAACATGCCTGCGCAGCACGCGGTCGCCGCGGCCCTCCAGGGGCGCCAGTCGATCGAGGACCTGGTGCTGCCGGGCGGGCGGCTGCTGGAGCAGCGGGACGTGGCGTACGACCTGCTGACGCAGATCCCGGGGGTGACCTGCGTGAAGCCGAAGGGGGCGCTGTATCTCTTCCCGCGCCTGGATCCGGACGTCTACAAGATCAAGGACGACCGGCAGATGGTGCTGGACCTGCTGCGGACCGAGAAGATCATGGTTGTGCACGGGACGGGCTTCAACTGGCACGAGCCCGATCACTTCCGGATCGTCACGCTGCCGAACGCCAAGGATCTCGCGGACGCCGTGACGCGGATCGGGAACTTCCTGGACGGCTACAGCCAGCCGTAGCCCCGGCGACGCCCCCTCGACCCGGCGCGGACCACCTTTTCCCGAGCACGCACAACTTTAGACTCAATCCAAGGTAGGATGGTCTCCTGACAGTGCGAGGGAGGCCATTCACCATGTACGAACCGATCCGCTCGAAGTCCGCCCACTCGGTGACCGGCGCCGCCTCCGACTTCCCGCACCGCAGCCGCGAGGAGGAGCTGGACATCCAGCTCGCCGGTCATCTCGTCGCGCTCCTCGCCGTCACCGACGAGCTCGGGCTCGGTGCCGAGGCCGACCGCATCGCCGAGCAGGTCGCCCGGCTCCGCACCACCCCGCCCGCGCGACACGCCGGACTGACCGGCGCCGACCCCGCCGTCCTGCACCACCGCGCCCTCGCGCTCGCCGGGCGCGCTCTCGTCGTCGCGGCCTCACGCGCCGACACCGCCGCCGCGATCCTCTCCGCCGAGCGCATGGACGCGCACACCGCCGCCCTGCGCGACGCGCAACTGGTCGGCACCCCCTGACGGCCCCGGTCCGCGGCCGCGGAGGCGCGCGGACCGGGCGCCACCTCCATACGGCACCATCTCGCGGTTGACGCCGCATAACCCCGTCGGCCCACTCAGGCTCGGCCAATGTGTTGATAGTTCCCTGCGCCGCTCATAATCCTCCGGAATGTGGACGAATGATGACAAGGGGAGGCCAATCGGTTCTCCCGGGAGAAACCACCCCATTTCAGTTCCACCAAGGAGCGATTCATGAGTCCTGAGAACAGGACCCCGTCTGGTCTCGGCCCGCTTCCGCAGCGGAGCAGACTGCTCGTCGGCGGTGCGGTCGCGTCGTTGCTGGCGCTGGGCTTCGCCGGCCCCGCGCTCGCGGCCGCGCCCGGACAGACCGGCGCAGCCGACGGCTGCGTCACCGTCCAGAGCAGCGCGGAAGGTCCCCGTATCGCGTCGAGCGGCGGCGACGACGACGACGAGTGCCACGGCAACGGCAACGGCAACGGCAACGGCAACGGCAACGGTGACGAGGAGCGGGGCGCGGAGTGCTCCGACATCGACACCGCGGAATACATCGAGCTCGACCCGCCCCTCGTTTTGCCCGTCCGCCGCGAGGAGTTCACCGCAGCGCTCACCGAGAACGGTCAGCTGTGGGTCAGCCAGCGCAACCACGTCCTGCTCACCGGTGATGCGGACCCCGCCGGCTACGGCATCTGGACGGCACTGCACGACAACCCCGGCTACACCGCCATCGAGGAGCCGTGTGCGGTCTCCATCGAAGTCCATGAGGACGAGGCCTACGTCAAGGTGCTCACCCGCGATGGTGCTGCCTGGGAGACGCACGGTGACGTCGACGGCGCCAACTTCATCTGGGACGAGGCATGGACCCCCGTAGTGGCACCGCTGCCGCCCGTGGCGAGCAGCGTCAAGAGCCAGAAGGCCCTCTCCGCCGCTCCGAAGAACTGACTCGGCCGGGGCCTGACGACCCGTCGGGACCCTGATCAGTAATTGTGTGCCGTGCCCGGATCCCTCCGGGCACGGCACACATATGTGGGCCCGCCCCGTACGCCGTTGTACGGGGCGGGCCCACATATGTGTGAGCGCTGCGGATCAGCCGAGGCGGGCGACCAGCGCGCGGTACTCGTCCCACAGCTCCTTCGGGGTGTGGTCACCGAAGGTGTTGAGGTGCTCGGGGATCAGCGCGGCCTCCTCGCGCCAGACCTCCGCGTCGACCTTGAGCAGGAAGTCCAGGTCCGTCTCGGCCAGTTCGAGGCCGTCCGTGTCGAGCGCGTCGCGCGTCGGCAGGATGCCGATGGGGGTCTCGACGCCCTCGGCCTTGCCCTCCAGGCGCTCGACGATCCACTTGAGGACGCGGCCGTTCTCGCCGAAGCCCGGCCAGACGAACTTGCCCGCGTCGTTCTTGCGGAACCAGTTCACGTAGTAGATCTTCGGCAGCTTGGACGCGTCCGCGTTCTTGCCGACCTTGATCCAGTGGGCCATGTAGTCGCCCATGTTGTAGCCGCAGAACGGCAGCATCGCGAACGGGTCGCGGCGCAGCTCGCCGACCTTGCCCTCGGCCGCGGCGGTCTTCTCGGAGGCGACGTTCGCGCCGAGGAAGACGCCGTGCTGCCAGTCGAAGGACTCGGTGACCAGCGGGACGGCGGAGGCGCGGCGGCCACCGAAGAGGATCGCCGAGATCGGCACACCCTTCGGGTCCTCCCACTCCGGCGCGGCGATCGGGCACTGCGCGGCCGGGACGGTGAAGCGGGCGTTCGGGTGGGCCGCCGGGGTCCCGGACTCCGGGGTCCAGTCGTTGCCCTTCCAGTCGGTCAGGTGGGCCGGAGTCTCCTCCGTCATGCCCTCCCACCAGATGTCGTTGTCGTCGGTCAGCGCGACGTTGGTGAAGACCGCGTTGCCCCACAGGGTCTTCATGGCGTTGGCGTTGGTGTGCTCACCGGTGCCCGGCGCGACGCCGAAGAAGCCCGCCTCGGGGTTGATCGCGTACAGCCGGCCGTCCTCGCCGAAGCGCATCCAGGCGATGTCGTCGCCGATGGTCTCCACGGTCCAGCCGGAGATGGTGGGCTCCAGCATGGCGAGGTTGGTCTTGCCGCAGGCGGACGGGAAGGCGGCGGCGACGTACTTGGCCTCGCCCTGCGGCGGGGTCAGCTTGAGGATGAGCATGTGCTCGGCGAGCCAGCCCTCGTCGCGGGCCATGACGGAGGCGATGCGCAGGGCGTAGCACTTCTTGCCGAGGAGCGCGTTGCCGCCGTAGCCGGAGCCGTACGACCAGATCTCACGGGTCTCCGGGAAGTGCGAGATGTACTTCGTGCTGTTGCACGGCCACGGCACGTCCTCCTGGCCGGGCTCCAGCGGCGCGCCCAGGGTGTGGACGGCCTTCACGAAGAAGCCGTCGGAGCCGAGCTCGTCGAGGACGGGCTGTCCCATGCGGGTCATCGTCCGCATGGAGACCGCGACATAGGCGGAGTCGGTGATCTCGACGCCTATCGCGGAGAGCTCCGAGCCCAGCGGGCCCATGCAGAACGGGACGACGTACATCGTCCGGCCGCGCATCGAGCCGCGGAAGATTCCCCCAGAGCCTTCGGCCTGGGAGGTGCCCCCATTCTCGCCGGCGAAGATGGCCTTCATCGCGGCCGGGGCCTTCCAGTGGTTCGTCGGGCCCGCGTCCTCCTCCTTCTCGGAGCAGATGAAGGTGCGGTCCTCGACCCGGGCGACATCGGTCGGGTCGGATGCGGCGTAGTACGAATTCGGGCGCTTGATCGGGTCCAGCTTCTTGAACGTGCCCTTGGAGACGAGCTCCTCGCACAGGCGCTCGTACTCGGCCTCGGAACCGTCACACCAGACCACCCTGTCCGGCTGCGTGAGAGCTGCGATCTCGTCGACCCAGGAGACGAGTTCCTGGTGATTGGTGGGGACGGTGCTGGGAGCCGCGATGTCGCGCGCCACGATCGCTCCTAAATGAGGGGTTTGAAGGTTGTTTGCCCCGTGGGGGCCGCGACCCGGATGCTTCGTAGCCGCTCATCCGGTGCCGACCACACTCATCTGATCATCCGTGCAGTGCGCCCATATGTCCAGAGGACCTCTCACGTGAGCATCGCCACTCAGGCTCAGGACTTACGGGCCCGTAGGTAGCATGCCGCCATGACAGCTGCTTCGCCCGATGAGGCCGAGACTGAAGATCCACTGCCGGTGAAGCCGAGGCTGCGGGGGTGGCTGCACGCAGGGATGTTTCCCGCCGTGCTCGTCGCGGGAATCGTCCTGACGGCGCTCGCGGACTCGACGCGCGGCCGGATCGCGTGCGGGATCTACATACTGACCGCATGCCTGCTCTTCGGCGTAAGCGCTCTCTACCACCGGGGTGACTGGGGGCCGCGCGCGACGGCCGTGCTGCGCCGGCTCGACCACGCGAACATCTTCCTGATCATCGCGGGCACCTACACCCCGCTGACCCTGCTGCTGCTCCCCGACTCCACCGGGCGGGTGCTGCTGTGGGCGGTCTGGGCGGCCGCGGCGGCGGGGATCGCTTTCCGGGTGTTCTGGGTCGGCGCCCCGCGCTGGCTCTACACGCCCTGCTACATCGCGATGGGCTGGGCCGCCGTCTTCTTCCTGCCAGACTTCATGCGCACGGGCGGCATCGCGGTCCTCGTGCTCGTGATCGTCGGCGGGCTGCTCTACAGCGCGGGCGGAGTGGTCTACGGGATCAAGCGCCCGAACCCGTCACCGCGCTGGTTCGGCTTCCACGAGGTCTTCCACTCCTTGACGCTGGCGGCGTTCGTCGTGCACTACGTCGGCATCTCACTGGTGGCCTACCAGCACACCTGACCTCGTCCGGGGACGCGCCTCCCCGGACGCTCACGAACGGCCCGCGGCCCTCGCCGCGGGCCGTTCGGCGTTCCGCGACCCCGCGCTCCCGACCTATTGACGCTCACCGTCTTTTGAGAGTTACCGCCACTTTGGACTTACTTCTACGGAGGTGGCCGCATGGCTGCGGCACAGAGCCCTCGGATCCGGCCGGCATGCGCGTGCCGTGACCGCCGGGGGCGGATGCGGGGCGCGGGGTGCGCCTGCGGCGGGGCGGGGGGCCCGCGGCGGGCCTTCTCCCCGCCCGGCGTGGGGGACCCCCCCTTCCCGAACCGGGGCTTCGCCCCAGACCCCCTGAGTGTGCCCGGCACCGTCCGGTCGGCCCGCATGTCCGTCCTCAGACGCCGGACGGGCTCCCAAGGAGGGCCGATCCCCCGCGCCCGAGCCATGGACGAGAATGAGCCGCATGGCCGCCGAATTTCCCTCCGACGCTCAGCGCCCGCTGGGCCTGCGCGAGCGCAAGAAGCTGAAGACCCGCATCGCGATCCGCAGGACCACCTACCGGCTGATCGCCGAGCATGGCTACGAGGCGACCACCATCGAGCAGATCGCCGCGGCGGCCGAGGTCTCTCCCTCCACCGTCTTCCGCTACTTCCCCACGAAGGAAGACATCGTCCTCACCGACGAGTACGACCCGATCATGGAACAGGTGCTGCGGGCCCGGCCCGCCGACGAGCCGCCGCTGGAGTCGCTGCGGTTCATCCTCACGGGCGCCGTCGCGGAGATCCTCCGGAGCGAACCGGAGGAGATGCGCCAGCGCACGAGGCTCATGGTCGAAGTCCCCGCCCTCCGCGCCCGGATGACCGAGACCATGGCAGCGACCTCGCAGCTGCTGGCCCGTCCGATCGCCGACCGCGCCGGGCGCGACCCCGACGATCTGGAGGTCCGGGTGTTCACCGCTTCGGTGATGGGCGCGCTGCGCGAGGCGATGCTCTACTGGGCCGAGCGCGACCAGAAGGACGATCTGGTCGCGCTCGTCAACCGCACACTGGACACGCTCCAGGGCGGGCTCACCCTCTGAGCTACCTCCTCAGGTCCCCCTTGCCGCAGGTCCGGCCGTCCCGGTCCGGGTCGAGCCGCAGCGGATCGTCCTTGCCGTTGACCTTCAGCCGGCCGTACCCGTGGGCGGTCAGCCAGTCGCAGCGGGACTTCGTCGTCGCCTTCACCGGCTCGGGGAAGGTGAGCGGGACGCACACGTTCGCCGAGCCGTAGTGCCGGTCGCAGCCCGCGATCCGAGGGCTGGCCGGGGCGGAGGACCGCTTCTTGCCGTTCTTCTTCGGGGACTTGGCGAGGTCGCCGGCGAAGTCGTGGACGTGCGCCGAAGGCGCCTCGCCGGCCGACCTGAGCGCCGCGGGTGCGGCCCCCAGGTGCACCCACTCCGCCACCGTCGGAATGCCGTTGGCGTCGACGCCGAACAGCATGTACCAGCCGGGCGGCGCGAGATTCGGGTTGCCGGTGACGTTCAGGTCGATCGTGCGGTCGTCCACCACGCTCATCGGCAGGTCCACGAACCGCTGGTTGGGGTCCGACGAGTGGGTGACGGCCGCCGGACGGATCAGCTCCGCCTTGGCGATCGGACGGTCGACGGTGATCCGCTGCGTGTCGCCGTACTGCCACTCCCGGTCGATCACCGAAGTGATCCGCGGGCGCGGGCCCTTGAGCAGATAGGGCGGAGTGTAGATCGACACGTTGTGGTTGTACGTGCCGTTGCCCGGGTTGTCGCCGACGGCCATCACCCGGCCGTCGGGCAGCAGGAAGGCCGAGGAGTGGTACGTCCGCGGGATCGGGTCGGCCGCCAGGCCCTCCTGGTACGTGTCGGTCGCCGGGTCGAAGAACGACGCCTCGTACACCGGGTCGGCCCGGTCGTGCAGTCCGCCTCCGGTCTCCAGGACCTTGCCGTCCGGCAGCAGCACGGCGGAGACGAACATCTTGCCCTCGTCACCGGTCTGCGGCCGCTTGCCCTGGCCCTGGTCGACGAGGCCCTGCGGCAGCGGCGGGCCCGCCGTGTACCGCGGGTTCGGCTGCTTGAGGTCGATGATGTCGGTGAGACGGTTGGCCGTCGGGTTGGTCTCGTTGTTGCCGCCGCCGATCGTCAGCACCCGCTGGTCCTGCGCAGGAGGCAACAGCACGCTCGCGCTCTCGTCGCGCTGGTCCTTGTTCCTGAGGCCCGGGACGTCGGTGATGGTGTTGGCGTCGTAGTCGTAGATCGAGGCGCCCGTGCCCGCGGTGCCGTTGCCGAAGACATGGCTGCCGGAGTAGAAGAGCCGGCCGTCCTGCATGAGGATCATCGACGGGTACAGGCCCCAGTACGACCAGGTCTGGTTGACCTCGTTCATGGGCAGCCACTTGTTCTGCGCGGCCGAGAACTTCTCCGCCGTCACATTGCCCGTGGAGTCCTCCTTCAGACCGCCGAAGGAAATGACGTCGCCGTTGCCGAGGATCGTCGCCGACGGGTACCAGTGGCCGTCGTGCATGTCGTTGGTGCGTGTGTACGTCTCCGTCACCGGGTCGAAGACGTACGAGTCCTTCAGGCCCTGGTAGCCGATCCTGCCGTCGGCCGACGGATACCCCTTGTTGCCGCTCATCACCAGCACGCGCCCGTCGGAGAGCTGCACATGCCCGGCGCAGAACATGTCCGCCGGGGTGGGGATGTTCTCGTACGTGCCGGCCACCGGGTCGTACACGGCGGAGGTGAACGTGCCCGCCGCGAACATCGACGGGTCGTTTCCGGACCCCGCGATCAGCAGCACCTTGCCGTTGTGCAGCACCACCGAGTGCATGGAGCGCACCGGGTTCTGCGTGGGCATGACGTCCCACCTGCCCTTGACGCACTCCTCCGGCGTGCCCGTGCACACGGGGTCGGGCGCGGGCGGGGCGACCTCCTCCATCACGTAGTCGTCGGTGGTGACGCTGCCGGTGCCGAAGACGGAGACACCCCAGGCGATCCGGTCGGTGCCCGGCGGGACGACGGGCGTACGGACCTCGGTGCGGGTGTAGTCCGCCTCCATCGGCAGGGTGCGCAGGTCGGTCCAGTACTGCCAGCCGGCGGTCGCGTCGTGCCGGAAGAGGGTGAGCGAGGTGTCCGGGGTCGTCGACTTGTACCAGAGGGACAGGTCGTACTGCCGCTCCGGGACGACGGAGGGCGCACACGCGGCGGACTCGGTGATGAGGGCCTTGCGGTCGCCGTCGACGCGGCGGGTCAGCTCGACCTTCATCGCGGCGGAGCCGCTGTGGGCGTCGGTGGTCGTGGTGAACGTGAAGTCGTTGTCGCCCCAGCCGGACTTGGACCAGCAGGACGGCATGTCGCCGGTGCCGGTGGTCTCGAAGCCGGGATTCTTGACGAGGTTGGGGCCCGCGGTCGCGGACTGCTGGGCGGAGAGCAGCAGCCCTCCGGTCATGACGGCGACGGCGAGCAGAGCGGTGCGTCTGCGCGTGGATGGCATCAACTGGTGCTCCTTGCTGTGCGACTCCTACGCCCCTCGCGGGGCAGATAGACCAGCGCCTCGGTCCCGGCGAAGCGCAGGACGAACGTGGTGAGCAGCGCGAGGGCGGTGGCGGGCACCACCGCCAGCTGGAGCTGCCCGACGAACAGGGCGATCAGCGGGATGCGAAGCAGCAGATCGGCGTTGGCGAGCAGCGCGAACCGGCCCACCCGGTCCGCCCAGTGCCGGTGATGGCGCCGGTCGCGGAAGAGCAGCACCTCGATGAGGAGGAAGTTCCACAGCACACCCAGCTGGTTGGCGAGGATCTCGGCGGGCAGGTAGTGCAGCCCGCCGCCGACCAGCATGTGCAGCGCGAGGAGGTTGGGGACGAAGCCGGTGAGCCCGATCAGGCCGAAGGCGATCATCCGGGCGAGCGGCGACGCGGTACGCAGCTCGACCAGGTGCCGCAGGAAGCGCGCGCCTTCCTTCGCCGTCGACTTGGACTCGCCCGCGAAGCGGTCCTGGAAGACGAACGGCACCTCGGCGACCGCGGCCGGCCGGCAGCGTACCGCCAGCTCCAGCAGGATCTTGTAGCCCAGCGGCTTCAGCGCGTCCGCGGTCACCGCGGCGCGGCGGATCGCGAAGAAGCCGCTCATCGGGTCGCTGATCCCGCGCAGGGCCCGCGGGAAGAGCCCCTTGGCCAGCCAGGTCGCGCCGCGTGAGACGGCGACCCGGTAGCCGCCCGCGAGCCCGGCGCGGCTGCCGCCGGGCAGATACCGGCTGGCGACGACGAGGTCGGCGGACTCCTTCTCGCCCGTGGCGACGAGGTCGGGCACGAGGGCCGGCGGATGCTGCAGATCGGCGTCCATCACCACGATCCAGTCGGACCCTGCGGCCCTCAGCCCCTCGACGACCGCCCCGCCGAGCCCACCCTCGGGCACCTCGCGATGGATGACGGACACCGGGAACGGGCACTCGCGCGCGGCCTCGGCGATCACGGCCGGGGTGTCGTCGGTCGAGTCGTCGACGAAGACGACCTCGCAGGGCAGCCGCACGGGCACCGAATCGGCGAGCCTGCGCAGCAACTCGCGGACGTTCCCCGACTCGTTGAAGGTGGGGATGACGATGGTGACTGCACCGGGCTCCGCCACGTCGGCCGGCTCCCGCGCCTCGGCGGCCCGCCGTCCTGCCTCGGTCCCCGCCGCAGCAGCGCCGGCGGCCGGCTCGGGAGGCGTGTCCGTGGCCACGAGCAGGTGAGCCGCCCCGGCGTCGCCGACGACCCGGGCCACGTGCTCCGGGGCGAGCCGGTCACCGACCGTCTGCGCCGCGCCCGCGCCGTGGCGGCGCACCGCCGCCGGGTCGGCCGCCATGCCGTGCGCGGCGGGCCGCGATCCGGCAGCCGGCCCACCGGGCCGGTCCGTCGGTGGGACGGGCGCATCGAGGCGCCGGTCGGGCGACGGAGGGCCGGAGGGATCGTCCATGCCCTCGACTCCTGTGTGGTGAGTCGTCAATTCCCGTCAGCTCCCCCGATTTCGCGGATCTCGATCCGGTCCTCGCCCTCGCCGAAGGTGGCGACGGCCGTCGAATGCTCCAGCGCGGCCTTCACGTTGGGCAGGTCGCGCGCATCGCGCCGTACCGTCGGGGAGGCGACGACATAGTCGAGGTCGCGCCAGCCGCCGGGCATCGTCTTCGTGACCGCAGGGTCGAGGTCGGCCTTGTAGAACCAGATCGCGCCGAGCCCCGGCTCGTACCCCGCGTGCACGAGGTCGAGCCAGAGCGCGTCGTCGACGAGGACCCGGGTGCGGGCCGGGGCCGCGACCTCCGTGGCGAGCCAGTGGGCCGCCGCGCGGTACGGGGCGTTGGCGTCGGCCGTCATGGCGGTGCGGTCGCCGTCGTACCAGCGCGGTACGACGTACACGGCGGCGCTCGCCGCGAGCAGCACCGCGGCCGTCCGCCGCGTGAGCGTCAGCGAGCGGCGCTCGTCCGGCCTCCGCCGTCGGCGCAGCACCGCGTGCGCAACGCTCGCCGCGCCGCCCGCCAGCACCAGGGCCAGGAACGGCAGCGCCTGGATGACGTACATCGCGGGCAGATAGCCGGACGGCCGCATAGCGACCGCCGTCAGGATCGCGACGGCCAGCGCGGGCCCTGCGAGCGCCCGCGCGGTCACCGACCAGCGCAGGGTGACCAGGAGCAGCGCCGCGCCCGCGAGGCCGCCGAGCGGGAGGACGCGGTCGTAGTAGAGCCAGGACTGGAGGACTCCGTACGAGCCGGTGCCCTCGGTGAGGATGAATCCGGAGCCCGGCCGGCTCATCTGGTAGGTGATGCCCTCCCACAGCGACACATGGCCGGCGCCCGGCAGCAACTCGCCCTTGAGCAGGGCGAACAGCGGATACGAGAAGCCGATCAGCGCACACGCCGTGACCGCGCCGGTGACCGCGAACTTTCGGGTGTCGCGGTGGCTGAAGCGCCACATCGTCACCATCAGCGCGGGCAGCACGACCAGCATGGTCTCCTTCGTCAGCACCCCGACCGCCGCCACGAGCCCCGCGGCGAAGTGGTGCCACAGATGCCGGCTCGGCGAGGCCGCGAGGCAGAACGCCAGCAGCATCCACATCACGGCGAGGTTGTCGAGGAAGATCTCCCGCTGGAGGATGACGGACAGCGGTGAGAGGCCGAAGAGGACCATCGCGAGCCCCGCCGCCCAGCGCGGCAGCCACAGCCGCCGCGCCAGCACGTACAGCAGGACCGCACTGGCCGCGCTGACCAGCAGCATCGCGCCGCGCATCGATGCGACCGTCATCGCCTCGGGCACGAGGAGCGCGGGTATCCACGTGAGCACCGCGAGCTGGATCCAGCCGAGCGGCGGATGGTCGTACCAGTACGTGTAGTGGGCGAGGCCTTCGCCCTGCTGGACCGCCCAGGCCTGGGCGAGATACGTGCCCTCGTCGTCGCTGAGGGTCGGGAAGTGCTGGATGTTCCAGCCCTGCACCAGCAGGATCGCCACCAGCAGCGCCCCGCAGAGCAGCAGATCGGGCCGGGAGGAACGGAATCGGACGACGGGCCGGACGGCCGGGAGTCGTACGGGATCGGCGGAGCGGGCGGCCGCCACCGGGGGCGCCGCCGTCAGGGTGGAGGTCACGCGTGGACTTCCTCTCGGGAGTCGCGGGAGCCGCGGGAGCCGGAGCCGGAGTCGGAGCCGCCGGAGAGATGCGCGCCGACATGACTGGTCAGCTCCCACTCGTTACGGCCCCGCTGCTCCCGCCACACGGCCCGCACGGCCGCGCCCGCGAGGAGCACCTGGTAGAAGGGGCCGCCGACGATGAGCTTGAGGTAGTGCGAGAGGCGGACCCTGAGCCCGTACTGCGTACCGAAGTCGTGGAGCCCGACGATCTCGAAGACGAAGGTCACCAGGGCGGTGATGAGCGGCAGGAAGGTGATGAAGGCGATCCCGACGGGCACGTCGAGGAGGAACGCGACGGCCGCGTTGACCGGGATGATCAGGCCCGTGAAGGCCTGCATGAACGGGGTCATCAGCGTGTAGCGGGCGAGCATCCGCTGCCCGAGCGTGGGCAGTTGCTTCCAGTCCTTCTTCCGGTAAACCTGCAGGAAGCCCTGGTTCCAGCGGGTGCGCTGCTTGAGCAGCGACATCAGCGTGCCGGGGGTCTCCTCGCGGGTGACCATGTCCGCGTCGTACGCGACGACGACCTTCTTGCCCTTGCTGGACAGCCGCACGCCCAGGTCGCAGTCCTCGGCGAGGCAGTTCTGGTCCCAGCCGCCGGCCTCGCGCAGCACGTCGGTGCGGACGAACACGGTGTTGCCGCCGAGCGGGATGAAGCCCTTCGCGGCGTGCAGGTGGAGCCGGGAACGGAACCAGAAGAAGTACTCGAGGCAGTTGCGCAGCGCGTACCAGGACGAGTGGAAGTTGATCAGCTGGACGCCGCCCTGGACGACGTCGGCGCCGGTGGCGGTGAAGGCGTGGTCGACATGGGCGAGCAGCTCGGGATGGACCTGGTCCTCGGCGTCGAAGACCCCGACGACGTCGCCGCGGCAGTGCGGCAGGGCCGTGTTGAGCGCCTTCGGCTTGTTCTTGGTGTCGTGGGTGTCGACGACGACCCGCACCCGCTCCGGGTCCCGGGCCGCGGCCTTCGCGGCGACCTCGGTCGTCTCCGGGTCGTCGTGCCCGACGATGACGATGATCTCGAAGTCGCGGTGGCTGGACTCCAGCAGCCGGCTGATGGTGTGCTCCAGCACCAGCTGCTCGTGCCGGGCGGGCAGCAGCAGGGAGAACGACAGTCCCTGCACGCCCGCCGGGCTCTCGAAGCGTGTCGACGCCAGCGTCTCCGGCGTACGCCACGCATGCATCTGCCACCAGAGTGTGAACGCCGCCATCCAGAACAGCGCCATGGAAACGGCAGCGATGAACACAGACGTGAGCAATGTGCCCCCCTCAAGCAGAGGGGAACAGCGCGGCAGACCTCCTCGCCCGCCGCGCACTTCCCCCCTGAACCCCCCTGCGCATGTCCCCCACGCGCAGCTGCTGTGTCAGCAGTGGAGAGAATAGGCAGAAACTGTGACGGCCGTGTGCCCGTTTTGATGAATGGCGCGTTTCGGTCAGGCCACCGGATTCCCGCGGAACCCCTTACGTACCAGGCGTCAACTCCCGCCTCAGGGCCTCCGCTTCGGTGACGGGCGCCGCGCAGACGAAGTGCCGGCAGACGTACGCCGCGGGCCGGCCCTGGACCAGGGGACGGTCCACGAGCAGCGGGAACTCCGAGCTCTCCGGCTCCCCCACGGCGATCACGGACCCCGGCGCGGCGCCGAGCAGCGCGGCCCTGTGCAGCTCCCGGGTGCCCGGATCGGCCTGCGGCCCGACGACCGCGATCTCGCGCGGCCCGTCGAGCGCCGCCTCCGCGACCGCGAGCCCCCAGCCGATGAACCGGGGCGCCCGGGGGCCGAGAGCCTTCACGACACCCGACGCCCGCTCGGCGGCGGTTCGATGGGCCTCGGAGCCGGTGTGCGCGGCGTACGAGAGCAGGGCGCCGGCCGCGGCCGTCCAGCCGGAGGGTGCGGCATTGTCGGTGGGGTCCTGTGGCCGCCGGATGAGCTGCTCTGCGTCATGCGCGGTATCGAACAGAGCGCCGCCGTCCGAGACGAACTGGTCCAGCACGATGTCCAGCAGAAATCCCGCGAACTCCAACCACACGCCCTCGCCCGTCACACCCGCGAGCGCGAGGAAGCCCTCCGCGACGTCCCCGTAGTCCTCCAGCACCCCGGCGTTGACCCCGGCGTGCCCGTCCTTGGAGGTACGGGTCAGGCGCGCGCCCGCGTCCATGTGCAGCCGTACGAGCAGATCGGCGGCCTCCGTCGCCCGCTCGACCAGATCGGGCCGGTCGAAGTACGCGCCGGTCTCCGCGAGCGCGGCGATCGCGAGGCCGTTCCACGCGGCGACGACCTTGTCGTCCCGCCCCGGCCGGGCCCGCTCCTCGCGGGCGGCGAGCAGACGTGCCCGTACGGACTCCACCCGGGCGGCGTCCTCCATGCCCGCGTCCTGAGGGAGTTGGAGCACGGAGGCACCCTCCTCGAAGGTCCCCTCCTCGGTCACCCCGAACGAGCGGGCGGCGAACTCCGCGTCCTCCGCGCCGAGGACCTCGGTCAGCTGCGCGGGCGTCCACACGTAGTACGCGCCCTCCACATGCTTCCCCGTGCCTCCCCCAGAGCCTTCGGCCTCGGGGTGTCCCCATCCGTCTTCGACGGCGCTGTCCGCGTCCAGCGCGGACGCGAAGCCGCCCTCCGGCGTGCGCAGCTCCCGCACCATGAAGTCGGCGGTCTCCAGGGCGACCCTGCGGGCAAGATCGCTGCCGGTCACCCGCCACAGATGCGCGTACACCCGGCACAGCAGCGCGTTGTCGTACAGCATCTTCTCGAAGTGCGGCACGACCCACTCGCGGTCCACCGAGTACCGCGCGAACCCGCCCCCGAGCTGGTCGTAGATCCCGCCCCTGGCCATCGCCTCGCACGTGTCGGCGGCCATCTGCAGCGCCCCTTCGGCGCCGGTCCGCGCATGGTGCCGCAGCAGGAACTCCACAACCATCGACGGCGGGAACTTCGGCGCCCCGCCGAACCCGCCGTGCCTCACGTCGTACTCCCTGGTCAGCGCCAGCAGCGCCTGCGCGAGCTCCTCCTCGCCGGGCTGCCCCTGCCCCCCGTACGCAAGCGACCGCCCCGCCAGATCCCTGGCGATCTTCCCGGCCACCTTCGCGACCTCCTCGCGCCGCCCGCTCCAGGCCGCGAAGACGCCCTCCAGCACCTGGCGGAAGGAGGGCATGCCGTGGCGGGGGACCGGCGGGAAGTACGTACCGAAGTAGAACGGCTCCGCGTCCGGGGTCAGGAAGACGGTCATGGGCCAGCCGCCCTGGCCGGTGGCGGCCTGCAGGGCCTCCATGTAGACGGCGTCGACGTCGGGGCGCTCCTCGCGGTCGACCTTGATGTTGACGAAGTACTCGTTCTGGTACGCGGCGGTGTCGTCGTCCTCGAAGGACTCGTGTGCCATCACATGGCACCAGTGACAGCTCGAGTACCCGACGCTGAGCACCACGGGCACGCCGCGCTTGCGCGCCTCCTCGAAGGCTTCGGGGGACCAGGGCCACCAGTCGACCGGGTTGTCGGCGTGCTGAAGGAGGTAGGGGGAGGTCTCATGGGCCAGACGGTTCGCCATACCCCCATCCTGCCGGATCCTCCGTGCGGCGCCGAGGTGGCACACAGCCCCACAGCCCGCAGGTCACGCCATCTGATCACCCCGACTCCCTCGCTCCGACGTGCGCCACCGGACAGACGGAAGGATGCCCCGGCCTTCAGGCCGGGGAGGAGTCCGGCTTCCCGGATGGCGGGACAGGGACTCCGCCCGCGTGATGCTCGTCCGGGCTGGTCTGAACCCGGCTGGTGCTGATCGCGGAACACCTGGCGGGACGCCGTCCCGTCAGGCAGTGTGAGCCAGGAATTCCCAACCCTCTGAAGGAAGGCATCGCTTCCCTTCAGGCAGGGGAGCAGTCAAGCAGGACACTTGGCGCTGGAACACGAAAGCGGAAGCTGTCGGAGGGGGACCACATGCGGGACAGCCATCGGGTGGAAGCCGAGCGGCTGTTGGTACGCGCCGTCGAGGAGGAGGTGCGCCGCTCCGGCGGACGTACCGACTCCGGGGCGTTGCTCGCGCGCGGGCGGTCGGCGCTGGAGGCGATGGCGGGCACTGCGGGCGAGGAGTACACGGCGTATCTGCGGGCGGTCGAGGAGGCCGAGGCGGGGCAGCTGTCGCTGGCGGAGAGGTTCAGCCGGCAGAACGTGTCGACCGCCGCGGTGGTGACGGCCGTTGCCGCGGCCGCGGCTATCGGGGCGGACGTCGCGCTGGGTACGGCGACGGGGACGGCGCTCGGAGCCGGGGCGGTCGTCGCTGTGGCCGGGGCCGCGGCGACCGTGCTCAAGGTGACCGCGTCGCACTGGCCCGCCGCGCACCGCAGGGCCGGGGCGCTGGGGCAGCCGGGCGGACCCGAGCAGCTGCGGCTCCAGTGGCTGACGGCGCTGGAGGTGCGGGGCATCCGTCCGTTCCTGGACCAGCAGCGGATGCTGGCGGCCTCCACGGCGCGGCCCGCGAAGAAGGCGGCGACAGGGCCGGTGCTGCGGGGCGCGGACCGGAGTCAGGCCGCGCGCAGGCGGAGTGTGCTGGAGCAGTCGTTCGGGCATCTGCCTGCGCCGGACGGGCCGTTCGCGGGCCGGCGTGAGGCCGTGACGCGGATCGCGCAGTGGGTGCACGCGGCCCGGGCGTCCACGGAGACGAAGCCGACGGTGGTCGTCCTGCACGGCGAGCCGGGCTCGGGGCGGACGACGCTGGCGGTGCGGGCCGCGCACGAGCTCAAGGACCAGTTCCGGGGCGCGTGCGTCGTCGATCTGCGTGGCGGTTCGGCGGGCGAGCGGCCGCTGTCGACGCGGGATGCGCTGCTGCATCTGCTGAACCGGCTGGGCGCGCCGCGCGAGCAACTGCTGTTCCGGGAGCGCTCTTCGGCGGATCAGCAGGTGCGGCGGCTGAGCGAGCTGTACCACCAGCATCTGACGGGGCTGCCGGTCACGGTGGTCCTGGATGACGCGAGCGACGCCGGTCAGGTCCGGACGCTGCTCCCGGAGCGTTCCGACTCGCTGGTGCTGGTCACCGCGCGCGGGCCGCTGGAGCTGCCCGAGGACATCCCCGCCTGGGTGCACCATTTGTCGGTGGAGGCGCTGGACGCGGCGGGCGCCGAGGAGCTCCTGAACACGGCGGCGGAGGAGCCGCTCGAGGGGCCGTACGACTCGCAGTCCACCGACACCGTGAGGGAGTTGTGCGGCGGGCTGCCGCTGGCGCTGCGGATCGCGGGCTCGTCGCTGGGGGCGCGTACCGCGCAGGAGCTGGCCGCGGACCTGGCAGGCCTGTCGGCGGACAGTCCGTTGCGGCCGGTCGAGCGGACGCTGTGGCTGCGCTACACCGACCAGTCGGAGCAGGCGCGCCGGCTGCTGCGCAGGCTCGCCCTCGCCGGACGGGCATCGCTGGGCGCGGCGGCGGCGGCCGCGCTGCTGGGCACCGACGAGACGGAGGGGCAGCGGCTGCTGTCCGCGCTGGCCCGGGCCGGGCTGCTCGACCACGTACGGGGCGAGCGCTACCGCCTGCACGATGTGGTGCGCGCCTTCGCGCAGGAGCGGCTCCTGGACGAGGAGCAGCCCGGTGAACGTACGGCCGCGCAGGAGCGGCTGATCATCGGGTACGCGGAGCTCGCGGACTCGGTGATCCGGCTGGTCGACGGGAAGACGTCGACGCGCGCGGACACGTTTGTGAAAAGCACAGCCGGGGGCCACGGTTTCGCCTCGCTGGACGCGGCGCTGCGCTGGCTGGACGACGAGTCGAGCTTCATCACGGCGGCGCTGCGGCATGCCGAGGGTGTCGATCAGCAGGCGGTGCTGAATCTGCTGGGCGCGTTGTGCGACTACTGCCTGCTGCGCGGTGACCTCTACCGCCTGGGAGAGATCAACGAGCTGACGCAGGCCGTCGACCAGGGCCTGCTGGTCCGCTCGGTCCAGTGGCGGACGGGTATCGCTGCCCGCCAGCTGGGCGAGCTGGACAAGGCCCGCACGACGCTGTCGTCGGTGGTGGACCTGTACCGCGAGGCACAGCACGACGCGGGCGCCGCACGTGCCCTGTGTTCGCTGGGCATCACCCTGCATCACCAGGGCAACCTCACCGAGGCCGCGGCGAAGCTGCGGGAGGCGATCGGGCTCCAGTCGTCGGACGCGCTGGCCGCCGACCGCGCCTGGACCCTGCACGCACTGGCCGCGGTGGAGCGGGACCGGGCCAACATCGGCGAGGCCCTGACCCTCCTCACGGACGCGGTTCGGCTGCACCGTGAGAGCGAGTCGCTGCACGGCGAGGCCTGGACGCACTTCCAGTTCGGCCAGGTGTTTCTGCGCATGGGCGATGTACCGCGCGCGGAGTCGGAGCTTCGTGAGGCCCTCGATCTGTACGGGCGTACGCGCGACGACCGCGGCGAGGCGTGGGCGCTGACGCAGCTGGCCCGCGCCCGGCTGGTCGACGGCGACCCGTCCCCGGCCGTGGACCAGCTCCGCCAGGCGCTCTCCCGGCACCGCGAGAGCGAGGACGCCCGCGGCGAGGCGTGGACGCTCTACTACCTGGGTCAGGCCTTGGAGGAGCGGGGCGACCGCGATCAGGCGATACGGGAGCTGGAGCGGGCCCGCACCATGTTCTCCCGGATGCGGGACGTCTACGGCCTGGCCTGCGCCCGCCACCACTCGGGCCGCGCCACCCGCGACCAGCGCGCCGCGCAGACCGGCAATCTGCGCAACTCCGGCTTCGCCCGCCAGCTCCTCGTCGACGCCCGGGCCGATTTCCACCGCATCGGCGTGGCGCACGGCGAGGCCTGGACGTGTCTCGAGCTCGGCGTCATCGACGCGGGCAACAACCGCCCGTCCCAGGCCCTCGCCCTGTGCGACGAGGCGGCCGCGCTCTTCGCCTCGTACCGCGACCGCCGCGGCGCCGACTGGGCCGGCTTCCTCCGCTGCACCCTGCTCCCCTACGCCTCCGCGGGGGGCATCGAGGTCGGCACGGTGGTCGCCCAGGAGGAGCTCGCCCGGCTCCGAGAGGACCGCCACCCGACGCGCGACGGCAGGCTGGAGGACTGCATGGAGGCCTTCGCCCTGGTGCTGGAGCGGGGCGTGCGGCTAGAGGACGGCTGGCAGGCGTGGTCGCTGGGGATGATCCCGAACCGGAACACGCGGGAAGTGATGGGCGTGCCGGTGGAGCAGGCACGGGGGTGAAGCCGCGGGTGGCCCGAGGCGGCCCCGCCCGTACCCCACGGGTGACCCTGTGCTGCCGATCGCCCGAAGGGTGACCCCTGCGGCCGGCCGGCCTCGCGGGGTCACCCTCGGCGCCTACTCCTTGGCCGAGGAGGCGGCCCTGCCGCCGGCAGCGCCCTTGGCGGCGCCCTCCGGGGCCTCCTCGAAGTTCACGCGGCCCATGTGCCGGTTCATGGACTTCATCAGCATCCACACGCCCACGGCGAGCGCCGCGAAGACGATGAAGCCGAGGACACCCGGGGTCACCTTGTTCTCGTCGAGCTCCTTGGCGGCGAGCGGGACGAGGTGGGTCAGGGCGAGGTTTGCGCTTGCGCTCATGTCAGGCATTGTCGCGGATGCCCGCGAAGAGGTCGCTCTCGGGGAGGGAGGTATCGACGAGGGACTTGGCGAGCTCGTACTCCTCGGTCGGCCAGACCTCCTTCTGGATCTCCATCGGCACGCGGAACCAGCCGCCGTCGGGGTCGATCTGCGTGGCGTGGGCGATCAGGGCCTTGTCGCGGATCTCGAAGTAGTCGGAGCACGGCACGTACGTGGTGAGGGTGCGATCGGCGCGCTGGAACTCCTTCCAGCGCTCCAGCCACTCGCCGTACGGCGACTCGAGGCCGCGCGCGAGCAGCGCCTCGTGCAGGGCGACGGTGCGCGGACGGTTGAAGCCCTGGTTGTAGTAGAGCTTCCGGGGCTGCCAGACCGGCCCGTACTCCGACTCCGGGTACTGCTCCGGGTCCGCCGCGCCGTCGAAGGCCACCATCGTGATCTTGTGGGTCATGATGTGGTCCGGGTGCGGGTAGCCACCGTTCTCGTCGTACGTCGTGATGACCTGCGGGCGGAAGGAGCGGATCTTCCGCGCCAGCTCGCCGGCGGCCTTGCCGACGTCCTCGAGGGCGAAGCAGCCGTCCGGCAGCGGGGGCAGCGGGTCGCCCTCCGGGAGGCCGGAGTCGACGAAGCCGAGCCACTCCTGCCTGACGCCCAGGATCTCGCGGGCCTCGTCCATCTCCTTGCGGCGCACCTCGTGGATGTTCTCCTCGATGTAGGCGTCGCCCTGGAGCTTCGGGTTGAGGATGGAGCCGCGCTCACCGCCCGTGCAGGTCACGACCAGCACGTCCACCCCCTCGGACACATACTTGGCCATCGTGGCTGCGCCCTTGCTCGACTCGTCGTCGGGGTGGGCGTGAACGGCCATCAGTCGCAGCTGCTCAGTCAAGACTCGATCCTCGGTGATTCGTCAGTGATTGGTCGCGGCAGGTCGTGGCCGTCCCGTCGGGGCATCGGTGTGGGGCGGCGGTCGCGTGCGGCAGGGCGGCTTCTATAGTGACGGATCCGGGGGGCCGAAAATTCCGGCATCCCCGAGTCTGGGAGGACGATCATGGGCGCCCTGCGCGAAGCAGTTCCCGGGAGCCGCTACGGCCGCTCGGCGGACGAGCGTGCGGACCGTGGTCTCAAGATCGTGGGCGCCGTGCTGGGGGCCGGTCTGCTCGCGATGATCGGCTGGTTCGGTTACGACTACGTCAACGGCCAGCGGATCAGCGCCGAGCTGATCAAGTGGGACGTGACCGCGGACGACCGGGTCCAGGTCCATCTCGAGGTCCGCAAGGACAGGGACGCCACGGGCTACTGCACCCTGCGCTCCCGCGCCCAGGACGGCAGCGAGGTCGGACGCAGGGACGTCCGGTTCGACACCGCCGAGAGCCGTATCGACCAGGTCGTCACCCTGCGTACGACGACGCGTGCGACCAGCGCCGAGCTGGCGGGCTGTACCGCGGACAGCGGTCCGAAAGGCTGAGCCTCAGCCTGCGTCTCTTAGGGTCTGACCTGCATTGACGCATTCTTGAGAGCTTTTGGTCCTCCCTCTTTTCTCCACTCATTGTTAGGCTCGTGGTTTCGCCCACTCCTGGAGGCACATGCTTCTGGGTAGGGCGATGCTTTGTATTCCCAGTACCTACGAGGAGCACCTGTGACCCAGACCAGCGACAACGTCACCTGGCTCACCCAGGAGGCGTACAACCAGCTGAAGGCCGAGCTGGAGTACCTGTCTGGTCCCGCGCGCACGGAGATCTCTGCCAAGATCGCGGCAGCGCGTGAGGAGGGGGACCTGCGGGAGAACGGCGGGTACCACGCGGCCAAGGAGGAGCAGGGCAAGCAGGAGCTCCGTGTGCGCCAGCTGACCCAGCTCCTGGAGAACGCCAAGGTCGGCGAGGCCCCGGCGGCCGACGGCGTGGTGGCCCCCGGCATGGTCGTCACCGTCGCCTTCGACGGCGACGAGAGCGACACGGAGACCTTCCTGCTCGCCTCCCGCGAGTACGCGTCGAGCGACATCTCGACGTACTCGCCGCAGTCCCCGCTGGGCTCCGGCGTCAACGGCAAGAAGATCGGCGACGACGCGGAGTACGAGCTGCCGAACGGCAAGATCGCCATGGTCAGGATCCTCGAGGCGAAGCCGTACCAGGGCTGAGCAGCTCCTCCCACCAGGCCGTATGCACAAGGCCCCCGGCACCAGATGGTGCCGGGGGCCTTCGGTCGTGCGCGCGGCGGAGTGGTGATCCCGGTGCGGTTCAGCTCGCCGAGCGGTACTTGCGGACCGCCAGCGTGCGGAAGACCACCAGGATCAGCACCGACCAGAGCACCGAGGCCAGGATCGGGTGCTGCATGGGCCAGGCGTCGGCGGCCTCGAAGCCGGGCGGCAGATTGCCGAACAGCTCACGGCAGGCCTGCACCGTGGCGCTGAACGGGTTCCACTCGGCGATGGTCTGCAGGAACCCGGGCATGTTGTTGGCGTCGACGAAGGCGTTCGAGATGAACGTCAGCGGGAACAGCCAGATCAGTCCGCCGGAGGTGGCGGCCTCGGGGGTGCGGACCGAAAGGCCGATCAGCGCGCCGATCCAGGAGAACGCGTAGCCGAGCAGGAGCAGCAGCAGGAAGCCGAGCAGCACCTTGCCGATGTTCTCGTGGACCCGCCAGCCGACGATCAGCGCGACGACCGCGAGCACGACGAGCGTGAGCGCCGTCTGCACCAGGTCGGCGAGCGTACGGCCGGTGAGGACCGCGCCGCGTGCCATGGGCAGCGACCGGAAGCGGTCGATGAGGCCCTTGTGCATGTCGTCGGCGATGCCCGCGCCGGCACCCGCCGTGGCGAAGGTGACGGTCTGGGCGAAGATGCCCGCCATCAGGAACTCGCGGTAGTCCTGGGTCGAGATGGACGAGCCGACCTGGATCGATCCGCCGAAGACGTAGGTGAACAGCACCACGAACATGATCGGCTGGATCATCCCGAAGATGATCATCTCCGGGATCCGTGTCATGCGGATGAGGTTGCGCTTGGCGACGACGAGCGAGTCGCTGACCGACTGCGCGATTCCGCCGCGCGGGACCGGGGCCGCGAGGGGCCGGTCCGCCGCTTCCTGGACGGTCGTCACTTCACGGGCTCCTTCCGGGCCTGCTTGCCCTTGCTCCTGCGGTCGGTGTCGGTGACCTCGCCGTTGCCCTCCGCCGCGTCCTCGGCGTGATGGCCGGTCAGCGAGATGAAGACGTCGTCGAGGGTGGGACGGCGCAGACCGATGTCGTCGATCTCGACGCCGCGGGTGTCGAGATCCCGGATGACCTCGGCGAGCAGCTTGGCGCCACCGGTGACCGGGACGGTCAGCTTGCGGGTGTGGTCCTCGACGGCGACCTCGCCCTTGCCGAAGCCGGCGAGCACCTCGCGCGCCGGGGCGATCTCGTCGGGACGGTGGACGACGACCTCGACGCGCTCCCCGCCGGTGCGGGCCTTGAGCTCGTCCGACGTACCGCGGGCGATGACCTTGCCGTGGTCGATGACGCAGATGTCGTCGGCGAGGTGGTCGGCCTCTTCGAGGTACTGGGTGGTGAGGAGCAGGGTCGTACCGCCGCCGACGAGCTCCTTGATGACCTCCCACAGCGCCTGGCGGTTGCGTGGGTCCAGGCCGGTCGTCGGCTCGTCCATGAACATCACGGGCGGCGAGACGACCAGGGCCGCGGCGAGGTCGAGGCGGCGGCGCATGCCGCCGGAGTAGGTCTTGGCGGGGCGGTCGGCGGCGTCGGCGAGATTGAACCGTTCCAGCAGCTCACCGGCCCTGGTCTTCGCCGTCTTCGCGCTCATCTGGTAGAGCCGGCCGACCATCTGGAGGTTCTCGCGGCCGGTGAGGTACTCGTCGACGGCGGCGAACTGGCCGGAAAGGCCTATCGACCGGCGGACTTCGTTGGGGTTCTTGAGGACATCGATGCCCGCGACGACCGCCGAGCCGCTGTCGGGCTGGAGGAGGGTCGTCAGGACGCGCACGGCGGTGGTCTTGCCGGCGCCGTTCGGGCCGAGCAGTCCGAGGACCGTGCCCTCGGGGACATCGAGGTCAACGCCGTCCAGAGCCCTTACGTCGCCGAAGGTCTTGACCAGACCTTCGGCGTAGATGGCGCCTGGCATGTGGGTTCTCCCAGGGGAAGCTAGGGGGTTACTCCGGGTTCGCTTGCTCTTACGCGGTGCTTACTTGCCGCTTTTCGCGCGCCAGCTTAGATTTGGCCGGCCTTTCCGCGCAGGCAGTTTATGAGCCGCGGCACAAGGTATCGCGATACATCGCGATAGACAAGCCCCGGACCGTGTCGCATGGCCTCGGCGCCGGTGACCCTCCCCAGGTGTGGGGACACCGCTCAGCGGATGACGCGATACCCCGTCTCGCGCAGCGCCTGCTCGACCTCCGTGCAGTGCTCGGGCCCCTTCGTCTCCAGATGGAGCTCGACCTCGACCTCCGTGAGCCCGAGGCGCGGGTCGGTACGGACGTGGCCCACGTCCAGGACGTTCGCGTCCGCCTCGGAGAGGACGCCCAGCAGCGTCGCCAGCGCCCCGGGGCGGTCGGCGAGACGCAGCCGCAGCGACAGATAGCGGCCGGCCGCCGCCATGCCGTGCCGCAGGATGCGCTGCAGCAGCAGCGGGTCGACATTGCCGCCCGACAGGACCGCGACCACCGGACCCTGGAACGCGCGCGGGTCGCTCAGCAGTGCCGCCACCGTGCTCGCCCCGGCCGGCTCGACCACCAGCTTCGCCCGCTCCAGGCAGAGCAGCAGGGCCGAGGAGAGCGCGTCCTCGGAGACCGTCCGCACCTCGTCGACCAGCTCCTCGACGATCCCGTACGGAATGTCGCCCGGGCGCCCCACCTGGATGCCGTCCGCCATCGTCGACGGCGCCTCGATCGACACCGGGCGGCCCACCGCCAGCGAGGGCGGATACGCCGCCGCGCCCTCCGCCTGCACGCCGATGACCTTCACATCGGGGCGCAGCGCCTTCACCGCGACCGCGATGCCCGCGACGAGCCCGCCGCCGCCGATGCCGACGACGATCGTCCGCACCTCGGGGCACTGCTCCAGGATCTCCAGGCCGACCGTCCCCTGACCGGCGATGATGTCCGGGTGGTCGAAGGGGTGGATGAACACCGCTCCCGTGTCGTGCGCGTACTCCTGCGCGGCGGCCAGGGTCTCGTCGACGAAATGGCCGTGCAGACGCACCTCGGCACCGTAGTCACGGGTCGCGGCGACCTTCGGCAGCGGGGCACCGACCGGCATGAAGACGGTCGAGCGCACCCCGAGCAGCGAGGAGGCGAGGGCGACGCCCTGCGCATGGTTGCCGGCCGAGGCCGCGACGACACCCGCCGCGCGCTCCTCGGGGCGCAGCCCGGAGATCCGTACGTACGCGCCGCGCAGCTTGAACGAACCCGTCCGCTGGAGGTTCTCGCACTTGAGGTGGACAGGGGCGCCCACCAGCTGCGACAGATGACGGCTGCCCTCCATCGGCGTCAGCCGGGCCACACCGGAGAGCATCTTCCGGGCCCCTCGTACGTCGTCGAGGATGAGGGGGTGAAAGGGGCCGGCCGTACGGAAGCTCATGACATCAAGTCTCGCAGCTCAGCGGCCTGACGGCGGCCTCGGTCGGACGGTTGTCCACGGGTTTCCGCAGGGCCGGTACGCACCCGCTGTCGTCCGCGTACTCTGTCCCCCACCAACCGACCACCGCACGAGAGAGCCCCCGCAGCCATGCCCACATCTCAGGACATGACGACTGATCTAGACCCCGGTCTCCTCGATGCCCTCCAGCACCAGGTGGCCGTCTTCGCCCGCCGGGCCGAGCAGACCCGGCTCGGTGGGGTCGGTCAGGTCCGCAACTCGATGGACCGCGCCGCGTATCTGCTGCTCAACCGGCTGGACCAGGAAGGCCCGATGGGCGTCAAGGCGCTCGCCGCCGGGATGGGCATCGACTCGTCGACCGTCACCCGCCAGGTCGCGCCGCTCGTCGACACCGGTCTGGTCAAGCGCACCTCGCACCCCGAGGACGGGCGCGCGGTCGTGCTCCAGCTGTCACCCCGCGGGCAGGCCCGCCTGGAGGAGGTCCGCTCCTCGCGGCGCGAGCTGATGAGGCAGGTGACGGACGGCTGGACCGAGGAGGAACGGGAGTCGTTCTGCACCCTGCTCACCCGCTTCAACACCGCACTGTCGGCACGTCAGGCCGGACTGCCGGCCACCGAGACGGAGACACCGACCGTGTCCTGAGCGGCCGGCCCTGCGGTCGGCCGTGCCTCCGCCCCGTGACCGGGGCCCGACCGCGGCCTGACCGCGGTCTCACCATGGGCGTCCGACCTCTTGACCGGGGGTGTCGCCCTGGCCTGATATGAACACGTGCGGCAGCGGCGGCAGTCACCGGTCCCGAGCCGCCGTGCCCGTGATTTCGACGCGTTCGTCGCGGGTGCGGCAGGCAGACTGCTGCACGCCGCGACGCTGCTGACGGGCGAGCAGCCCCGCCGCAATCCACGGGCGCAGCGCCTGCTGGTCGCCGCGCTGGCGCGCACGTACGCGGAGTGGGACCGGCTGCGCGGCGAGGATCCGTACGACCGCACCCGCGCGGAACTCGCCACCCGCTTCGCCCGCTCCGCTTGGCGCCTGCCCCGCACCTCCGGCGGTCCCCTTTCCCGGCTCACCGCGCAGGAGCGGCTGATCGTGGTGCTGCGGCTGTACGAGGGCGTGGCCGAGGAGCAGACAGCGGCACTGCTGGGCCTGCCGGTGGAGCGGGTGCGGGCGATCTGCAGCCGCGCGATCACCATCCTGCGCGCCCCGGGCACGGCCTCGCCGGGTGCCCGCCCCTGGTACCGGCCGGCAGGCGCGTCATGAACGGCCTCAGCAGTCCCGGGCGCCGGGAGGAGGAGGTCCGGCGGATGCTGGACGTCCCGCCCGCGCCGGTCCCCGCCGACCTGGTCGCCCGCGCGACCGACCGCGGCCTCCGGCTGCTGCGCCGCCGACGCGCCCTGCACCGCGCGGGCTGGCTGCTGCTGCTGGCGGCGGCCGTCGCGTTCGCCGTCTGGGCGGCGGTCGTCGAGCCGTGGACCGTGCCGCCGGCCGAGACGACACCGGAGATCGAGGGCTGGTGACGCCCGACGGCGCCCGGCCCGGTGCCTGAGCCCGGCCCCAGGCACCGGCCCAGGCTGGAACGAGCGGCGCAACGCACCAGCACGGGAGGTCTGCCATGACCAGAAAAGTTGCCGACTGCCGCAGGTTCCCGAGCGAGACGAACTGCACGCTCACCATCGCGGGCGAGGAGGAGGAAGTCCTCAAGGCCGCCGCCGAGCACGCGGTGTCCGTCCACGGGCACACGGACACCCCGGAACTGCGTGAGCAGCTGCGCGGCATGCTCGAGGACGACAAGGTCAGCGCCTGACGCGTCGTGCGGGCTCCGGCGACTGCGGCGGGCTCTGCCCTGCCCCGCCTCTTCCCGGACCGGGGCAGGCCCCCGGGCTGCGCCCGGCACCGGCCCGCGAACCCGGGTGTCCGTCCTCGATCGCCGGACGGGCTCCTCCGGAGCCCGTCCGGCGTGAACCGCGGGGTTCGGGGCGGAGCCCCGGAGAGCGCAGGCGTCAGCCCAGCGCCCGCTGCAGGTCCGCCAGCAGGTCGTCCACCGACTCGATGCCCACCGACAGCCGCACCAGGTCCGCCGGGACCTCCAGTGCGGAGCCCGCGACCGACGCGTGGGTCATGCGGCCCGGGTGCTCGATCAGGGACTCGACACCGCCGAGGGACTCGCCGAGCGTGAAGACCTCCGCCCGGTCGCAGACCTCGACCGCCGCCTCCTCGCCGCCCGCCACCTGGAAGGACACCATGCCGCCGAAGTCCTTCATCTGCTTCGCCGCGATCTCGTGGCCGGGGTGCTCGGGCAGCCCGGGGTAGAGGACGCGGGTGACCTTCGGGTGCTTGGTCAGCATCTCGACGACCCGCGCCGCGTTCGCGCTGTGCCGGTCCATCCGCACCGCCAGCGTCTTGATGCCGCGGAGCACGATCCAGGAGTCGAACGGCCCGGCGACCGCGCCCATCGCGTTCTGGTGGTACGCCAGCTCCTCGCCGAGCGCGGCGTCGGCCGTGATCAGCGCGCCGCCGACGACGTCCGAGTGCCCGCCCATGTACTTCGTCAGCGAGTGCACCACCACGTCCGCGCCCAGCGCGAGCGGCTGCTGCAGGTAGGGGCTGGCGAAGGTGTTGTCGACGACGAGCTTCACCCCGGCCGCCCGGGCGATGCCCGCGACCTGCGCGATGTCGGTGATGCCGAGCAGCGGATTCGACGGCGTCTCGACCCAGATGACCTTCGTGCGGTCGGTCAGTGCGGCCCGTACCGACGCCGGGTCGGAGGTGTCGGCGACGGAGTACTCGACTCCCCATCGCTGGACGACCTTGGCGAAGAGGCGGAAGGTGCCGCCGTAGGCGTCGTTCGGGATGACCACGTGGTCGCCGGGCGCCAGCAGGGTGCGCAGGAGGCAGTCCTCGGCGGCGAGACCTGACGCGAAGGCGAGGCCGCGCCGGCCGCCCTCCAGCGCAGCGAGGTTCTCCTCCAGCGCGGTCCGGGTCGGGTTGGCGCTGCGGCTGTACTCGTAGCCGCCGCGCAGGCCTCCCACACCGTCCTG
This sequence comes from Streptomyces sp. NPDC002133, assembly GCF_040296405.1. Taxonomy (NCBI): domain Bacteria; kingdom Bacillati; phylum Actinomycetota; class Actinomycetes; order Kitasatosporales; family Streptomycetaceae; genus Streptomyces; species Streptomyces sp. NPDC002133. The sequence goes on along the minus strand of NZ_JBEOXF010000049.1, from coordinate 18,248 downwards.
CTTGTAGGTGGACACCTGGTAGATGGGCGGGACGACCGCGCCGGTCAGCGGGTCCGCGGTGTTGCCCGCGTGGATGGCGATGGTCTCGAAGCCGTGCTCGTGGCCGTGCTGGTGGGTGTGCTGGTCGCTCATGAGGCCCGAGCGTAGTCCCGGTAGGTCACCGACCCCGCGTCGTCCGGGACAATGGGGGCATGGAGATTCTCTGGTTCCTGATCGCGTTGGTCATGCTCACCGCGGTCATAGGCCCGCTCGTACGGCGAAACCGGAACGCGATCCGGCAGGTCGCACCCGGCTCGCCGGACGCCGCGGACCCGGCTGCGTACGGCTTCGTACGGCAGGAGCTGCTCGATCTGCGGCTGCCCGGACCCGACCAGGACCTCCTGGACGTGCTCGAGGTCGTGCAGCGCACGCAGGACTGGCGGGCCGCCTCGCAGCTGCTCGCCGGCACGCCGAAGGAGGACGAGCAGCGCTGGCAGCGGGTGCAGGCCTTCGCCGGCGCGGCCTCGCTGGAGCTCCGGCAGCAGCCGGGCACGGGCGGCTCGTGGCTGCGTGCGTGGCGCGCGGAGTCCCCGAAGGACGCGGGCGGCGCCGCCGTGCACGCGGAGTTCCTGGTGCAGCAGGCATGGCGGTCCTCGTCGGCCGGGGCGGACGACTTCCGGATCATCCTGGAGGAGGCCCGCGCGGTCTGCGCCGAGGCGGCCCTGCTGGCCCCGGGCGACCCCGTCCCGTATCTCGTCGAGCTGGCCGCGGCCCGTGGACTCGCCTACTCCCACGAGGAGTTCGACCAGGTGTGGGCGAAGGTCATCGACCGCGCCCCGACACACATGGGAGCGCATCTCGCGGCCCTCCACTACTGGTGCGAGAAGTGGCACGGCTCCCGCGAGGAGGCCGACCACTTCGCGACGGCGGCCGCGGCGCGCGCGCCGGAGGGCTCGCTGCTCGCCGCGCTTCCGCTGTTCGCGGTGTACGAGCACCTGCCCGAGGTCAATCTGGTGGCCGGCTTCTACGAGAGCGCGGTCGTCACCCGGGCCGTCGAGGGCGCGCTGTACGCGACGCGGACGGCCCGCGCGGACGATCCGGTGCTTCCGCACGTGCGGCACCTGCTGGTCTTCTTCCTGGTGCGCATGGAGCGCTGGGGCGAGGCGATGGAGCAGCTGGTGCGGGTCGACGGGCATGTCGGTGCACTGCCGTGGACGCAGGGCGGCGACCCGGCCGCGGAGTACGCGGTGTACCGGGCGCTCGCGGTCGCGGGGTACGAGGCGAACGGCGGCAGCCCTGCGACGCTGCTGCACTGAGTCGACGTGAGAGGGCGGCCCGCATCGTGCCGATGCGGGCCGCCCTTCGACGACCGGTGCGTCAGAACGCGGTCTCGCGCGCTTCCCGGTCGTAGTCGTGCCCCTCGTTGCCGAGCTTTCCGGTCCCGTCGTTCGCATAGAGCGTCCGCAGCGGCCCGCCCAGCGCGTGGAGGTCGTTCGGTCCGTCGGCGTTCACATCGGAGGGCCGGCTCCACTCCATGTACTCCGCTCCGCTGGTGCATTCGTGGGAGGTGCGGGTCGGGCGGAAGGAGCTGACTCTGTCGGAGAGCCCGACGTGGCTGAGGTCCCCGGCATGCCGGGTGTCGTGATCGCCCGCGAGGAGGACCTCATGGCGCTCCGCGTCCGTGCAGACGTGGTTGCGCTCGCTGTGGACACGGGCGTGGAGACCCGTCATGTTGCGGATCGAGGACGCCTTGTTGTCCCACGACCCCAGCGTGGGCATGGACGCGCCGTACGTCGCCATGGCGCCGGAGCCGTCCGCGCCGTCGAGGAGACGGAACCGCCCCTGCGGACACCGGTCGTAGCCGGACGCGGCGTGCGCGGACGTGGCTGCTACACGAATGTGCGCGACTTCACGGCGGCGCAGGTGCTGAAGAACCGCACGCACCGAGGGTGAGCGTCGGGGGCGGGGCGGGGCTCCGGCCGTGGGGGCTCGAGTCCGGGGAATCCCACTCGCCGCCCCCGTGTTGACGCTGGAGCACGTCGACCCGTGAGGAGTACCGCATGTTCCTGTCCCGCCGCGTCCCCGAGCTGCCCACTCCGGAGCAGGCCCTCCGCGGCCGCGAAACCCCCGCCTTCGACGTCCCCGCCCGCCACACGGTCCTCGGCAACGCCCTCCTCGGCCCCTACCCCGAGGGCCTCGAGGTGGCGGACTTCGGCCTGGGCTGTTTCTGGGGCGCCGAGCGCAAGTTCTGGGAGACCCCGGGCGTCTGGACCACCCTGGTCGGTTACCAGGGCGGCTTCACCTCGAACCCGACGTACGAAGAGGTCTGCTCCGGCCGGACGGGCCACACCGAGGCGGTCCGCGTCGTCTTCGACCCCTCGGTCGTCACGTACGAGAAGCTGCTCAAGGTCTTCTGGGAGTCCCACGACCCCACCCAGGGCTTCCGCCAGGGCAATGACGTGGGCACCCAGTACCGCTCGGCGGTCTACACCCACTCGGAGGACCAGGCGAAGACCGCCGAGGCCTCCCGCGGGGCCTACCAGGGGGTCCTCACCGGCTCCGGCCACGGCACGATCACCACGGAGATCCTCCCGTCGGAGAGCCGCACCTTCTACGCGGCCGAGGCCTACCACCAGCAGTACCTGGACAAGAACCCCGGTGGGTACTGCGGAATCGGCGGCACGGGCGTGAGCTGCCCCATCGGCGTGGCCCCGGCCGAGTGACGGACGAGGCAGCGGAGCACGCCGGGCTCGCCCGGTCGTGGCGTGAGCGGCGGTCCCCTGGACCGCCGCTCACGTACGAGGCCGGAGTCGGCGGTCCGTGCCCATCTCGGCATCGCACCGGTCGCAGAGCGTCCTCTCGACCGGACGCCGCTCCCGGAGAGTGCCCGCTGCTCCGCAACGTTCGCAGACCCTGGCGCTGAGCCGGCGGAACCGCTCCACCAGCTCACCCAGCCTGGTGGATTCGGCCGGTGTCCAGTCGCCGCCGGACGTCCGCCGGCGAGGGCGTGCCTGGAAGGCCAGGGTCGCCCACTTCTGCTTCACCGCCAGGAGTTCGTAGTCCGGGAACTCCGCCACGACCGCTTCAGGGCACCGCAGCACGAGCGGCAGCCATCCAGGTCCTACGGCGAAGCGGTACGAGGGGTCGCGGAAGTGGCGCCGGACCCGTTCCAGGGCCGCCAGGGCTGCCTCCGGTGCGGGGAGAGCGGGGCGTGGGTCAGGGCCGGTGCTCATCCGGCAGCCGCCCCGCTGGTCGAATCCGCCGCCGCTCCCCCGCTCCTGCGGGTGCGGCCGAAGGCGGTGAACAGGTTGCGCACCGCGACGAGGAGCAGGAGCAGACCCGTGCCGGCCGGGAGCAGTGAGGCGCTCAGCCGGTCCTCGACCGCTGCGGTCGCCGACGGGCCCTCCACCCTCGTGGCCACCGGCTCGACAGGCCTTTCGTCGAAGGTGGTGTCGACCTCCACCCCCGCGATGCGGAAAGAGCCGTCCGAGGCCTCGAAGGATCCGGAGCAGAACAGGCCCTCGTCGCGCTCACCCGGCTCCGACAACTGGCAATGATCGGCCCGGAACCGGCCGGGGACACCCAGCAGTTGCGCCTCCAGCCGTATCAGGCCGGCGCCGAGCAGGAAGACTCCGGCGCCCAGGGCCACCATCGTCGTCAGCGCCCGTCTCGGACCCGGCCTTCCCGGTCCCCGTCTCATTCCCCGCCCCGTTCCCCTCGTCTCCCGTCCCGTGTACCGGGTGGCGCGCAGCGTACATTTGTCGCCCGGGCGCCCCGGTCCCCGGGCGGGAATTGGGTTGATCCGCGTGGAGCCGGGCCGCTTGCATGGGCGGCCGAGTCGTGGTGGTTTCCGTCCGGTTCGGGGGTGCGCATGGGCGCCGGCAAGATGCACGCCCTTCGGGTGTGTGGGCGTCGGCGAGCCCGCCGTCGATCTGATCGCCGCGTGGAGCCTGCTGAACGCCGAGGCGAGGGGCGTCTTCCGGGACGCGGTGGAGGTGGATGACGCGGCCTGGGCACGAGGACGCGGCTGGGCGCTGTCGGTCGCGCTCATCGAGCTCGCGTACTACCGGATCACGAATCCGGTGATGGCGGCCACCGCGCGCCACGTGATCCATGAGGTCATCACCGACCGCCGGAGCGCTCGCTGACGCACGCCGGTCAATCCTCGGACGCCCGCCCGCGGCCGCACGTCGACAGGCTGCACCACCGGCGGCGGCCGCCCTCGTCGAGGAAGAGCCAGCCGCAGTCCGAGCTCGGACAGGTGCGGATCGTGAAGCGGCGCGGGTCCGCGAGGAGTTCGGCGGCGGTACGGGCCGTCGCGAGGGCAGGGAGGCGGAGGCCGGCCGACGGGGGCAGGCGCCAGTGGCCGAGACCGTCGTCGCCGCGGGTGAACACCGAGAGCCGGGCCGCGTCCTGGGCGACGGCCGCCACGGCCTTGAAGGCGCGGGCGTCCTCCGGGTCGGTCAGGCAGGCGTACAGCTGTGCACGGAAGTCGCGGGCCTCGTCCAGCGCCTCGGCTGCCTCGTCGGGGTGCTGCAGTGCCTGTCGACGCAGACGGGTGACGTCGTGGTCGTCCGCCAGGTTCATATGGCCGGCCCACACGGCGAGGGTCGTGTAACGGCGCAGCCAGTCCGAGCCGGGTATGCGCCCGCCCCGCTCACCCCATCCCGCGTACGTGTTGCAGAACTCCAGCGCCGGATGGCCGCTCGTGCCCCACGGCAGCCACTCGTCGCCGACCCGCACCGCGTACAGGGGCGCCGGTGGGCGGTCCAGCCGGGGGTCACCGCGCAGGATGCGGTCGTGGAGCGTGGTGAGCTCGGTGCCCGGCTCGATGCCCAGCCCGTCGACCAGGGCCTGTCGGGTGTGCCGGTAGAGCTGGAGGGCGTCGGCCTGGCGGCCGCCGCGGTACAGGGCGGTCATCTGCGTGGCGACGAGCCGCTCGCGCTCCGGACGCTCCTGGGCCAGCGACGTCAGATCCGCCACGACCCGTTCGTGCAGGCCCATGGTGAGCTGGGTCTCGGCGCGCTGCTCCATGGCCGACAGGCGCAGTTCGGAAAGTGCGCCGCCGCCGAGCCGTTCCCGCAGCCGGTCGTCGGCCACGTCGGCGAGCAGGGGTCCGCGCCACAGCGCCAGGGCCTCGTCGTAACAGCGCAGCCGCTCCCCGGGATCACCGTCCACGGCCGCCCGCTGGACGAGGGCGCGGAACTCCTGAATGTCCGTCACATGCCCGTCGCGTTCGATCGAGTAGCCGTCGTGCCGGGTCTCGATGTGCAGCCCGTGCGGTGTGAGGCGGGCGCGCAGTCTTCCGATGTACGTGTGGACGGTGCCGCGGGCCGAGTCGGGTGCCGCTCCGTTCCACAGCAGGTCCACGAGGCGGGCGGTCGTCACGACGTTGCCCGCGTCCAGCAGGAGGATCGACAGCAGGCACCGCTCCTGTCGGCGGCTGCCCGACAGGATCCGCTGTCCTTGGTGACGGGCCTCGAACGGGCCGAGCAGCTTGAACTCCATGGCGGGTGTCAGCCTAACCATGGCCGGCGCGTGCGGCCGTGGTGAGAGTGTGGTCAGCGGCCGGCGTGAGGCTGTGGACCTTGTCGTCCTCCGAGCCCACTCGACCAGGGAGCAGCCATGCGACGCACCACCGTTGCGCTGTCGGCACTCGCCGCCGTCCTCCTCGCCTCGGCGCCCGCCGCGGCCACCACCCTCACGCCTCCCGGCTGGGAGCCGGCGCCCTCGGCTCCCTGGAACGTGCCCGCCGGCGCGCGCTGCGACTTCCCCGTCCACGGCGAGCCCGTCGTCGACGAGGTCGTACGCCGGGTGCTGGAGCGGAGGCCGGACGGCTCCGCGAAGCGCGTCGCGTACAAGGGAGATCTGGTCGTACGGGTCACGAACACGGACACCGGCGCCTCCTACGACGCGGACGCGAGCGGTACGGCCGTGGTCGAGTACCGGGTCGACGGCTCGCAGCACTGGGCGGTGCTGGGGCCCGTGCTCGTCGGGTTCGCGGAGGGCGGGGGCACGCTGGCGCGCGGGCTGTACGTCATCGACGGGGCGTACACCATGGAGATCAGCGCCGCCGGGTACAAGAGCGTGACGATGGCGCACGGCACCACCGACGATCTCTGCGCCCGGATCGACTGACGCCCGTATCTGCACGCGCATCGACCGACGCCCGTATCTGCACGCGCATATCCGCCCACCCCCACCTCCACGCACGATTCCGCACACCCGTGGCCCCGCACACCCTGGCCCGCCCACCCTCCCGCGTGCACCTCGCACGGCGCTCCCCGGTGCGGGGTGCGGGGCCATGGGCAGGGGCACACGATGGACGTATGCGCGTTCACAAGGTCCGCCCTGACATCGGTGTCCTCAGCGACAGCCTGCCGGTGCCGGGGATCGGGTATCTGTCCGTCAACGCCTTCGTGCTGCTCGCGGCGCAGCCCGTGGTCGTCGACACCGGGCTCGGGCTGCCCGGCAGGGACTTTCTGGCAGCGCTCGGGTCCGTGATGGACCCCGCCGATGTGCGGTGGATCTGGCTGACGCACGCGGACCGCGACCACACCGGCGGGATCTTCGATCTGCTCGCCGCGGCGCCCGAGGCCCGTGTCGTCTGTACGTTCGGGACGGCCGGGGACATGTCGGCCGAGCGGCCCCTCCCGGTCGAGCGGCTGCACCTGCTGAACCCGGGCCAGTCCCTGGATGTCGGCGACCGGACGCTCACGGGTTTCCGGCCGCCGCTGTACGACAACCCCACGACCGTCGCCTTCTTCGACGACCGGTCCGGGGTGTGCTTCAGCTCCGACTGCTTCGGCGGGCCCATGCCCAGCGTGGACCTCGCGGAGGCCGACGACGTGGGCGAGGTCGACGCCGAGGATCTGCAGGCCGCACAGATGCTGTGGGCCACCGTGTACAGCCCGTGGGTGGAGAACGTCGATCCCGCCAAGTTCCTCGGCACCTTCCAGCCGATACGGGACCGGAACCCCGGCCTCATCCTCTCCGCCCATCTGCCGCCGGCGCAGGGCGTCACGGCCGACATGCTCGACACCCTGGGCGCGGCGGCGGGGACGTCGCCGTGGGTCGGTCCGGACCAGCCGGCACTGGAGCTGATGCTCTCCGGGTTCGAGTCGGACGGAGACGACGAGGACGAGGACGAGGAGGAGGACGAAACAGACCACGAGCGCCACACGGACCACGCGCATGACGCGGACCACGAGCGTCACGCGGACGACGAGCGCGACGAGGACCACGCCGACCACGCGCGCTGAGAACGCGGGCGCGGGCTACGGCGCGAAGCCGATGACCCGCTCCGGGGTGATCCGCACGATGACCCGGACCTCCTCCGGCTTCTCCGCGGGCGGGTCGATCCCGAGGTACTTGTGCGAGAGCTCGTACGGGAGGGTCTTGTCCGGGTCGTCGACGAGTTCGGCGGTGCCTCGGATCTCCACCGACCGGTACGGGTTCTGCAGATCGAAGACGGAGAGGCTGATCCGGGGGTCGCGGGCCATGTTGCGCGCCTTCTGCCGGTGTGCACGAAGCCGGTGCGGCACCCTCCGACGGGCGAACCGACCCTGTCGGACGAGTCGTTGCGGCTGCGCGACCACGTTGTCCCGACCCTGGCGCAGCGGGGAGACCGTGTCGACACGTGCGGCGCACAGACGACGGCGGCGGCTCCCGGAATCCCCCGGGAGCCGCCGCCGTCGTGCGTCGTGTCGTCGTGCTCGGTCGTACGAACGGGCGTCAGGCCTCCGAGCCGGCCTTCCATGCCGCCCAGTTCATGTTCCAGCCGTTGAGGCCGTTGTCGGGAGCGATCGTCTTGTCCTTGGAGTTCTTGACGATCACGACGTCACCGACCATCGAGTTGTCGTAGAGCCAGGCCGCCGGCTGGTTCGGGTCGCCCGCACCCTTGGCGTCGTTCAGGCCGACACAGCCGTGGCTGGTGTTGGCGCTGCCGAAGATCGAGTCGGCGCCCCAGTAGTTGCCGTGGATGAAGGTGCCCGACGTGGACAGCCGCATGGCGTGCGGGACGTCCTTGATGTCGTACTCGCCCTTGCCGTCGTCGTCCGTGAAGCCGACGGTGGCACCGTTCATCCGGGTCTCCTTGAACTTCTCGGAGATCACCATCTGACCGTTGTAGGTCGGGTTCTCGGGGGAGCCGGCGGAGATCGGGATGGTCTTGATCGTCTTGCCGTCCTGGGTGACCGTCATGGTCTTGGTGGCGACGTCGACGGTGGAGACCTGGTTGCGGCCGATGGTGAAGGTCACCGTCTTCTGCTGGACGCCGTAGACGCCGTCGGCGCCCTCGACGCCGTCGAGGTTCAGCTTCAGCGTGACGGTGGAGCCCTCCTGCCAGTACTGGTCGGGGCGGAAGTCGAGGCGCTGGGAGTTGAACCAGTGGCCGACGACCTCCTGGCCGCTGCTGCTGGAGACGCTGATGCCCCCCTGGACCGCGGCCTTGTCCGTGATCGCCTTGTTGAAGTTGATCGAGACCGGCATGCCGACGCCGACCGTGGAACCGTCCTCGGGCGTGAAGTTGCCGATGAAGCTGCTTGCGGACGAGACGGTCGTGAACGACGAGTTCTCGTGCGCCTCGCGGCCCTCGGAGTCCTTCGCGGTGGCGGTGATCTTGTAGACGGTCCCGCGCTCCAACTGGCCGTCGGGCTGCCAGCTCTTGCCGTCGGCGGACAGCGTGCCCTTGACGGCCTCACCGCCTGCCGCGGTCATGGTGACCTCGGTGAGCGTGCCGGCACTGACGGTGACCTTGGCGTCCTTGTTGATGGAGGCGTTGGTGGCACCGTTCTTGGGCGCGATGACTATTCGGGCGTCCGACGCGTCCTTCGCGGCCGCCTCGTCCACCTCGGCCTGTGACTTCTTCGAGCTCTCGGCGGAGGCGCCCGAGTCGGCGCTGCTGCTGCTGCAACCGGTGAGCACCAGCACGCCGCCGAGCATTGCGGACGCGGCCATGAGCCTCTTGCGCCGCTTGCTGTCCGTCATCACACGCTTCTCCATCGTTGCCGATTCCCTGCCAACACATTCAAGAAGACCCAGAAAGGTCCGTCCGGTTCCACATCTCAGGAAAGATGTGGGCAACACCACTGATCGACGCACGGCGGGCCGCGCCGGTTCCCGCACCGGGGACCTGGTTGTACGACCCGGTCCCCCCAAGGGGTGCACGGATGTGAACGGGCCCCGGTTCGCGGTAGCGGCGACCCCGGGCCCGTTCCGCTGCTGCCACGGTGCGTTACGGCCGCGCGCCGCCTTCCTCGTACTCGCCTTCGTCCTCGACCTCTTCGTCGAGGTCCTCATCCTCCTCGTCGAGGTCCCACTCCTCGGCATCGGGGTCGTAGTCGATCTGCTCACAGCTCCAGGAGGCCTGGGCGAGTTCGACCCCGGGCACCTCGCTGACCAGATCGAACGGATCGATGAGGTAGGCGAGGGCCTCGGCGGAGTCCTCGCGCACGGCGGAGCGGGCGTGGGAGCGCTCGTCGCCGGGCATGTACTCGTCCCCGTCGACGCGCTCCAAAGCGGCACCGGTCAGCTCTTCCGGTTCAGCGACCTCAAGCACCAATTCGACGTGTAGGCGCACATAGCGTGATGTCTCAGAAGTGGTCATACGACGGAGCGTAGGCCCCCCGCCATCCCGACTTTCCTGCGACCCGCTGCTTTCACTAGCATCGCGTCAGCATCACCGCACACGGCCAATTCGCCGTTGTCACAAGGGGGATCGTCCCGTGCCCGTCGCTCGCCGCCCGCTGCTGACCGCCACCGCCGCAGGCACCCTGCTCTGCGCGCTGTGGTTCGTCCCCTCGGCGAACGCGACGGCCGACGCCGAGACGGCCGGGAAGGCATCCGGACCTTCCGCTTCCACTTCCGCTTCCGCGTCTCGGCAAGGCGACTCCGGTTCCGAGGAGCTGCGCCTCGCCGAGACGGGCAGTGTGGACACGACGCCGTATGTGCTCGGCGGCGTGACGTTCCTGGGGATCGGCGCGGGGTTCGTGACCTTCGCCGGGCGCCAGGGCGCGCGTAGCTACTGACCGTACGTACGTACGGGTACGTCCTGCGTGCCCGTTGCGCCTACGCCAGCGGTCCGGTCACCGGCTCCACGGCCGCGACGAGCTCTCCGTCCCGTACGAACGCCTCGGCGGCGGCCAGGTCGGGCGCGAGGAAACGGTCGGGGCCGGGACCCTCGACGCCCGCCGCGCGCAGCGCCGCGATGGCCGCTTGCGATGCGGGGGCAGGCGTCAGGCCGCGGCGCAGCTCGATCGCGCGGGTGGAGGCGTACAGCTCCACGGCGATGATCCGGGTGAGGTTGCCGACGGCCGTACGCAGCTTGCGGGCGGCCGACCAGCCCATGGAGACATGGTCCTCCTGCATGGCGGAGGACGGGATGGAGTCGGCGGAGGCCGGGACGGCCAGCCGCTTCATCTCGCTCACCAGCGCGGCCTGCGTGTACTGGGCGATCATCAGGCCCGAGTCGACGCCGGCGTCGTCGGCGAGGAAGGGCGGCAGGCCGTGGGAGCGGTTCTTGTCGAGGAGCCGGTCGGTGCGGCGCTCGGCGATGGAGCCGAGGTCGGCGGCGGCGATGGCGAGGAAGTCGAGGACGTACGCCACCGGGGCGCCGTGGAAGTTGCCGTTGGACTCGACACGGCCTCCCCCAGCGCCTTCGGCCTGGGTGGTGCCCCCAAACAGCACCACGGGGTTGTCGACGGCGGAGGCGAGCTCGCGCTCGGCGACGAGCAGGGCGTGTGCGAGGGTGTCGCGCCCTGCGCCGGCGACCTGGGGTGCGCAGCGCACCGAGTACGCGTCCTGGACGCGGGGCGCCTCCTCCTCCTGGAAGTGGCCGGTGAGCTCGGAGCCCTTGAGTACGGCGCTCATGTTCGCGGCGGAGGCGGCCTGGCCGGGGTGCGGGCGGATGGCGTGCAGCTCGGGCGCGAGGACCTTGTCCGTGCCGAGCAGTGCCTCCAGGCTGAGGGCGGCGGTGATGTCGGCGGAGGTGTAGAGCCGCTTCAGGTCGGCGATGGCCATGATCAGCATGCCGAGCATGCCGTCGGTGCCGTTGAGGAGGGCGAGGCCCTCCTTCTCACGGAGCTCGACGGGGGCGATGCCGTGGGCGGCGAGGAGCTCACCGGCGGGGCGGACGGTGCCGTCGGGACCCTCCGCGTCGCCCTCCCCCATGAGCGTCAGCGCGCAGTGGGACAGCGGGGCGAGGTCGCCGGAGCAGCCGAGCGAGCCGTACTCGTGGACGACGGGGGTGATCCCGGCGTTGAGCACGTCCGCCATGGTCTGCGCGACCTCGGGGCGGACGCCGGTGTGCCCGGAGGCGACGGTCTTCAGCCGCAGGAACATCAGCGCACGGACGACCTCGCGCTCGACGTGCGGGCCCATGCCGGCGGCGTGCGACCGCACGATGTTGCGCTGGAGCTGCGTGCGCAGGTCATGACCGATGTGCCGGGTCGCGAGCGCGCCGAACCCGGTCGACACTCCGTACACCGGCTCGGGCTTCGCGGCCAGGGCGTCCACGATCCCGCGCGCGGCGGCGAGCGCGGTGCGGGCGTCCTCGGAGAGCTCGATGCGGGCGTTGCCGCGGGCGACGGCGATGACATCCTCGACGGTGGTCCCGGACGTCCCCACCACGACAGTGTGCATATCCATATTCAGCACCCTACGGATTGAATCCCTCTCTGTCACCACCCCTCCGGGGAGGGACTCCTTACATCCGCCGGGGGGCGACGGGGCGCCTGCAACGGGCCGTTCCGGGCCCCTGCGGCGCTTGAGGGCGGACACCCGGGCGGGCGGGCCCATGCCACCGCCACGACCGCACACAGGGCGCTCCGGGCCGAGGGCGGGGCCCCCGGGACTACGGGCGGGCGTCGCGGAAGCGGCGGCGGTCCTGGCGGGCCGGCGCAGGCGCGTCCGCGAGGGGCAGCACCGTGTCGTCGCGCCCCGCCACCACCGCTGCCCGTGCCCGCGCCGCCTTCGCCCGGTACTGCGCCGCGTCCGCGAGACGGAAGAGCCGCCGGGCCGACCGCACGGGCCCGATGGGGTCACCCGTCGACGCGACACCGCAGGCCACGCCCTCACCGAGCTTCAACTCACCTGCCCGCTCGCAGAGTTCGTCCGCGACCTTCACCACCTCGTCCGCCGTCGGCCCCACCGTCAGCAGACAGAACTCGTCGCCGCCCAGCCGCGCCGCCAGCGCCCCCGGCAGCATCGCGCCGCACAGCGACAGCACCGAACCGAAGCGTTCCAGCAGGCGGTCGCCCGTCGCATGGCCGAGGGTGTCGTTGACCCGCTTGAGGCCGTTCAGGTCGCAGACCACCAGCGACACCACCGCCCCGTCCCTCCGGTGCCGCTCGATCGCCTCGTCGAGCCGTACGTCGACGGCGCGCCGGTTCGCGAGCCCGGTCAGCGGGTCCGTGAAGGCGAGCCGCCGCACCTCCTCCAGCCGCTCCTGCTGCGCGATCCCCGCCGCCACGACCGACGCCAGCACCGTCGCGAAGTCCGCGTCGTCCCGGTCGAACACCGGCTCCCCCGCCGCCCTGGCCACGTACAGCTCGCCCCACGCCCGCCCGTGCAGCACGATCGGCGCGACGACACAGCAGCCCCGCCCGCGCCGCCGCAGTGCGTCGACCCGCTGATGGCTGTACCCGTGTTCACCGCTCGCGGGGCCGTCCGCCGTCTCGACCCACGCGCGCGGCGCACCGCCCCCGGCCCACTGCTCGTGCAGAAACTCCGTGATCTCCGGGAAGCGGTGGACGGGATACGTCTCCCCGTCCGGGAACTCCTCCTCGTCCGCGGCCCTGTCCCCCGCGTTGACGAGCACCTTCAGCCGGCCCTGGCCCCGCTCCCAGACCGACAACGCGGCAAAGCTCCCGGTCAGCGCGGAGCACGCGCCCACCGCGGCCGCCCGCCACGACTCCCACGGAGTCTGCGCGGCGGCCATCGACTGTGCGAGCGCCACGACGGCTCGCAGTCGCACATCCTCACCCATCACCCCAGCTTAGGGACAATATGGGCAATCTCACTCTCCGGGCCACTCCGGCTTCCGCTTCTCGTTGAACGCCGCGACCCCCTCGGCCCGGTCGCCCGAGAACGCCACCGACCGCCACGCCGCGTCCTCGACCTCCAGACCGGCCCGCAGGTCGAGACCGTGCCCGAGGCGCAGCGCCCGCTTGGCGGCCCGAAGCCCCACCGGGGAGTTGGCGGCGATCGTCTCCGCCAGGGCCAGGGCGCGCTCGCGGTCACTGCCGGTCGCGACCAGTTCGTCCACCAGGCCGAGGTCCTTCGCCTCGGGGCCCTCCACCCGGCGCGCCGAGAAGATCAGCTCCGCCGCCCGCGCCGCGCCGACCCGGCGCGGCAGCAGCTGCGTGCCGCCGCCGCCCGGGATGACACCCACGGAGACCTCCGGCAGCCCGACCACGGCCGTGTCGTCGGCCACGATCAGATCGCAGGAGAGCGCCAGCTCGAACCCGCCGCCGAGCGCGAAGCCGTGCACCGCCGCGATCGTCGGCATCGGCAGCTCCAGCACCCCGGTGTACGCCGCGCGGGCGGTCGGCCGCTGCCGCACCAACTCCGCGTCCGTGAAGGAGTTCCGCTCCTTCAGGTCGGCGCCGACGCAGAAGGCCCGCTCGTGGGAGGACGTCAGCACGGTCACCCGTACCGTCGAGTCGGCCCCGAGCGCCTCGCATGCCGCGCCGATCGACCGTGCCATGTCCGTGGAGACCGCGTTCATCGCCTTGGGCCGGTCGAGGAGGAGCTCCGCGACGTGACCGTCCCCATGGCGGCGTACGACGACGAACTCCCCGAAGCGCTGCTCCGACAGGATCTCGGACATGATCAAAACCTCCCGGTGTGTTAACGATGGTTCACCGGGAGGATCCTAGGTGGGCCGCCTCGTCAGCAGCCAGGGCTCCACCACACCCAGTCCGCGCACGGGCCGCTGCCACATCGGCTGCAGCGCGAAGCGGTACTTCGGCAGGAAGGCGGGCTCCTCGCCGTTCTTCTCGGCCTCCGCGGCCTCCTCCGCCGCCTGTGCCTCCGACACCGGCGCGTCGCCCGTGCGCGACAGCTCCTCCGCGAAGGCACCGTCCACCAGGACCGCGTCCTTCGGCGCTATCGAGGTGAGCCGGCTCGCCAGGTTCACCGTTGTGCCGAACACATCGCCCATCCGGGTCGTGACCGTCCCGAACGCGATCCCGACCCGCAGCGCCGGCATCGACTCGTCGTGCGCCATCGTCTCGATCAGCCGCAGCGCGATCTCCGCCGCCGTGCCCGCGTCGTCCGCCGCGTACAGCACCTCGTCGCCGAGCGTCTTGATCAGCCGGCCGCCGTGTGCCGCGACCAGGTCCGCGCAGGTCGTCTCGAACGACTCGACGAGCTCGCCGAGCTCCTCCTCCTCCAGCCGGCGGGTCAGCCGGGTGAAGCCGACGAGGTCCGCGAAGCCGACCGCGAGCCGCCGGTCGACCATCTCCTCGTCGTCCCCCGCCTGGACGACCCGGCCGGTCGCGGCGGCGAGCTGGCGCCGCCAGACATAGACGAGGAACTCCTCCAGCTCCGGCAGCAGCAGCTCGACCAGGGGATACGTGACCTCGGTCCGGGTCATCCCGGGCTCCGGCGGCTCGGTCAGGCCCTCCAGGAAGGAGTCGATCTGCCACTCCGCGAGCCGCGCCGTGGTCTGCCCCGTCGACCGCGCCACCTGCACGGCCATGGGCTCGCTCAGCAGCCCCGCCTCGACGAGACCGGCGAGCCGGCGCAGGGCGAGGACGTCGGCCTCGGTGAGCGCCTTGGCCTGGCCGATGTCGGCGAAGCCCATGGCCCGCCAGAAGCGGGAGGCGAGGTCCATGGAGACCCCGGCCGTGCGGGCCGCCTGGAAAGGGGTGTAGCGGCGGTCGGCGCCGAGGATCAGCTGCTCCAGCCGGATGGCCAGCGGGTCCTTGGTCGGCTCGGCCGTGTGGTCGACCTCGTGGTGCGGGGTGGGGTACGAGTCGGACGACTGCTGCCTGCGCCCGCCGGAGCCGCGGGAGCCCCCGGCGCCACCCGAGCCCTCGGGACCGCCGCTGCCCGTGGAACCACCGGCCCCCCCGGACCCACCGGACCCCCCGGAGCCACCGCCGCCGGGACCGCCCGAGCCCGCGGAGCCTCCCGAGGACGCGCCAGAACCACCGGAAGACCCGGAAGCGCCCGCGCCGGAACCGGAAGTCGTGTCGTCGACGGTCACCGGCCGCCTCCTGCCCGTTCCCTGCGCACTGCCCTGCCGATCTGTCATGCCGTGCCGGTCCGCGGCGCATACCGCGAACCCCCGGCGCGGCCTCAACGATACGACAGGTGTGCCCTAGCTCACGTCCCCGTGCCCCGCCACGTTCAGCCGCCCGGCCGCAGGTGGACGATGTCGCCCGCGCCGATGGGGTGGTCCTTGCCGTCCGGGGTGGTCACCACGAGCCTTCCGTCGCCGTCTATGGCGACCGCCTCGCCGGTGAGGGCTTGACCGCCGGGCAGCTCGGCACGGACCGTGAGGCCGAGGGTCGAGCAGCCCGCCGCGTACGTCTCCTGGAGCCGGGAGGCGTGCGGGTCGCCGTTCGCGGCGCGCCACTCCCCGTACCAGTGCTCCAACGAGCGCAGCAGCGCCCTCAGCAGCGGGTCGCGGTCGGTGGAGATGGCGTCCGCCAGGGCGAGGGAGCCCGCCTGGGGAACCGGCAGCTCGTCCTCGCGCAGCGTGACGTTGATGCCGATCCCGACGACGACCCCGTCGTTCCCGATGCGCTCGGCGAGGATGCCGCCGGTCTTGCGATGCTCGCCGCCGACCTTGACCAGCAGGTCGTTCGGCCACTTCAGGGCGAAGTCGGCGCCCGCGGCGCGGGCGAGTCCGGTCGCGGCCGCGACACCGGTGAGCAGCGGCAGCCAGCCCCAGCGCTCGACCGGCACGTCGGGCTTGAGCAGTACGGAGAGGAAGAGCCCGGAGCGCGGGGGCGCCGTCCAGCTGCGGTCGAGGCGGCCGCGGCCCGACGTCTGCTCCTCGGCGACGAGCACGGCGCCCTCGGGGAGCCCGGGGGCCGCCGCGGCGCGCGCCGCGAGGTCGGAGTTGGTGGAGCCCGTCGACTCGACGACGTCGAGCGAGGTCCACAGGCCGCCCGGACGCAGCAGGGCGCGGCGCAGCGCGGGTTCGTTCAGCGGGGGCCGGTCGAGGTCGGACCAGCGGCCTTCGGCAGCGGCGGGAGGCGTCATGCGGCCCAGCTTGGCCTCTCCGACCCCGATGACGCGAACCCGGGCGCTCGAACCGGTACGGCGTCCGACGACGGAGACGTCCGGCTCCCGGCTTCCGGCTGCCGGCTGCCGACGACGGAGACGCGGGTCACACGGGTGCTACCGGGCCGCTGTACGGCCGCGCCGCAAGGCGTACGGGGTGTGGCCAACGCCGCACTGCCGAACCGTATCCGCGCCGATACGCTACGAGTCAGTAGCCACATCCCATCACCCCCGTGACCAGGCAGGGAGCCGCATCGCGATGTCCGAGCCGGCAGAGCCCCAAGAGATCGACATCCACACCACCGCTGGCAAGCTCGCGGATTTCCAGCGCCGCGTCCATGAGGCGACACATGCGGGCTCCGAGCGCGCGGTCGAGAAGCAGCACGCCAAGGGCAAGCTGACGGCCCGTGAGCGGATCGAACTGCTCCTGGACGAGGGGTCGTTCGTCGAGCTGGACGAACTCGCCCGGCACCGCTCGACCAACTTCGGCCTGGAGAAGACCCGTCCGTACGGAGACGGCGTCGTCACCGGCTACGGCACTGTGGACGGACGCCCGGTGGCCGTGTTCTCACAGGACTTCACGGTCTTCGGCGGGGCGCTGGGCGAGGTGTTCGGCCAGAAGATCGTCAAGGTGATGGACTTCGCACTGAAGACCGGCTGTCCGATGGTCGGGATCAACGACTCCGGCGGAGCCCGCATCCAGGAGGGCGTCATGGCCCTCGGCATGTACGGCGAGATCTTCCGCCGCAACACCCACGCCTCCGGCGTGATCCCGCAGATCTCGTTGGTCGTCGGCCCGTGCGCGGGCGGCGCGGTCTACTCCCCCGCGATCACCGACTTCACGGTGATGGTCGACCAGACCTCGCACATGTTCATCACCGGGCCCGACGTCATCAAGACCGTCACCGGTGAGGACGTGGGCTTCGAGGAGCTGGGGGGAGCCCGTACGCACAACACCACCTCCGGTGTCGCGCACCACATGGCGGGCGACGAGAAGGACGCGATCGACTACGTCAAGTCCCTCCTCTCGTACCTGCCGTCGAACAACCTGTCCGAGCCGCCGGCCTTCCCCGAGGAGGCCGTTCTCGACCTCACCGACGAGGACCGCGAGCTCGACACGCTGATCCCGGACAGTGCCAACCAGCCGTACGACATGCACACCGTCATCGAGCACGTGCTGGACGACGGTGAGTTCCTCGAGACGCAGGCCATGTTCGCGCCGAACATCCTGACGGGCTTCGGGCGCGTCGAGGGCTTCCCGGTCGGCATCGTCGCCAACCAGCCGATGCAGTTCGCGGGCTGTCTCGACATCAACGCGAGCGAGAAGGCCGCGCGTTTCGTGCGCACCTGCGACGCGTTCAACATCCCGGTGCTCACCTTCGTCGACGTACCCGGCTTCCTGCCGGGCGTGGACCAGGAGTACAGCGGCATCATCCGGCGCGGCGCCAAGCTGATCTACGCCTACGCGGAGGCGACGGTTCCGCTGATCACCGTGATCACGCGGAAGGCCTTCGGCGGCGCGTACGACGTCATGGGCTCCAAGCACCTCGGCGCCGACCTCAACCTGGCCTGGCCGACCGCGCAGATCGCGGTCATGGGTGCGCAGGGCGCGGTGAACATCCTGCACCGCCGCACGATCGCGGCCGCCGGTGACGCGGAGGCGCAGGAGACGGCCCGCGCCGAGCTGATCGCGGACTACGAGGACACGCTCCTCAACCCGTACATCGCGGCCGAGCGCGGTTACATCGACGCCGTGGTCATGCCGTCCGAGACTCGCGCGCAGATCGTGAAGGGCCTGCGTCAGCTGCGCACGAAGCGGGAAAACCTCCCTCCGAAGAAGCACGGAAACATTCCCCTGTAACCCTCCGGACCGAGAGGAGCCGCTGTGATCAAGGTCGTGAGGGGCAACCCCACCCCGGAGGAGCTGGCCGCCGCACTGGCGGTGGTCCAGGCGCGCGCCGCGGCGTCGGCCTCCGCCGCGCCCGGCGCGCCCGCCGCCCCCGGCGCGCCCCCGGTGCCGGAGGAGTGGGCGG
>NZ_JBEOXF010000048.1:0-63201 GCF_040296405.1 Streptomyces sp. NPDC002133 | reverse complement strand
TACTACCTCGCCTATGCACCCCTGGATGTCCGCGTGGACGAGCTGGTGCGAGTGGCCGGTGCCCGGTGGGCGATCGAGGAGTGTTTCCAGGCGGCAAAGAACGAGTGTGGCCTGGACGAGTACGAGGTCCGCCGCTACGTCGGCTGGTACCGGCACATCACCCTCGCGGTAGCGGGAGGCAGCCATCGGGTTGACCGCGTAGATCTTCCGGGGACCCTGCCTCAGCGTGGCGACCAGCAGGCCGCGACTGGTCTCGATGGCCACCGGGATCGGCGTCTCTGCGGTGTCGCCGTGCTCGGCCAGAAGATCCAGCAGCAGCCGGTAGCCGTCCAGATCGTCGTTGATCCGGCACTTGGCCAGCAGCTTGCCGGTGTCATCGACGAGCGCGACGTCGTGGTGTCCCTCCGCCCAGTCGATCCCGCAGAGCACATCCATGGATCCCGTCCCTTCTCCGGTGCCGTTCTCGAGGACGAGCACGCGGGGCCGCACGGCGCACTAATTCCAGGACTCCAAGGCCCGCCACCTCATCAGCCGTGCGCGGCACCGCCAGACCGCACGGGCGCACGCCGTGTCCAGAGCTCGGAGCTCGTGAGGAGAAACGCGTCACCGTGCGGCAGCTCATCCAACGAGGATCCCGAACCAGACGGGCCCGCGGGGGCAGAACGTGCGAGGACCGGCCGGCGCCCAGCGCCACCAGTCTTTACAAAGACCTCGCACGGTCGGAGGTGTCGTAGGGGTCACCACGGCACCGACCGGACCACACACGTCCTGCCCTCGGCTGGACAACGCCACCCCGGGCCCATCAGAGATCCAGAACCTCTAATTACTAACGAATTAGAGGTGTCGTCGTGCGAGTAGGGCTTGCCCGCAAGGGCTGACCAGGCAAGACGCTCAAGATCACGAAATGAGGGTTCACACCTCCGGTAGTACCTCCGGTGCAACTTTGGGCCCCCCTCTGCAGACAACTCTGCAGGCAACTGTGGGTGCAACCCTCATCCGAGGTGCGCCGCAGCACGCTTGTCCAGTCGTCACGAGCCGTCCAAGTCACCAAAGCGGCCGGGGAGGTCGGCCGGTCGCTGGGGTTGACGCCGCTCCTCGGGTGCCGCCGGGCGTGCTGCGCGCGGCCGGTGTAGCGCCCCACGGCTTAGCTCCGGTTCAAGGGCTTCGATTCCACTGGACGGGCCGACAGGCGTCGAAGCCGCACCGACAGGCAAAGGCCGGCCAGCGTGGGTCGCCGCACTTCTCTCGGCCACGGTCAGTTCGTAGGTCAGGGTCTGCTCGCGGTGAGAAGAATCCGTTCTTCCTCGCGCAGCAGCTGGTTCGTACGCCCGCACCGCCGGACCTACCGGACCGCGAGCGCCCGGAGGGCAAGTCGCGGAAGTGGGTCGGCCCGTACCTCGCCGTGCCGGCCGGATGCGAGAGCGCCCCGATCCTCGGCGGCGACCGTGTCAACGTGCTGCGCCGTTGATTCGGACTGTCCGGCTGGCGGTGCGGTCCGGGCCGAGCCAGTCGGGAGCGTCAGCGAGGAAGTCGCGGCGTCAGCCGGTGGAGCATGGACTTCGTGCAGGGTGTCGGCCAGGTCGCTGCAGCCGGTCACGATCTGCCGGGTCCACTGCGCCTGCCATCGATGCGCCTCGTACCGGTGCATGTACCCAGGCTGCCGTTGGTACAGGTCACGGGGTGAGCAAGCCTGGAATGCGGCGGGATGGGCAAGCCCTCGGAGCGCGGCTTGCCTGCCCTGCTGTCCTGAGGCGCGAACCTTGAGGACGAACTTTGACGGATGTGAGTCCGTGACAGCGGACTAGGGTGCGTATCGAGTCGTGATCACCGGCTGGTCCGTTTGAGATCAACAGACTCGATACGCCCCCTTTAAATCGCCTCCCGAGAGGGGGTGTTAGGCGGGATAGAGGCTCCCGTCGGGACGCACGGCGACAAATATGTCGCATAGTGAATCACGCCTCGATCGCAGAATGAACATTCCCGGCGCCAAGGTGAGTTGGTGCACTTGCGCGTACGGGAACGTCAGATTCTGGCCCAAGAGGTCCGGGGTAAGGTCGTGGAACTGACCGTGGAAATCGAGGCTTATGGTGTAGCCGCGGATTTCAAGGGTCGTGCCCGTAGCTGTTGCGTAACCGGTGTGCTCGGGCAGCACTGTGACCTTCCCGTCGGGCGCCAGGCGGTACCACAGGTCCGCGGCCCCGACAGAGAGGAAAAACCTGTACTGGCCGGGCACGAGTGTGAGCTGATGCGTAGTAGCGCGCTTAAGGATTGCGCTGTTACCGAGCAGATCCGGCCGCAAGTCGTGCGACAGCTGACGAAAGTCCAGAGTTATGGTGTAGCCGCGGATTTCAAGGGTCGTGCCCGTAGCTGTTGCGTAACCGGTGTGCTCGGGCAGCACTGTGACCTTCCCGTCGGGCGCCAGGCGGTACCACAGGTCCGCGGCCCCGACAGAGAGGAAAAACCTGTACTGGCCGGGCACGAGTGTGAGCTGATGCGTAGTAGCGCGCTTAAGGATTGCGCTGTTACCGAGCAGATCCGGCCGCAAGTCGTGCGACAGCTGACGAAAGTCCAGAGTTATGGTGTAGCCGCGGATTTCAAGGGTCGTGCCCGTAGCTGTTGCGTAACCGGTGTGCTCGGGTGGCAGCGTGACTTGCCCGCTGCTGTCCAGACGGAATTCGAGAGCGGTCACTCCGTAGGAGAGGAAGAACCCGTAGCGGCCAGGGACGAGCGTCAGGTGGTGCAGCCCTCTGGTGAGGACGGGGGTGCCAACCATGCGCAGCTTCAGATCTTCGGAGAGGGCGCCCGTTTGGATGGTGACCGGCAAGCCTCGGACGGTCAGGTCCGGCGTTCCCTTGCCTTGTAGGAACGTGTCGTTATCCGGTCCGTAAGTCACCAGGCCGTCTTCGGTTACGGTGAACGAGAAACTGGTTCCGCTCAAATCGGGTTGCTGAAAGGAGTAGGTTCCAGGCACGAGTGAAATCGTTGACGGCGGGGCGCCTTCCAGTTTTTCCGGACCCAGCTGAGGTATTTTGAACTTCGTGGAGCTCAGCGCGCTGGTGTCGATCGTGATGTCGGCCATCGGTTCTTCCCTTGTTCTGCTCCGTGGTTCACGCGTCTGCCGGGCCACGGGTTTCGATGCTGTCGATCACCAAAGCAGGGGAGCTCCCGGTGCTTCGGAACACGTCGAACACGAACACCAGCCGGTCCACATTCGTCAGCTGGTCTACGCTGAATCTGGTGAAGGGGAAGTCCACGGGCCCGGGCACGCCGGTCAGGACCGTGGCGGCCGAGATCTTGCCTTTGGTGAGCAGCCATGCGTTGACGTTGACTCCGGCGCCACTGAACTGGGAGATGTTGATTCGGAGGCGATCTGCGCCGCCCTGTGTGAGGTCGAGTCCCAGGGCCGGCCCGACCGCACCGTCCGCCGGGCCGTAGACGATGGTCAGCGTGGCGCTGTGATTAGACGTCAATTGCACTTCCAGCCCTCTGTCGAACATAGCCCAGAGGTCGACCTCGACGTTTGCAGTGGAGTGCATGTTCCGCGCGCTGACCCGGCGTGATCCGCCGATCATCGATCCGGCTTTGGACGTTGCACCGGTCGCTCTGGGCGGGACCACCATGTGCGTCACGCCCGTGCGGAAGTCGTCCAGGAAGCGGCCCCCAGGGACCATGTCCAAGATCCCCACGTTCAGCGTCTCGTCGGTTCCCGTCCAGCCGACGAGAATCGTGTCCCCGTGCGATGTGAGGTCGATGCCGTCCTCCGAACGCTCCGGGTCAAGGACCCGCTTGACCGGCGGCGCTGGACCGAACATCGGTCCGGCGACGTTGAGGGTCTCATCGGTCCCCGTCCAGCCGAGGTAGAACCGGTGGCCATGCACCGTGAGGGAGGGAGCGTGGTGGCTCAGTTCATGGGTCGTGTACAGCTCGCCCAGCGGGCTGTAGGTGTCGAGGGTGCACCGGCCGGGATTCCCCTCTGGAATGGCACTGTTCACCGTCAGCATGAGTTCCGAGGCGTAGAGGTCCTCGCCCGACCGCCAGGCCAGAAACATCCGGTCCATGCACGGGTCGGCGGCGAGTGCCGGACGGTCGTCCGATGTGCGGTCAAACGTGCGCTTGTCCGTCCAGGTCCACCCGTCATCCGTGGACATGATCACGTTCAGCGCCTTGTCCTCCCCGGTCCACGCCAGGAAGAGCGTTCCGTGCCGGTCACGGGTGATCGCCGGACCGAAGTCACTCGTCTCGTCGAGCGTCGCGGGCTGGCCCATCGCGAACACCCCGAAGAGCTCACCAACGTTGAGACGGTCATCGCTTCCTGCCCAGGCGATGTACAGGTCGGCGCCGGCGAGAGCCGGGGGATCGGCCGATTGCTGGACCGGATGCATTTTGGGTGCGAACGTACGGCCGCCGTCAGTCGAGACGGCCGCGTTGAGCTGATCGTCCGTGCCGGTCCATGCGAGCGCGACGTACGAAGTGCCCGAGACGATCGCTGGCCGCACCTCGCTGAGTTCGTGCAAGGTCGTCTGTGACACCAGCTTCGGGGGTGGCCAGCCCTTGCGGGCCAGGCTGGTCACGTTCAGCGTGACGCGGTTGGACAACGGCAGTGCTGCGGTCACCCTCACGTTCAGGTCGGCGAAGTGCACGTACGCCCCTGCTCCTGGCACCGCCGCGCATTTGGCGAGCAACTGCGAGCGCGCCCCCGGCAGCTTCACATGAACGAGCACCCAGCCCGATCTGCCGGGTGACGACTGAGGCAGTCCGGCGTCGTCGGCGAACGCGCTGCGGTACTCGAAGTAGACGCGGTCGGCAGCCAGGTCGTCGGCGAACGCGTAGAGCGACCCTTGTACGGAGCCCGCAAGCGGTGCGCCCCGCAGCCAGGTCAGTTCGACCTCCGCCGAGCCCGGGCGATTGCGCAGTGGTGCCCCGATGTCAATTCCGTGCACCCTTGGGTCGAGCCACTCCGCCATCTCCAGCTTCGGCGCGCTGAGACCGGGACCGGACTGGTTGTGAGTGCCGTCGAAGGGCAGCACGTACGCATGTCCCCCCACTGTCGGCTGGTGTCCGGTGGCGGGAACCGGAACGGTGCAAATGCTGTGCGCAGCCTCGGTCAGGTACAAGGAGCGGCACTTGGAGCACTGCCGCCAGTTTCCTTTCTCGACTGCGATCGGCGGACTGTCGTACCGCAATATGAGAGACGGTGTTCCGTCAGCGGAAGTCTGGTGAATTCCCCCCGCAGGGCACTGGCCAGTGCCCTGGGTGCTCTGATGGAAAAGTGCGCAGCACTTTCCGCACAGGTGCCAGGACCACTCTTCATCAGAAGCCGGAGTCGGCGGCTCGTGCCGCGGATTGTAATTCGTGGCCAGGTCTGCTGAATGACCAACCATGCCGGGCGGTGCGCCCGGACATACGCTTACGTCCGAGGACCTGCCGCGGAAGGTCACCCCGCACTGCGTGCACAGGAACCAGTCCGGATCGCCGAAGTCCGCCCTGAAGCTGAGCGTCCGCTCGGCGTATGCGTAGTCGCCGGATGGCCCCATGATGCAAAATGGGTCGCCGTATTCGACGGGTGGCTTTGGGAAGAAGTTCGAGTTCGAGTGACCGAGACCGAACCTGTGCCCAATCTCGTGGGCGAGGATACTTGGGCTGAAGGACGGAGCGCCGAAGTGCAGATACCTGTCACCGTTCCCCATCCACGCGGCGGACGGCCCCACCCCTTCATGGTCCAGGATAAAGACGAAATTCGTGAACTGGGACGCATCCAGATGGATGTCCCGCGCCAGCAGCGGCAGTGCTCTGTCGCCCAGTCCGGCACCGAGCTTCTGGAACTCTTCCTGCGAAATGGGCATCCGGTACCAGTCGAACACCTGGTAGCTCCACTTCGCCCGGTCACCCGACTGTTTGATGTAGAAGTCCTTTACGGACCGGAACCCCAGCTCGATGAACGATCGGGTGAGGTGCGTAAGGCGCGGCGCCGTCGGTGCCAGCATCGGCACCACGGCCAAACGTAGATCAGCCATGTCAGAATCCCCCTGGTGAGTTGTTCGGAGGGGGCACCGGCAGGTTTGGCGTCGGCTCCAATTCCAGTGTGCGCCGATCGCGGAAGTCCGCAACGTACCGGTCGGTTCTCCGGAGGCGCCCTAGTGCTGGATTCCTCAAAGGCGGTACACATAGCGGCGGCGTGGTCGTCTGGTGGGTGGTGCGGATCTGCCCCAAATCCAGGGGCGGGCACGGGCGTTGAGCTGGGATGTTGCGAGTCGTGTGGCTTGGTCGATTTCGTCTGGTCCGGCGAAGGACTGCCCGGCCAGGGCGGCTTTGCGGAAGATGCGCCACCAGCCTTCCTGCAGGTTCAGCCAGCAGGCGCCGACCGGGATGAACACGTGCCGGATGCGGGGGTGGCTCTCCAGCCAGGTTCGGGTGGAGATGCTGTTGTGGGAGGACAGATTGTCGGTGACTACGTAGATGTCACCGGTGGGATTGGCGTCCTCGAGTTTCTGCAGGAACTGCTGGTAGTAGGCGCTGTTCCGTGACGACGCGGTCATCGTGATCTCTTGCCCGTCGGCTATCCGCAGGCCGCCGTACACCCAGGTCTTCTCCGGTCCGCGGCTGTAGTCGATCTCGTTCTTGATGCGATGTCCGTCCGGCGACCAGCCCGGCGCCGGTGGGAAGGTGCGCGGGATCACCGGTCCGAGTTCGTCGGCGCAGACGACCGTCGCGCCGTCGGGCGGGCAGGTGTAGAGCTCGATGATCCGCGTCCTTTTCCCTCGAAGTCCTGGTCCTTTGAGCGCGTCCAGGAGCGGGTGCGGCGCCAGCGCACGCCATCGGCCAGCAGGATCCTGCGCACCTGGGAGCGGCCTACCTCGATCCCCATCGCGCGGGCCTGTTCGGCCAGCGCATCCAGGGTCCATTCCGGCGGCCCCGCCGCATCTTCCGCGACGAGTTCACCGTCGGCCTGCACGGTCAGCCGCCCCGGCGGTGGCCGCTTGACCAGGCCGATGATTCTCGAGCGCTCGGCCTCGGTGATCCGCCGCTTGCGACCCTGGCCTCCCAGATCGTCCAAGCCCTCCAGACCTGCCCGGTTGAAGCGGTGCAGCCACCGACGGACCGTCTTCTCACCACAGGCCAGCCCGACCGCGATCGCTGGCACACGCATGCCCTGCCAGCTCAGCTCCACCATCTGGGCGTCGAGGATGGTGTTACGGGCACGGTCAAGTCGTGATGCGGGTGAGGAAGCCGTGGTGCGGCGGTTGGCGCGGGCGCGCAAAGCGCCGCGGGATCTGGTGATGCGGGCGTCTTCGTTCCTACCGGATCCGCCTTCCCCGCAGACCCTAAACGCCAAGAACGATCACGACATCACACAGGCCCTAGTGCTGGATTCCGCTTTCGGTGGGTATAGATGCTGGTGGCGGGGTAGCTCGGGGGCGGGTGACGATCGTCGGCTCGATGGCCTGGGACCTGGACACCCTCGCCACCGCGCGTCGCGACCACGGACCAGATGCCGTCCTGCGCATGCTCAACGAGGACGCGCTCAAGCCCACCCCCGCCCAGCCGGATTCCCCGCAGCGGACCCTTCCCCAGTCCACCGGTGCCGCGCTGCACCCGTGGGCGAACCTGCAGCCTGCCGGCACCCGAGCCGCCGACGTCTCCAAGCTCGGCTACACCAGCCCCGGGAGCCCTGGGTGAGCACGCCGCCACGAACGATCTTGCGCGTCCATTTCCACTTGCCGACTGCGAGCGCGGAGTTGTACGAGCAGCTGCTCACCCTGCTGCAGGGCATCACGCCGCGCGTGATGGCGCTGCCGCCCGATGCCGTCGATCTCGACATCACCGGCGCGCTGAAATTCTTCGGCAAGGACCCGTACGGCCTGGCGCAGCTGGTGCGGTTGCGCACTCTCGCCCTGTACGGCGTCCAGACGACGGCGGCCGCGGCCGGCAGCCGCATGCTCGCCGCCATGGCGGCCGCCACCACACCGCCGGGAACCACCACCGTCATCGGACCCGACGCGTACGAGGTCGCCGCGTTCCTACGCCCCCAGCCGGTCAGCGCCCTGTACGGGGTGGGACCGGCCACCGCGAAGAAGCTCTCCCGCTACGGCCTGACCACCATCGGCGATCTCGCCGACGCACCATCCCTGACCGTGCAGCGCATCCTCGGCGCCCAGGCCGGCCGCATGCTCCACGCCCGCGCACACGGCATCGACGACCGCCCTGTCATCCCACAGGCAGCCCCCCGTTCCACCGCTGCCGAGTACCGCTTCGCCCGCGACGAACTCGACCCCGCCTCCCACCGGCGCGCTCTTCTTGGGCTGGCGGGGCAGCTCGGCGGCCGGCTGCGCGGCGAGGGCCAGATCTGCCAGTCCCTGACGCTGTCCGTCCGCTACGCAGACAGGACCACCAGCAGTCGCAGCCGTACCCTCGCCGAGCCGACCGACCATTCCCCAGCCCTCACCGCCACCGCGTACGGCCTCTACGACGCGCTCGGCCTGCAGCGGGCCCGCGTCCGCGCCATCGCGCTGCGCGCCGATGGCCTTCTGCCGGCCGAGCGTGTCGTACGGCAGCTCACGTTCGACCCGAGTGACGACAAGGCCCGGCGGATCGAAGCCGCCGCCGACCGTGCCCGTGCACGCTTTGGAGACGACGTCGTCAAGCCCGCTGCACTGGCCGCCCCGCGACGGCACTGACTACCTTCTCCGACCGTGGGCAGGTCAGCGGCAGGGGTGGAGCGTGGCGGTGCCTCCTGGCGTTGCCGTGCCGTAGCCGTCCCGGTCGCAGTTCGTGCACCGCCAGTGGGTGACCTCGTCCGTCTCCGGGTCGCGGCGCGTGGGAACCGGGGTGTGCCCCAGGTCGATCATCAGTCCGAGGATGCTGGGACGTTGCGAGCAGTTGCATCGGTCGCCGGCGCAGCCGTTCTGGGAGGCACCGGCGTCGTGGGTACGGGCGCCGCGGTATACCCAGCGGTCGCCGCTTGGGAGTTCGGGCGACCAGCTGTGGTGTGTTTCCGTCTCAGCGGTCGCACGCTCGACGGCGACGACGTTGAGGTCGAACGGTGTCACCGTGCGCGTGCGGCCGTCCATCGGTCCGCCGACGAGGGTCACAGTTCGCATCAAGCACTCCAGAGGATTCGGGTCGGCGGCTGTCAGACCTTGGGGCGCTTGGAGCCCTTGCGGCGGTCCGCGAGCGCCTCGAGGACCTCGGCCGGCTTCGGCCTGACGCTGTGGCCGAGGTAGCGAATGCCCTCGCCCTCCGGCGCGGTGCCGGCGTCCCTGCCGATGGGGTGGCGCCGGCTGGTTGCGGTGCGCCAGCCGTACCGCTCGTCCCACACCAGGGCCGGCACATCCTGCTCGGTGGCGAGCGGAACCGCGGCCGCCAGGTGCTCATCGGCGAGCCGGCGGACCTCGACCTGGACCGGCTCGGCGACGCCGGCCTCGGCGAGGGCGTCGGCCACCTGCTGCACGTACGGGCGTGCCTGGCGGGCGCGCAGTTCGGCCTCGGCGATCGCCACGGCGCCGCGGTGGGTGACGGTGGGGTATCCGAGGTGTTCCGCGGCCTGCAGCGGGGTGAGGTCGGGGTCGGCTTCGACCTGGTCGGCGATGCGCCGGCCGCGCACCTGGGCCAGGCCGGCCTGGGCGGTGGGGAACTTGGCGATGCCCAGGGTGTCGGCGACCTCGGTGAGGGTGATCGCCGGGTTGTTGTCGAGGAGTTCGGCGATTCGCGGCAGGATCTCGTCGCGCGGGATCATGTCGCCGCTGCCGAGGCGGCGGCCACCGCCGGCGCCGCGGCCGGGCCTGGACGCCTTGAACTCGCGCACCACACGGCGGGGCCAGTGCTCCGTGCCGTCCTGTTCGGGGACGAGGACGACGTGCTCGGTCAGCTTCGGGTCGCTCTTGTACTTGTTCCAGCTCGCCGGCGACACACCCAGCTCGGCCGCGGCCTCGTGACGGTCCAGCAGGTCCTCGTCGTCGTCGACGTCCGGCAGCGCCGGGACGGGCTGGCTGGCGTGGAACGCCTTGGTCTGCTCGCTGTCCCACAGCAGCGCCCTCGAGGTGGGCGAGCTGATCGGGGCGGGGTGCCCTTCCTGGGTGTGCGGCTTCTTGTTGCGGAAGGTGCCCAGCGGCATGCCGAGCTGGGCGGCCAGGTCGGCCATGGTCTGTGCGTACTTGATGCGTCCGGCGCGAATCATCTTCTTCATCTCTCCATCACGGGGCGGGCGGGGCACCGGTGTCGGCGCCCCGCCCGGAGTGGGCGTTAGACGGTTGAGGGGTCCGTACATTTCGGCAGGCACGGCTCGCCGGGGTCGGCGCCGCATCCCTCGCATCCGCGGGCGGCGGCGTCGATCAAGGGCTGGAGGTAGGCGAGGATGCCGGCGGCGTGAGTGAGCGGGACCAGGTCGGCGGCAGTGATCACATAAAGGGCATGCGGGGCGCGGCTCGTGGTACGCACGCGGATGCCGGCGGTGTCTTCCGAGCTTGAGGCGAGGTCCGGCAGGACGAGACCGTCGGGGCGCCATTGCACGGTGACGCCGGCGTCGGCCACGTTGCGGGCGAGGTCGGCGAGTTCGGCGGTCGCGGCCGCGGCGCTGGTGGGCCATGCGAGGTGGGCGCCGCTGGTGGCGGCGTGGTGCGCGGCGTCCGGGGCGGTGGGTGCCTCGAGCTCGCGGACGGGATGGCCGGCGTCGTGCCGGGTGAGGTAAACGGGCATAGGGGTGCTCCTTGCGAGAGGGTCTTCGGTGCTGGTGCGCTGCCACCACACTCCAGCAAGACAACAATAACCCTTTTACGTCACCACGGCAAGGGAGCTCGTACCGGGCGCCGCGCCGTGCGGATACACTCGATAACGAGATGCGCCTCTCGGGTTCTCCCGCGGAGTGTGTGTTTTCGGTTGGCCGGCGCCCTTGCCACCCGCTTCGGCGGATTGGGCGCCGGCCGTTTGCGTTCCTTCGCCGCGGGGCCGGTTGCAGCACGGTCGCGCACGGCGACCGCGGTCGCGTCCCGGCACGCGCGTGCGTGACTGAGCGCGCCACTTGACCTGGTTCGCCAGGATGAACGCTCAGTTCCCGCAACGGCACGCCACGGGCGTCCTAGCCTGCTCTTGACCGCCACACCTGAAGGGATGGGCAGCCATGGACCAAGGGTGGGCGGCGCTGCTCGGCGCCGCGATCGGTGCCGTCCTCGGCGGCGGCGCGGCGATTACCGCCGCATGGCTCGGACGTAGCGGAATGAAGATGCAGGCACGGGCGATGATCCAACAGGCGGGCTGGCAGGCCGACGCCACGCGCGAGCAGTGGAGACGGCAGGTATTGCGGGACGCATGTATCGAGTTCGTGGAGGCGTCCCGCTTACACGTCCATGCCATACGCCGGTACCACGCGCTGGTCATGTTCGATCAGCAGGGCTTCGATCGAGACCCGGAGCAGATCCGCCGGAACTACTTCAATCGTGGGATGCGGACACAGTCCGCCGGCCTGGTCCTGGAACTTGAGGGCAGCCACGAGCTACGGGAGGCCGCTGCGAGGGTCCTGGAAGCAGCTCGAGGGATTCCGCACCTGGGAGAAGATCACGGCAACTATCCCGAGGCCCAGGAGAAGACCCAGCACATGTGGGATGCCATCGACGAGTTCGTGCGGGTTGCCCGCACGCGCCTGGCACTCTGACTCTCCCCCGGCGCCCACGTACCGTGCGGGCAAATCGCGACGCGCAGTCCGGGTCAAATGGACGCTAAGCGGGCCAATTAGCGCGCCATGTCTCAGCGCGAGGATCTGCGCGCGGGTCGCTCCACGCCCACGAATTCGAACGGGCGTATTATTCAGGCCGTGGCCGACAACTTCCCTCCCGACCTGATCGACGCCCAGTTCCGCCTGCACCAGGCCCGGGCCGAGTACGAGGCTCTGTGCCGCTCTCTCCCCTGGTCGGTTGAGCCGGCCAAGGGCTGGCCTGGCGAAGAGAACCCCCACACCGGGGCCGTGACGGGCGGCCGTGAAGACAGTCCCGGCTACACCGCCACGCAGAAGACCGAGGTACTGCGTCTGCGCGCGCTCCTGCGGGAGCTGTCACTCGAGGTGTCGACGCATCCGCACTGGGACAGCGTTGAAGCCGAGAAGCGGATGGAGGCCCGCATGGCACTCAAGCACCACCCCGACGCCGTCCGGTCTCCCGCCACGGTGTAGCTGAAGGTCGGACCGGCCCCTACTCCTGCCGGGCAAGGTTGATTCCGGCGCGCGACGCATGGACGGGACCCCCTGGTTTGGACCGGGGGTTAGGCCTCGACGTAGGCGACGAGGACGAGGGTGCCCAGGGCAGTCGGCACGTACAGGCAGCGGACGCCGTCGCGGGCGTATTCGCGGTACGAGGCGTTCTTCGACACGGTGCCGATGTGCGGATCGAGCGAGATGGCGACGAGGGCGGCGTCGAGACGCGCCCGCTCGGGGAGGGTCATGTGTTCGACCTGCTCCTGGGCGACGTCGTAGAGGACGATCCGTGCGCGGCGGGGGGCGTGCTTGCCGCCCATCAGGCGACGTGCGGGGTGGGCTCGTCGCGGGGCGGGAGACCGGCTTCGAGGCGCAGGTCTTCCCAGTCCTTGCATGCCTCGAGGTCAATACCTTCGGCTGCGAGGCGCTCGAGGACGTAAGCGACTCGGGGGTCGTCGTGGGCACGCTGGCGCGCGTCGGCTTGCAGGGCCTCTCGTTCGGCCGGGTCGAAGACGATGCGCATCTGGTCCTCCATGGACGGTTCCACATCCACGGTAGCGCCGCCTGCGCGTTCCGTCAGCCAGATGCCAGGTGCGCTGCCACCCGCCGGAGGGCCAGGTCACTGATTCGATTGCAGGCGCTCGGCTCGGGATTGGGCAGTCTTGGCGTCGCGCCGGGCGTTGCCAGCAGCGCGGTCTGCCTCCGCTGCCCGGCGCCGCGCTGCCTCGACGTCCCCGCGGGCCGCGGCCTGCCGTTCCTGCGCCGCAGTCAGCTCCTTTGCCAGGGTGACCGTCCGCTGGTCCGCCTCCCGCATCTCGGCCTCGGCCCGGTCACGCTGGGCTTCCGCTTGCCGAAGT
Source organism: Streptomyces sp. NPDC002133 (assembly GCF_040296405.1). Lineage (NCBI taxonomy): Bacteria > Bacillati > Actinomycetota > Actinomycetes > Kitasatosporales > Streptomycetaceae > Streptomyces > Streptomyces sp. NPDC002133. The sequence goes on along the minus strand of NZ_JBEOXF010000048.1, from coordinate 50,166 downwards.
TCCTCCTCGCGTTCCCGGGCCAGCTGCTCCGCCCTCTCCGCGTCCCGTCGGGCCTGGGCAAGCTTCCTGCGCCGCTCCTCCTCGCGCCGCTGCTCCTTGGCGCTTGGCCGTGGACGCTCTGCGGCGGCCGGCTCGGGTGTCGGCTGTTGTGTGGGAACGGGTTCGGGTGCCGCGCGGGCCACTGCGGCGGCGGTGAAGCCGACGGGAGGAGTCAGTCCTTTGGCGAGTCGGCCGGAGGCCCACTCCCGTGCGGCCTGCGGGTCGGCCAGGACCGCGTGCAGGGTGGCTTCGACCTCGCGTTGCACAGTCTCGGTGACGGGGTGGCTGGCTTCGGCGGTGAGCCTTCGGGCCTGCCGTGCGAGCTCGCCGATCAGCTGGTGCTGCTGCCTGCTCAGCTCACGCAGCTGATCGGGGTCGAGTTGTTCGTGCGCCTCGCGTAGGCCTTCGCCGAGCTTGAGCAGGCGCGCCACTTGGTCAGGCTGGGCGCGGACGAGAAGGTTGCTGGCCCAGGCCGCGAGTGTCGGGCGTCGAAGTGCCTTGATCTGGGCTGCCAATGCGCGGTCTTTCGCCTTGCCGGCGGCGGCCGCGTACTCGGTGCGGGCATCCATGAAGTCCTGCGGCCACAGCCCGTACAGCTCGTGCGCGACGCTTTCCAGATCCACAGCTCCCGGCACCCATCCGTCCGACAAGGACGAGTCTGCTCCGTTTCGCCGGGTACGTAACTTCTATGAGTCTTGCCCATCCGCTGGAGCCCATGCTGGCCAAGCCCGTGCCGCAACTGCCGGGACCCGGCGCCCTTCCTGGGGGCCTTGCCTTCGAGCCGAAGTACGACGGGTTCCGGCTCCTGGTCTTCGCCGGCGCCGACGCCTTCCTTCAGTCCCGCAGCGGCGGTGACCTCACCGGCGCATTCCCGGAGATCGCCGCGGCGGCCGCCGCACTGGACGAGAACGTCGTCATCGACGGCGAGGCCGTCATCTACTCGGGCGGCCGACTCGACTTCGGCGCGCTGCAGCAGCGCATGGGTCGCCGCCCCCGGAACGTGGCCCGGCTGGCGAGCGAACAGCCCGCGCACCTGGTCGCCTTCGACCTGCTGCAGCACGCCGACGCCGAGATGCTCGACTGGACGTACCAAGAGCGGCGGGCAGCACTCGAGTCGCTGTTCCAAGGGCACGACATGCATGAAGTCCTGCGGCCACAGCCCGTACAGCTCGTGCGCGATGCTTTCCAGATCCACAGCTCTCCGCACCCATCCGTCCGACAAGGACGAGTCTGCTCCGTTTCGCCGGGTACGTAACTTCTATGAGTCTTGCCCATCCGCTGGAGCCCATGCTGGCCAAGCCCGTGCGGCAGCTTCCGGGACCCGGCGCCCTGCCTGGGGGCCTTGCCTTCGAGCCGAAGTACGACGGGTTCCGGCTGCTGGTCTTCGCCGGCGCCGACGCCTTCCTTCAGTCCCGCACTGGCGGTGACCTCACCGGCGCATTCCCGGAGATCGCCGCGGCGGCCGCCGCACTGGACGAGAACGTCGTCATCGACGGCGAGGCCGTCATCTACTCGGGCGGCCGGCTCGACTTCGGCGCGCTGCAGCAGCGCATGGGCCGCCGCCCCCGGAACGTGGCCCGGCTGGCGACCGAGCAGCCCGCGCACCTGGTCGCCTTCGACCTGCTACAGCACGCCGGCACCGAGATGCTCACCTGGGCGTACCGGGAACGGCGCTCCGCCCTGGAGTCACTGTTCCAGGGCCACGACATGCGCGCGCCGTGGGCCCTCACTCCATCGACGACCGACCGCACACTCGCCGAGGGGTGGCTGACCGAGTGGGCCGCCGTGGGGGTTGAAGGTCTCGTCGTCAAAGGCCTCGATCAACGCTACGAGCCGGGGCGGCGCGGCTGGCTGAAGTACCGCACGCGTACGACCGCGGAAGCGATCGTGGGCGCGGTCACCGGCAACCTCGCGCATCCCGAGACGGTCCTGCTCGGCCGCTACACCTCTGCAGGTCGCTTCATGTTGGTCGCTCGCAGTACACCTCTGTCGCCGCGGCTACGTGCCGAACTCGGTGGCGGCCTGCTCCAGGCCGCAGCCCTCGACCATCCGTGGCGCGACGTCACGTTCTCTGCTCACTGGGGAAGCCGGGAACCGCTTGCCTTCATCCCTGTCGCGCCCCAGCTGGTTGCCGAGTTCCACGGCGACACAGCCGTCGATCGGGGCCGCTGGCGCCACCCCGTACGCCTCCACCGGCTCCGCATCGACATGGGCCCCAACGACGTCCCTGCCCACGGGTCGTAGCGGGGTCCCCCGACGCACGGGCGACGGTTCGGACCGCCACATCAAGCCCCCGCCTGGGCGGAACATCAGCTTCAGGGATTGGCCCGCCGGGCCTGCGTTCCGCGTAATTCGCCGCGCCTAGAGCAACGATAGGCGCCCTGACCTGACCCTATGAGGGCCGGGCCCCCTTCCCTGCTCAGCCCGGTGGATTCTGGTTCCGGGTGCATACGAGCTCAGAAGGGAGGCCCTCCATGTCTGTCTACGTCGGCATCGACGTGCATCGCAAGCGGTCGCAGATCGCCGTGGTGGATCACGACGGAGCGGTGCAGGTCAACCGGAATGTGCCGAACGGCATCGGAACGGTGCTGGGAGTGATCGGAGATCTGCCGATCGGGGCACCGGTGGCGTTCGAGGCCGCCTACGGCTGGGGCTGGCTGGTGGAGCTGCTGGAGGACTACGGCTTCGAGCCCCACCTGGTGCACCCGCTGCGGTGCAAGGCCATCGCCTCCGCACGGCTGAAGAACGACAAGGTCGACGCGGCCACCCTGGCCCAGCTGCTGCGCGCCGACCTCCTGCCGGAGGCCTGGATCGCCCCGCTGGACGTGCGACAGCAACGGGCCCTGCTGCGGCACCGCTGCCAGCTGGTGCGCCTGCGCACCCTGCTACGCAACCGCGTCCACGCCGTCCTGGCGGACCACGGCTGTGACCGCCCCGGAGGCTACTTCACCGCCCCTGGCCGGGCCTGGCTCGAGGGGCTGGACCTACCGGACGCCTCACGCCACGTGGTCGAGGACCTCCTCGGTCTGATCGACGCCCTCAAGGAACCGATCGACGCGCTGGACCGGCAGTTGCTCGCCCAGGCGCGGGGCGATCCGCGCGTCAAGGCACTCACCCAATTGCCCGGGGTGGGCACGCTCACCGCGCTGATCATCGTGGCCGAGACCGGTGACATCACACGCTTCCCCTCCGCACGCAAGCTCGGCGCCTGGGCCGGCCTGACGCCCACCGTCCGCGGCTCGGACCTGACCGTCCGGCACGGGCACATCTCCAAACAGGGCTCGGACTGGCTGCGATGGATCTTGTGCGAGGCGGCCCAGACCGCGAAGCGGTCCCCAGAATTCTCCGCCGCCTACCAGTGCCTCGCCCACCGCCGCGGCAAGAAAATCGCCACCACCGCCATCGCCCGGCGCCTGCTGACCCGCGCCTACCACCTGCTGCGCGCCGTCCATGACCGGCAAGACCGCCAGGGGGCCCGATGACGGCATCCGACAACCGCCACCGGCGGTCGCAGACCCCGGGTGAGCTCGCCTCTCCGCATGAGACGGCCCGATGGCCGCGCTCGATGACCTGACTGAGCAGCCCGGATCCCCGTACCACGGTCATGGCGCCGGCCCTGGCGGCCAGACGCCGAATAGGTGCTTGCGAGACCACTCCGCCGACCAGCGCGTACCGGGGATCTCAACGACCGCACCTGTAAACAGCCGTGACGCTTCCTCGTCCCCCAATTTCGACCGCCGCTCGTCGGCCTCCAGCTCGTTCGTCCTCGCCCCGCTCGTTCCTCGCGGGGTTCCGGGCGCTCCAACTGGACCCCTCCCACGCGGCGGCCCCAGGGCAGAGACGCGGAAGATCCACAAGGAAAACGCCTCGGCATCCACCCGAAAAGCCGCAGGCGCGGCCCGCCCACACCCCTTGACAGGCCCGGCCCTCATGGGTGCGGGGACGCCCCCGAGGGGCCTGCAGAGGCGTTTCTCTAGGCATAGAGAAACGGCCAGGTCAGAAGGGGTGACGATGTGCGTCAAGGCTCCAACAATGCAGCGAAACATGATCGCCCAAATCGGAATCATCAGGGGCAAGTTGACAAGTCTTGCGCCGGGTGAGGCACGACCCCTCTATCGTGGCTCCCGGCTTGATCGGCCAGGCGCCGCCCGGCAGTCCGATGGTGGTCGGATCCAGGACCTGCTCTGACCTGCGAGAACGTCAAGCCCTAGAGAAACGGCCTGCAGTGCCCGAAGAGGAGAAGCTGCAGGCCAGTAGGCGTGCCGTGACTCTATGAGCTCCGAATTACGCGGAACGCAGGCCGGGCATCTATTCAGAGACACATGTAGCGGCTGGACCGCGCCTGCCCAACGTGGATGTCGAGGACGAGAGGCTGCGCACCAAGGTCGACGACGAACCCAGGGACGCGGAACTGGATGAGAACGGAAAGCTGATGAGGGCGTGAGTTCCGAGCGATTTCGTTGCCCGCCAACTAACCCTATCCACAAGGCAAGTTGGTGAGGCCTAATAGTCTTGCGCGGCCATCGAGCCGCATGGCGTACGGGGGACTTATGGAAGCGAAGGAATTCTCGCCGACGCCGCCGCTGCCGGCGGCGCCGCCCGAAGGGAGAAGCGTCGATCTGCACGTCGGCAAGCGGATGCTGTGGGTCGGGGAGGCTGCCTATCCGCTGCACAACCTTGCGCGGGTGAGGACCGCCGAGTTCAAGCCCAGACGCTGGCGGGCGTTCGGGTATTTCGTGATCGGGAGCCTTATCGCGTACCTGGCGGCCGGTCCGGTCCCCGAGCTGCGAGTCGTCGGCATCGGTCTGGTGATCGTTCTGTTCGCATGGTTCCTGAAGGTACTGACGTCGCCGAGCCAGTATGCGCTTGTCATCGAGACGTGCGGCGAGGCAAGCGCATGGGTGACGCTCCCCGACCGCGAACGCCTTCGCCAGCTCGTCGCTGACATCGTGGAGGCCGTTGAGAACCCGGAGAAGGAACTGCGCGCGAGGGTGGAAACCATCAATTTCAACCGCAATAACTACGACTACGGCGACAAGGTCAACATGTACGGCGGTATGGGCAACGTGGGGGTGCAGAAGAAGTGAGCGGTGACACCGTCAACATGAACGGCGGGACCCACAACATCGGGATCCAGCACCTGCACTCCGGCGGGGCGCAATCGGCGCCCCCGGCTCTCCTCGAAGCGATCGGGGAACTGTCACGCCTCCTGAAGAAACTGCGCGATCAGGGGGTCACGCCCGCAGCCGCGCAGGTCATCGACAACTCCTTGCCCGTGATCTCCTCGCAGGCGAGCCCCCCGGAGGATCGGCGCGGCGCCCTGATCGCCGTCGCCGGCATCGCCCAGAGCCTTGGAGCCCTGGGGACGACGGTCGTCGATGCGGTCGACAGGGTCCTTGGGCTGCTGGGTCCATAGAGCGGCCCTCGACGCGCCCAGTTCGCTGGCCACGCTCGACGTGGGCCCCAACGACGTACCCGCGGAGCGTAGCGGGGTCCCTGGCAGATGCGTACGCGCCCCGGGCCAGAGCGGCGATCCCGGGGCGCGATGGCGGGGCTTGTGAAGCGGACACCGGATGGTGAACCCCGCCGGGCCACAATATCCACTTCGGCTCGCGACCGGATCAGCTGTGCCTCCAGAGCGCAAAAGCGGGCCCGTGGACGTGCGAAGTGGCACGGGCCCGCTCCTTGCGTGATCTCGCGTCCTGTCAGGCGAGACGCCTTCACGCTATGAAGAGTCAGCAGACAAGGCGACCCGAAGGTCTGCAGATGCAGCAGCCGGTGGACGATCACCAGAGCACGACGTTCCGGCGAGGCTCCGCTCCGTCAGCTGCTACCGGTCGTCGTCGAGTCCGTGGTGGAGGTAGTCGTAGGCGTGGCAGGCCTTGCCCCAGAGCTCGGCGGCGCGGTCGTAGCCTTCCTGGGCGATGAGCCTGGCGTAGAGGTCGGGGAAGTTGCGGCCAGTGCCGGGGTGTGAAGGAGGGTGTGCCAGTGGTCGCGCAGGGTGGTGCGCAGGGCGTCGTGGAAGAGGCGGTAGACGGTGGTGCCATCGGCGGTGTCGGTGGTGAGGTAGCCGCCGAGGGGTGAGGCGAGGAGGTCGGCGATGTCGGTGTCGCCGTAGGTGCGGTCGGGGTCGTCGGCGACGGCGTTGGCGATGGCGGGCCAGATGCGCCGCCAGGGGATGCCGCGGCCGCGGGCGAAGGCGACGGCGCGTAGGAGGTGGACTGCTTTGAGACGGTCTTCGGGGTCGGGGCGGTGGGTGTGAAGGTCGGTGCGGAAGACTCCGAGGATGCCGTCGTCGATGGTGGCCAGCCAGGCGGGGTCGCTGGGGTCGACTGGTGTGGGTCGGGCGGCGAGGTTGGTGGCGGCGATGCGGGTGATGAGGAAGGAGGTGCCGGCGTGATCGGCCAGCGCTTGTGAGACGGCGGTGGCGGTCTGGCGGTGGGTGTAGGGGGTGTTGGGTGTGGTGGTAAGGATGCTGGCCGCGTAGTGGGCGAGGTCGCCTTCGTGCCACCAAGGGGCCTCATCAACGCGGATGCGGTGAGCGGTCAGCCCGCGTTCGGCCTGGTCGGCCAAGGGCGTGCCCCATCTCGGGCGGGCGTCGGGCGGCGTGTTGTCGTCGCCGCCGGGTGAGCGGACACCGACTATCAGCCGTACGTGCTGATGGTTGGGGTCGAGGCGGGCCAGGACGCCGGTGAGGACGGTCAGGGGGGCGTCTGCCTCGTCCAGGGCGTCGACGACCACGGTCACCGGCGCGGGGCAGGTGGCCACCCACTGCTGCCAGGCAGTGATCCATTCATCGAGCGAGGGGGTGTCGTTCGCGGTGGCCGGAGAGGGGACCGTGAGTGCGGTGCACAGCTGGCCGATGATCTCGTGGGCGGTCTTGCCCGTGGCGAGCACGGCCACGTCCACCGCACCCTCGGGCGGCTGCAGGTCTGCGGGTACGTTGTTGATGCGGGTGGCGTAGCGGGCGCGGAAGTCGGGGTCGCTGAAGGTCACCAGCCTCGCCAGCGCGGCGGACTTACCCGTGCCCGCACCGCCGGTGACCACTGTTGCCCCCGCCGGTCCGCCAGCTGCGGCGATCAGGGCTGTCATCAGCTGCTGGCGGCCGGTGAACAGCCAGCTGGCATCGCCTGTCAGGGTCACACCGCGGGAGCGGGGGTCCCAGTGGGCGTCCACGTCTCGTTGGGGAAGGGCCAGGTCACTGCGCTGTGTCTGGACGGTGGTGATGTCCTGCGTGCGGTAGTGGGGATTGGGCAGGCACGGGTGGGGCCCGGAGTGCTGGCTGCCCGGCAGCGGGATCAGCCGCTGTCCTTCACCGAGTTTGCTCTGCACGCCGTCCAGGAAGTCCCGCACATCCAGGAGTCGGATCTTCGGGCCGGCGTAGGAGGCGCCTTCTCGGGCGTGCAGGTCGGCCAGGAACGCGGTCACCGCGCCGGTCAGAGCGCCCGTCACCGCCTCCTGGTTCTTGGTGGCGCTGGGCAGCACCAGCCAGGTGCCTGGCAGGTCTTGGTCGAACGCGGCCGCCTCGGCGATGGTCCGGCCGGCGAAGCACTGGTCCAGGATCAAGAACAGGTGCTGGATGCGGGTGTCCTTCAGCCAGCTGATCAGATCCGCCGTGCGGATCGCGGTGGAGGGCACACGGTCGGATTCGGTGGCCTGCAGGACCGTCCAGTGCGCCCCATCCGCGGTGACGCCGTGTCCGGTGACGAAGACCACCGCGGCGTCCGATTCGCGCCACCGCCGCTCGTCCGGGGGATCCTCAAGCGCATCGCGAACGGCGCGCTTGCTGGGATTGTCCGCCAGCTCCGGGTACGCGGGCGTGAACACCCGCGCGCCCAGCCCTGGGGAGCACAGCCAGTCCCGCATCGACTGCAGTTCGGCCCCGACAGCCAAGGGCTTGTAGCTCGGGTCGTCGTACTGGGAGGTGACAATGGCGACGAAATGCCGCCGCAGGATGTCCCCATCCTGCGGGTGCGCGGTGCTCACCTCGCCAGCTCCGGAAGCGCCGCCAGCAGTGCCGCGCCGGTCTGCCGCTTACCCAGGTACCGGGAGGCGGAGTGCGCGTCGCCCCCGTTGTCCACGGTCACGTCCCGCACCTGGGCCCAGCGGCGGGACAGGTCGCCAGCGAAAGCCACCGGATCGCGTGGATCACGCACGTTCACCCACGCCTCCACTCCCTGCGGCAGTCCCTCCGCGCCATGGTTCGGGTCGGGCATCAGCGCCCGCACGAACCGGGCCCCCAGCGGCGAGCCCACCGTCAGCAGCAGGTCCAGTCGGCGCGCCGGGTTGCGGCGGACGAACTCGAAGGCCACCACCGACCCCAGCGAATGCCCAATCAGCACCCGGCACCGCTCCGTTACCGCCTCATCAACAACCGCGTCGATGGCGGCCTTCAACCCCGCGTCGCGCAGGTAGCGCCGCACCTGCCGAAACGCCCCCGCGAACAGCAGCGCTGCCCCCGGGCCGTACCGCCAATCCAACGCACGGAATACCACCTGTAACCCATGTGGCACCCGCGTATACCCCTTGGCTGCCTGCTCCTGACCCGTTTGCAGAGCCTCGGCCCCGGCCGCTTCCTTCGCCGCCGCGACCAGTTCGTCCACCTCGTCCAGGGAAATGCCGGCCAGTTCGTCCTCGCTTGTACCGGCCTTGCTGCCGGTTGTCGACGAGCCGGTGGCCTCTAGGAACAGGCGCCCGTAGTAGGCCAGATCGAACGGCACCTCAGCCACACGCTCACCGGACAAGGCCGCTTCCACCCCGTCCGCCAGCGACGGCCCCCATGCACCAGCAAGCTGATGCCGGCCCAACTGTTGCTGAGCAATCCCGTGCACCCCGACGATCAACGCCATCACACACCTCCAAACACCCGGCCTGACACGACCCCGGTCACGCATCCACCCGCACCGACACCACAGCCACGCCCTTGCCCCCCAGCACTACTACCAATTCCCCGTCCACCACCTGAGCCGCCAAAGCTTCCACCGGCCCGGGCACGTGCAACGGAACACCCACCGCACATCCGGTGGTCAGGTCCCACACCCGCACCGTGCGGTCGCTGCTGCCGGTGACGGCCAGCGGGCGACCATCGGGCAGCACCACCGCAGACACCCCAAGTACCTGGCCGGTGTGGCCAGTCAGCAGTTCGCCGACGCTCTGCCCAGTCGCCAGGTCCCACACCCGCACCGTGCGGTCGCTGCTTCCGGTGACGGCCATCGGGCGACCATCGGGCAGCACCACCGCAGACACCGCCCCCGCCCGGCCGGTGTGGCCAGTGAGCAGTTCGCCGACGCTCTGCCCAGTCGTCAGTTCCCACACCCGCACCGTTCCAAGGCCGTCGCTGCCGGTGACGGCCAGCGCGCGGCCATCGGGCAGCACCACCGCAGATACCCCCAGTACCGGGCCGGCGGGTCCGGTCAGGGGCTCGCCGATGCTCCGGCCGGTGATCAGGTCCCACACCCGCACCGTTCCAAGGCCGTCGCTGCCGGTGACGGCCAGCGGGCGGCCGTCGGGCAGCACCACCCCCGCCACTGTCCACACCCAGCCGGTGTGGCCGGTCAGGGGCTCGCCGATGCTCCGGCCGGTGATCAGGTCCCACACCCGCACCGTGCGGTCGCTGCTGCCGGTGACGGCCAGCGGGCGGCCGTCGGGCAGCACCACCGCAGACACCCCAAGTACCTGGCCGGTATGGCCGGTCAGCGGTTCGCCGATGCTCCGGCCGGTGGTCAGGTCCCACACCCGCACCGTGCGGTCGTCGCTGCCGGTGAGGGCCAGGGCACGGCCGTCGGGCAGCACCACTGCAGACACCGCCCGCACCGGGCCGGTGTGGCCGGTCGGCGGTTCGCCGATGCTCCGGCCGGTGGTCAGGTCCCAGACCCGCACCGTGCGGTCGTCGCTGCTGGTGAGGGCCAGCGGGCGGCCGTCGGGCAGCACCACTGCAGACACCGCCCGCACCGGGCCGGTGTGGCCGGTCAGCGGCTCTCCGACCCTCTGGCCGGTGGTCAGATCCCACAGCCGCACCGTGCCGTCGTAGCTGCCGGTGACGGCCAGGGCGCGGCCGTCGGGCAGCACCACCCCCGCCACCGCCCCCACCGGGCCGGTGTGGCCAGTCAACCGTTCTCCGACCCTCTGGCCGGTGGTCAGATCCCACAGCCGAACCCCATCGTGGCTGCCGGTGACGGCCAGGGCGCGACCGTCGGGCAGCACCACCCCCGCCACCGCCCCCACCCCCACCGGGCCGGCGTGGCCAGTCAACAGTTCTCCGACCCTCTGGCCGGTGGCCAGATCCCACAGCCGCACCGTGCCGTCGTAGCTGCCGGTGACGGCCAGGGCGCGACCGTCGGGCAGCACCACCCCCGCCACCGCCCCCACCCCCACCGAGCCCAGCGGTTTGCCGACGCGCCGACCGGTGGCCAGATCCCACACCCGAACCCCATCGTCGCCGTCGGTGACGGCCAGGGCGCGACCGTCGGGCAGCACCACCCCCGCCACCGCCCCCACCCCCACCGGGCCGGTGCGGACGATCAGCGGTTCGCCGATGGTCCGGCCGGTGGTCAGGTCCCACACCCGCACCGTGCCGTCGTAGCTGCCGGTGACGGCCCGGGCACGGCCGTCGGGCAGCACCAGCGCAGACACGGCGTCCACCAAGCCGGTGTGGCCGGTCAGCGGTTCGCCGATGGTCCGGCCGGTGGTCAGGTCCCACACCCGCACCGTGCCGTCGTAGCTGCCGGTGACGGCCAGGGCGCGGCCGTCGGGCAGCACCACCCCCGCCACCGCCCACACCCGGTCGGTGCGGGCGCTGAGGACTTCACCTTCGCCCAGAGGCCAGGAGGCCCAACTCCCAGTCCAACTATGGTCAGTGACCCGCGCGCGAGGAATGTCGGCGCACGCCGCGAAGAGGCTCAGTGTTCCCGAATTGGTGAGCGGTGAGCCCCAGTCCCATGCGTGCGCGGCATGCCGCCACACCCTGAGCAGGTCACGCCCTGGTGTGGCCGTCACCGTGGACTCCACGGAGGCGGAGGCCGCGCGCAGGCGGTCGGCATCGACGTAGGGCAGGAACTCCCACGAGATGTACCGCTCGTCCAGCACCCCGCCCGCCGCCGCGTGTTCCACCGCGTGGCGACGCACATACGCGGGAGGAGCGGCACCCGCGCCGGACGGACCAGTCGGCCTGGTGAAGCGGGCCAGCTCCGTGGCAATACGAGCTTCCACCGCACGGCATTCCAGCGAGGCCCCGGCATCCACTGACGAGTCGGCCTGGCTCTCCCGCGCTCCCACGTACGCCCCCGAACGTCGCCCCTACGTGGAGGCCCACTCTAGAAGCAACCGCGCGCCGCCTCAGGCGGTTCATGCATCCCTGTCTACACGCTCAGCGGTGTAACTCCCCGTCAGCAAGTGAAACTTGGTGACTGCTTTGCTGTCCCGGCCGAGTGACTGGCTATCGGCTAGATCACCCAGATGCTGGCCCCAGGGCGGGGGCACGATCGTCAACATGGCTTCCATCGCCGGGATGGTCGGCCTGCCGCTGGGCATCGCTGACTACTCGGCGGCCAAGGGTGGCGTGGTCGTGCTGACGCGCACGGCGGCCATCGAGTACGTCAAGCAGGGCATCCGCATCAACGCCGTGTGCCCGGGTGTCGTCCGCACCGCGCTGCTCGACCAGGCGATCAACGCCGGCATGTTCACCGAACCGGAGGCGGCCGCGCTGCACCCGACCGGTGTGCTGTCAATCCCGAGGACGTCGCCCAGACGTTCCTGTACCTGGCCTCCGACGTGTCGAGGCACGTCACCGGGCACGCCCTGCCGGTCGACGCGGGCATGGCGGCTGGCTGACGCCTGACCCGGCGCGCGGGGCGTGACCGGTCCTCGCGCGCCAGCCTTCGTATCCACAAAGGACACTCGACCGCCCTGGCCTCCCGACTGGACCGGGGGTACGACGACCCGCGGTGAGAACCCTCACCCCGGCCGCTGGATTGGCAACGGCACTACCGCGTGCTCACGGACCTGGTCGACGCCGACGGCCACCTGCCCGACATCCAACCCGGCGTGCTGATGGACGGCAACGACATCGGCGAGTGGCTACAGCGGCAGAACCAGCCCGGCACCCGGGCGCAACTGTCCACCGAGCAGCAGCGGCTGTCCCAGCTGGGCGTGCAGCCGCTTGAGGCACCGTCTCCCACCCCGACGGCCACCCGGTCGACGAACAAGCCCGAGCAAGGCACAACAGGCCTTCCAGCGCGGCCTCGCGGCCCTCGCGCAATGGGTGGAACGGGAAGGCGCGGACCGGCCGGTGCCGCGCGGCCACAGCGAACAACTCGCCGCCGACAGCGAGACAGAGCCCGTAGCCGTGAAACTCGGCGTATGAGTGTCCAACACGAAGTCGAGGCGAAACAAACTCACCCCGAACAGCTCGACGCACTGCGGGAACTCGGCCTGGAGTGGGCGTAGCCGCGCCCAGAGGCAGATGCCCCCTCGCCGGCACGCCCCCGGGGGCTCCCACAACTGACCACGACCGGCGCTGCACCGGTGCGGGCGCCTGCCCGTCGAAGGCGTTGGTGCACAGCAGGTCGGCGGACGCGGCGGGGGCGAGCTGGCCCAGGGGCATGGTGGGGGCGAGGGCGTGCCAGCCGGTGGCCCGGCGGCTGGTGGCCAGACACCGGGACTGGCAAGGGGAAACGCGCCGGGTAGCGAACCTGGCACACACAGTGGGAGATCACCTCGACCGGGTACCGGTGACCCCTGTACCACGGCGACGTGCTCCCCACAGGGGATCTCCCTCCATGATCAACCAGAAGACCGCCCCATCCGGCCAGCCAACGTGACAGCACCGGCGGGAGCTTGTCCTCGGCGGCGGTGAGCTGTCCCCTCGCTTCGGCAACCGCCCTTTTCGCCTCTTCGATCTTTGCGTTGTCGCGCCGGGTCTGCAGAAGCTCGGTGAGGCCGGCACGGGTGCGCTGGGCCAGCTTCTGGATGCGGGCGGTGTGGTGGTTCTCGCCCCAGGTCAGGGCGGCAAGGGCGTGCACCAGCTTGGGGTCGAGGTCCGCAGTCGGGAACGATCCGGCCGCAGTCTGGTTCAGCCTGTCGGTCTCGGCGATGCCGACGATCGCACCGACGCTCACGCTTGGGATCTTGTTCTGGATCTCTTCGGTCGAGGCACCTTCGTTCAGCATGCTGACGATGGCGGCGCGGGTGGCGTCGTTCACGTCGACTCCTTTGCGGCGGTGCGGGCGAACTCGCGGCGCAGCTGCGTGCGCCGCTTGCGGGTGGTGCCGGCCCAGATCGCGTCGCCGGCTTCGGTGGGGTGGTCCAGGGCCCAGGCGAGGCACGCCTCGCGGGTCGGGCAGATCAGGCAGGACAGCTCGGCGGCGACCCGATCGGTGTTGTCGCTGCTGGTCCACCAGTTGGGGTCGGCGTCCGGGCCCTGGCCCTGGCAGGGCTCAGTACCGGTGAACCGGGGGAAGGGGGCGAGGCGGGCGCTCACGACATCGCTCCGATCGGGCGGCCGATGTGCAGCTGCGCGTGCTCGTAGCGCTCGTGGTCCTTGGCCGCGACAGCTTGGACCCAGTTCGGGCCGAGCCTGTTGATGAGGCGGTTGCGGAGGATGGTCCGGTCGCGTGCCGTTGTGGCCGCCGCCGCTCGGGGTGTGCTGCGGGTGGGCCAGCGCCCAGGTGAGGCATCGCTGAACGATCGGGCATCCGGCGCAGACCCGCTGGGCTCGCTGGAGGGTCTTGGTCCGCTCGTTGCTGGTGGCCTCGTCTCCCGGCTCATGGTCGAACAGTTCGGGTTCGCTCTGGCAGCGGGTGAGCGTCTCACTGTGCGGGAAGGGGATGCGGTCGTCGGCGGGCAAGAGGCCAGGGACATTCGGGGTGCCGGCCCGGCTCATCGTGTGGCCTCCGGAATGGACGGGGTGGTGTGGGTGACGAGCACAAGGCCGTCGGTGCGCCGACGGCGGTTGTCGTGGTAGCTGGTGGTCATGACTTGCGCTCGCCGTGCGGCCGGACGTTGCCGATCTCGCCGACGGTCGGCAGCAGGAACTCGAACGGCTCCCAGGCCTCGAGCTCGTACAGGTAGAGCAGCTCGACCGTGAATTCGGCACCTTCGGAATGGTCGTTGTGCCACAGGTCCCTGCCGGGGAGGACGCAGGACTGCCCGGCGTCGTCGGCATCGGCTGCCTCGTCGATGTCGACGTAGGCAACGAAGATTCCGGTGTCGGTGCGCTCGAGCATGTACAGGCGCCGCACGGGGGCCTCGTCGGGGTCGACGTCCGGGCGGCGGACCCAGGTCTGGCGGGTGGCGGCGAGGACGGCCGGGTCGCCGGCGTCGGCCGCGTCGGTGATCCGCTGGTAGGCCTCGGCGCTGTCGAACTGCTCGCGGTGGATGAGGGCCTGGACAGCGGCGGTGAGGTGGTCACCCAGGGCCTGGGCGCCGACGAGGTCGGTGAGGAATGTCAGGGTGCTCACGCCTGGGCCGCCTTCCCGGTGTTGCGGGAGCGGATGACATGGGAATCGACGCCGGCGAGAAGTCGCTGGAGGGCGGAGCCGCGCCGGTTGCTGCGGTGAGTGGCGGGCAGGCCGCAGTTCCAGCAGTCGGCCTCTTCGCCGGCCCACGCGACGAAGCAGTGCTGCCGCTCGCAGAGGGACTCGCGGGTGCGGCGCAGGTGCGGGTTGCGGTGGGCGATGGCCCGCGTGATCGTGGCGGCGGTGCGCTGGGTGGGATTCGGCCGGACGCTCGAGGCGTGCATGATGGGGTTTCTCCTTCTCCGCTGCTGCGGGGTGAGGGGCCCGGGGCGGCCGGCGGTTTCTCAGGCCTTGTGCGGCCGCCCCGGGGCGTAGTCAAAGGACGATCTGCTTCTTCTCGGCGCGGTCCCACTGGAGCTCCCAGTCGGGCCGCAATCCGCGGGCGGACCAGTCGACGCGGCTGGTGCCGGCGGGAATCGGCTGGCCGGACATGGCGTGCAGCTGGGCGATCTCGCAGGCGCGCAGGGCGGCGGCGATCGCGTCGCTGCCGTTCTCGGCCAGGCCGGTAAAGACGTGGACGCCCTTGCGGGACGGGTCGTACCGGTGCTCTATGGGGACGTCGATCTCCCAGACAGTGCGGCGGTCCATCAGACCTACTTTCGAGGGGATCACCGGACTCAGCCGGTGGGGGAATCGAATCGATGGTCGGAGCCGCGCAGCGGCGGAGTCCACTGCGCTGTCAGTGGCGGCCGGTACGGTGATCGCATCAAGTTGGCCAGGGGAGACGGGGGTGCGCTGGATGATCCGTGCGCACAAATTCCTTATGCGGCCGACCGTCCGCCAGGCTCTGGCACTCGGCGAGATGCTGCGGGATCACTGCTCGCTGTACAACGGTGCTTTGCAGGAACGAAGGGACGCCTATCGGCACGTCTCGAAGACCACCGTCCGGTACGGAGACCAGTCCGCACAGCTCAAGGAGATCCGGGCGTTCGACCCAGAGCGTCAGGGCCGCTGGTCCTTCTCCTCCCAGCAGGCCACCCTGCGGCGGCTGGACAAGGCATTCGCTGCGTTCTTCCGCCGTGTCAGGGTCGGAGACAAGCCCGGATACCCCCGGTACAAGGGCGTCGGTCACTTCGACACTGTGGTGTTCCCGAAAGACGGGGACGGGTGCCGCTGGGACTCCACCCACAACGACAGCCAGACCCGTGTCCGGCTGCAAGGTGTCGGGCATGTGCGAGTGCACCAACACCGGTCCGTACGAGGCCGGGTGAAGACGATCAGCATTAAGCGCGAAGGCCGCCGGTGGTACGTCATCCTCGCCTGCGACAACGTGCCGGCCGAGCCGCTTCCAACCACTGGGGTGGTCGTCGGGATCGACATGGGCACCGTGCATCTCTTCACCGACTCGGGCGGGAACCACAAGGAGAACCCGCGCTTCCTGAAGATTGCGACTGAGGCCCTGACCGAGGCACAGCGGCACCTGGCCTCCTTCCCAAAGCGGACGCGGCGCCGGACGAAGAAGCACCGTGCCGCCGCTCGGAAGGTCGCCGGGCTCCACGCCAAGGTCCGGCGCCAGCGACTGGACCACCACCACAAGGCCGCGAACGAGCTTGTGCGCGACCATGACGTGATCGCCCACGAGCGGCTGAACACAGCAGGCATGACCCGCTCCCCTAAAGCCAAGCCCAACCCCGAGAAGCACGGCGCGTTCCTTCCGAACGGCGCGGCGGCAAAGGCCGGGCTGACCCGCAGCATCCTGGACGCGGGTTGGGGCATCTTCCTGACGATCCTGGCGAACAAGGCTGAGAGCGCCGGCCGCCGAGTGATCGAAGTGGATGCCCGCAACACCTCCCGCACCTGCCCCGAATGCGGACATGTGAGCAGGGAGAACCGCCCCACCCAAGCCAAGTTCGAGTGCGTCAAGTGCGGGTTCCTTGCGAACGCGGACCACGTGGGTGCGTTGAACGTTCTCAGTAGGGCCGGGCTGGTCCTCTGCCAGGTGGTTTAGCCACCAACGCAGGAAGCCCGCCGCGCCAGCGGTAGGTGGAGTCACCACTCCTCGGCCTCCGGGTCGTACACGCAGGTGAGGGTGAGCGGGGTGACGAGGTAGCCGGTGGAGCTGTTCTCGTCGTCCTTGCCGGGGCCGAAGACGGCGAGTTCCTCGATCGCTTCGTCGTCGCCGAAGTCGGGGATCCACGTGATGACGGCGTCGGCGGGGAGGCCTTCGCGGGTGATGAGGTCCTCGCCGTGGGCGCGGGCGGCGTCGCGGTTGGTGTAGAGGCCCAGCGGCACCTGGCCCTCCTCGTACTCGGCGCGGTAGATGGTCAGCTCCACCGGCTCGCCGGCGGTGAGCTGGGTGATGCCGGGGAAGACGGCCTCGGCGGCGGCCAGGCGCTGCTCGAGCGTCTCGATGTGGGCGAGCAGCTGCGGCACGTCGTGGGTCGGTTTGGCGTTGCCGGCGGCGGTGCGCAGGCGGATGTCGTGGACCAGGTCGCTGCCGTCGGTGGGGGCCGCGGGCGCCGGGCGGTTCAGGGTGGTCGGGGTCACGAAGTGCTCCGTTTCAGGTCGCGGGCCGGGCTGTCCGATCCCCCGCGTCGTCCGGTCCGGTGGCGGCGGACCGGACGCACGGCCGGGTGGACAGATCAGGCGGGGAGGTCGGAGGCGAGGGATTCGGCGCCGTAGGCTTCGACCTCGCGGCGGTCGATGAGCCGCTCGTACTGCTTGACCTGCCGGCGCGGCAGCTTCTCGACGTCCCAGCAGTGCCGCAGGTACGCGATGTGCTGGGCGCGGGCCTGGGCGTTGCCGAGCTGGTGGGCGTGGGTGAGTTCGTGGACGACGGTCTCGTTGATGTCGGTCTCGGTGCGGGCCTTGCACAGGTTGATGGGGATGACCACGCCGTTCGGGCCGAGCACGGTGATGCCGTACCTGCTGCGTCGGCCTCGGCGGCACTCGCGCCGGTGCGCGGCCTGGATCCGGTCGGACGCTGCGGGGACGAGGGCGAGTTCGGTGTCGGCCGTGAGGGCCGACCAGCGGTTGAGGTCGCCGACCATGACCAGCTGGACCGGCGGCAGGGAGCCGAATCGTCGGGTGACCAGGCGGGCGGCTTCGGGGGCGATGGATTCGGCGTGCTTGACGAGGCGGCGCTGGAAGAAGCCGACCCTGTCGCTGGTGACCGTGAGCATGGTGAGTCCTTCCGAAAGCGGTGCGGTGGATGGGTGGTCAGCGGACCGCACGGGCGCGGGCGGCGGCGGCCAGGAGCGCGTGATGAACCTGGGCTTCGGTGCGCCTGAGGCCGTCGTTCCACAGGGGCACCGAGCGGGCGCCGGTGACGGCGAGCAGGTGCTGGTTGGCCTCGGCAGCGGTGGCGCGGTTGCCGGCGCCGGAGCGGATCAGGTCACGCTGCGCGCCGATCAGGCACACGCCTCGCTGGGACGCCAGGACGAACTGCGTCCAGCCGCGGGCCTTGATGTGCTCGGAGGTGGCCTCAAGGAAGTCGGCGGAGCTGAGGGAGCGACCGGTGCGGGGCGCCGGCTGCGGGGCAGCTTTCGGGCTGGCCGTTGTGCTGGGGGTTGCGGCGTAGCGCCACAGGCGGATGATCTCGACCGGGGCGGCGACGGCGAAGAGGACGGTGTGCTTGAGCAGCCACCAGGCGGCCCGGGCCGTGAAGACGGCGGCCCTCTTCGGCCGGCGGCCGCCGGCCGTGGGCTTGCGGGGGTCGGGCGGGCACGGCCCGGTGACGATGCCCGCCTCGCGGATGAGGGTCTCGGTGTCCGGCAGGACGATCGCGGGCCGCTCGGGGGTGCGGTCGGCGAGGGCAACCGTCAGCTCTTCGGCGAGCGCTTCGGCGAAGACAGCGTCGACCGCTGCGGCGAGGGCTGCTTCGGACCAGAAGGTCCGCGGGACCGTGACGGTCGCGGATGCAGGCATGGCAAAGCCTTCCTGTCGGCGGTGAACGGGGTGGGAGGTGACCCGGGGGCGGCCGGCTGAGTGGTTGGCGACCTGGCGGCCTGGCCCCGGGGGTTGGTGCGCTAGCGGTACTTCTTGGTCTGCTTGAGGACGTAGTCGCGGGTAACGCCGAGAATCTTGACGGCGTCGGTGCGAGCACCGTGGTAGGCGCCGGCGAGCTCGTCTGCGACGGTCTTCCACATCTCGGCGTCGGCGTCCTCGCGGAGCTTGTCGGTCTCCGCGAAGATCTTGTCCCGCTTGGCCTTGGCCTCGGCCAGAGTCCTCTCCAGGTCCTCGCGGGCCTTGGCGATGTCGTCGGATCGGGGGGGCATGGTTCTGCTCCTCGCGGTGATGAGGGACGATGGTTCCGGCCCCCTGCTCCGGTCGGAGCGGGTTGGGAGGCCCGGGGACGGTGGGCTGAGTTTGGCGACCTGGCCGCCGTCCCCGGGGCGTAGCTACTGCAGATTGCCTTCAGCGGTGTCAGCCTCGAGTTCGGTGATCTGGCCGTGGCCGTAGCCGATGTTCTTGTCCGCGTTGCGCAGGTGCAGGACGGCGGCGAGCAGCCGCTGGTTCTCGTCCTCGTCGCCCCGGGCGGCGTATGCGGCGGCGAGGGTGCGCAGCGTTCCGAGCAGTTCGGGGACCAGGTGGCTGGCGCTGAGGCCGTCCAGGACGTCGTCGATGTCGGCGCCGTTGTCGATGTCGGTGCGCAGCTGGGTGAAGCCCTGGGCGATCTCGTAGGCGATGTCGCCGTCCCATCGGTCGGGGTCGACCAGGCTGATGATGAATTCGGTGAGGAAGTCGATCGCGGCCTTGGTGCCGACAATGGCGACGGCGTACAGCAGGAGCGTCCAGTCGCTGGCGGTGGTCAGCCAGGAGGGGCCGGTCTGGGTGGCCCACAGAGCCACCATGATCACCATGGTGATGCTGGCGGCGCTGTCGGTGCGCATGAGCGCGTGCCTCAGGGCGCGGACCGTGAAGCGGCGGGCCGGGACGAATCGGCGGGGCGTGGTGTCGTCGGCGGGTCGGGGCTGCCCGGTCTGTTCGGCGATCTGTGTCACGTGATGCTCCTCAGTGCGTTTCGGTTGGCGGGTGGGAAGGCCCGGGGCGGCCGGCTGAGTTGGCGACCTGGCGGCCGCCCCGGGTGCTTGCCGGCATCCCAATAATGCAGACTCCGAGTATTCATTTCAAGGGTATGCATACATTGAGTTCGCGTTTCTGTGTTGCTGCACGTCAGCGCGCAGGAGGTCAGCCGTCCCCGGCAACCTGGACGGTGTCGCCGTTGACGACGCTGGTGATGACAGAGTTGTTCTTGTCGGCCACATGCACACCGCCGGAGGTCCTGCCGCCAGCCGCTTGTACCGCACGGTCGGCCGCCTTGACGGCGTCGCGGACCGCGTCAACCTCCTTCGCCGTCAGCGGGCGGCCGGCACTGGCGCTGGCATCGGCCACGTTGACCTGTTCGCGACCGCCCGCGACCTGGATGGTCTGGACGACGCCGGTGTTGCGGACGCCGGCCACGTTCTGAACGCCGCCGTTCACCCGGCTCACGGCAGTAGACGCAGGGCGGCCGGCCTTCCCCTTCGCTCCGCCTTCACGGGTGCGGCGGCCGGCCTCGGCGGGCTTGGCCGGGCGCGCGGCGTGGGCGCTGCCGTTGCGGGCGCGCTCGGCCTTCCGCTCAGCCTTGGCCATCGCGGCCGCGGCCGGTCCGGCACATTCGGTGCAGGTGACCCTGATGCCGGGCGCGGTGATGTGTCCGGCGCCTTCACAGACCAGGCAGCGCGGCCCCTTCTTAGGTGCCGGGATCCCCAGCGCTGCGCGATACTTGGCGTACGAGGGGATCTTCAGCTCCGGCTCGGTCTTCCCCCGCTCCGTCTTGGCTTTCGGCGCCGAGTCAGGCATGCCGCCGGCCTGCCACGCCCAGGTCGCGCGCAGCGCCGCGGCGACCGGGGTGAAGGCGAGGTTGAGGGCCTTCTTCTTCGCTTTGCGAATGGGCTTGCGTACGGCCTGCCTGATCCGGGTCTTGGCCTTGCGCTTGGCGTACCTCGCGACGTACTTGGCCGCGCCGGTGATGTCGCCGACGTAGTCGATGGGCGGCGGAGCCTCTTCCCCGAATCCCGCGTCGATGATCCACAGCATCTCGGGGTCGGGGTCGGCGTAGAACTGCAGCTCCGAGTAGGTCGTGAAGTGGGTGGTGTCGATGAGGTGTTCGTGCCAGAGGTGGCCGGCCGGGCAGAGGGCCTGGACGGTCTCGTCGACGCCCCGCTCGTAGGCGAGGGTCAGGCCGGTGTCGACGGTGCACATCGGGCAGGTGACGGGCAGGGTCTGCCAGACGACGCGCAGGGTGTGCTCGGGGTCCTGCTGGAGGTACATGAATCGGCGCTCGGCGGTGATCCGGTGGTAGCCGGCGGCCGGTTCGGGGTGCCGATGCGGGTCGAAGCTCATGACAGACCTTTCGGATCTTTCGGGCGGGGAACGGGCGGGAACCGGGGGAAACGTGCAGGTCAGAGCGGGGGAACGGTGCCGGAACGGTGGCCCGGGGGCGGAACACTGTTCCCGATCTCTCGAGGTGTTCCGCCCGTGTTCTCGAGCGGTTCCGGGCCTCTGACCTGCAGGTTCCTGCGGTGTTCCGGTCGGTCAGGAGCCGTCGGCACCCTCACCGGTGATCTTCTTCAGGTCGCGCAGGCAGTAGCCCTTGACCGTCCCCTTCGCGCCGGGGCGCCGGTAGCTGTCGGTTGTCCAGGACTTGCCGGTGGGGGCGAGCACCGCCTTGATGACCGCCTTGAGCGCGGCGGCTCGGGCCGCCTCCTGCTCGGTGTCGTCGTTGCCGTCGAAGCCGGTGAGGTCCCAGCGGTCAGGGTCGATCTGGCCGAGGCCGGCCGCGATCTCCTCCAGCTGCAGGCCGCTCGGGTCTCCGAGCGCCTGGTAGACCTGCCGGATGAGGGCGATCAGTTGCGGGGTCACCTCCTGCGGGTCTCCTCCGACGCCCATGAACGCGTCCTCGCTCGCCGCCATCAGCTGGGGCAGGGTGATCCGGCTGAACTTCGCGGACTCGGTGTCGACGTCGACCAGGCCTGCTGCGGCCCGCTCCTTCCCGCGGCGCAGCAGCTCGTCGTCGGTGGCGTAGCACGCGCGGTACGGGATGGGCTCGCAGTAGGCCTTGCCGGCCATCACGTACGCCACGGAGGCGTCGTTGAGTTCGTCGCCCATGGCGGGCACGAGCCGGTCCGCGCGCCAGCCCTGGGCGAGCATGCCGTCGCCGAGAATCTGGATCACGTCGTCCTTGTCGCAGGCGGCGAGCACCTGGACGGGCAGCTCGACGAGCCAGGTGTTGTCCTTGACCTTCTCCTTGGTCACGCCCTGTCCGGCGATGACGACGGTGACGTCGCTCTTCGCGCAGGTGACGAACAGTTCGCCGAGCAGGCCGTCCAGGTCCCAGGGGACCTGTCGCTTGAGGTCCTCGTCGTAGTAGCCCTTGCGGCTCTCGCGGACCAGCGCCGGGAACTCATCCACGACGATCTTGATGCCGGGGCGCTTGCGGGAGGTGACCCAGTTCTCCCCCATGCCAAGCCGGTTGAACAAGGCGGGGCGGCCCTTGCCGACGGCCAGTGCCCACTGCAGAGCGCGCCGCGCCTCGGCCGGGCTGGTGACCACTGCGTGCATCGCGTGCCGGAGACCGCCGAATCCGGATCCGGCACTGCCCAGGTCGATCCCGATGATGATCTGGTCCTCGGTTGCGGTGAGCGCATCCAGAATGGCCCGCAGGATCGTGGACTTCCCGGAGCGGCTGGCGCCGACGACATTCACGTTGGTGCGGCACATCGGCAGGGCAAGGGGACGCCCGGCCATGTCGCCGCCGATCTGCGCCTTGTGAATGTCCCTCGTCGAAAGCGACTGGGGTGCCCGGTAAGGAAGTTCGGGAACGGCCTGCCACGGGTTCGGGCCGGGCACACGAATGACGCAGTAGTTGCGGGACTGGGCGGACTGCTGCAGCAGGATGCTGCCAGTACGCACACCGGGCAGGCAGGCCTCCAGCAGGTCCAGGCCGGCGGAGATCTTCTCCGGGCTCATCCGCTCCAGCCAGACATGGACCTCGAAGCCCCAGGGGTACGGGTCGACCCGCAGCGCGGACAGGGTGGTCTTCAGGTCCTCGGTCAGGGCCTGGCGCATCATCTGCTCGAACATCCGCGGGGTCATGCCGACGCTGAACTCCTGCGGGATGCCGGCCTCGATCTGCTCCAGCTTCTCCATCTCCTCCTCGGTCACCTCGACATCGCGGCCCAGCCACGAGGCGCCGGCGAGGTTGAGCACCAGGGCGCCGAGGAAGCCCCAGACATCCGCGAGTCCGTATGCCGCCGCATCGGCCACGAGCAGCGGTCCGTAGGTGACGCCGGCACGGATGGCGACGGCCCTGTTCGCGCGCTTCTTCGTGGCCTCGGCGACGACCAGCTGCTTGCCGGCCTCCTGCTGCAGCGTCTGTGCAGCTGCCCGCTTCTTGTCGCGCTGCACGAGGGCGCGGCCAGCACGGCTCGCGGCACGGTCAGCCTCCTTCACCGTGACCAGCGCAAGGTTGAGGTCCGCGCGGGCCTTGGCGCCTTCGACTCCTACGACCCATGAACGCATCCGCTTCTCGCCGCGGAAGACACGCGGCACGAAGCCGTGGACGGTGCGCTGCCGGGCCGCGGCCTTGCGCGCCCGCCGGCGCGCCTGCCGGCCGATGTACTTCCTGCGGGTCTTGCGGCCCTCGGGGGTGAGCAGCGCGGGGTTGATCCACGGCCGGTCGCCCTCGGGGTCGGGACGCAGTTCCCACTCGTCGGCGGTGTAGACGGTGCCTTCCACCGCCCGCCCGTGCTCCGGCTCGGGCTCGGGCTCGGTCTCGGGCTCGGGCTCGGGCTCGTCGACCGTGCTATCCGGAGCGGCAGCCGGACCGTCAGGCTTGGTGAAGTCGACCGGCGGGGCCTCGGCCGGGCGGGCTGACGGAAGCACGGTCACCGTGGGGGCCGGCCCGTCGCCGTACAGCGCCTCAAAGACCTGCTCGAGGTCCTCGACCAGCTTGATCCGCACGTCGCGGGCCTTCGAGCCCTGGTCCTTGCCGACGACGCCAAGGTTCTCCATCGCGTCCATGACCAGGCCCGCCTGCTCCCAGCCGATGCGGAGCTTGCGGTGGAGCATGGACATGGAGCCGAACTGGGTGGAGACGAGCAGCTCGGCGGCGTCCCACAGCAGCTTTCGGTCCAGGGCACTGCTGCCGATTTCCGTCGTGGTATCGATCTCGGTCATGCTGGTCTCGCCTCCTTTGGGGAGGGCGCGAGACGGGCGCCGGGCTTCGCTTTGGTCGGTAGAGACCGGCGGTTTCGTCTCGCGCTCTTCAGGTGGTTGGTCTTCGCCTTACGCGGCGGCAGCCGCTTCGTTCGCGCCGCCGGGGCAGTCGTTGCAGACGCCGTACCGCTTGGGGATCTCGTAGTCGCGTACTTGCTTGCAGGCCGGGCATATCCGGCGGGCCTGCGTCGCCTTGTGGATAGAGGCCCACTTCGCCTCCGTCATCGGCCTTCGTGGTCGGGCCAGTTCGACCCGGTAGAGGTAGGCGAACTTGTCGCCGCTGCGGGTCCGCCAGCCGAGCTGACCGGCAACCGGCTGACCGCCCGGCCGGAGTCCGCGGGCCTTGAGCTGCCGCATCGTGGCCCACTCCTCCGAGGGCGGCCCCATCCGCCAGGGCCAGGTCGGGATCCCGAACCGCTCGCCGTCCGGATCCAGATATCGACGGTTGACCCGTGGCATCACGCACTCCGCCGATGCAGCTTCGCCTTGCCGATCCGGTCGTAGATCCACGTCCGGCTGGGCTCGCTCTTATCCCGCTTGCTGCGCTCCTGCCGGCGGCGCATCGTCTCGGTCTTCACGTCCGCGGGAGTCACGTCACGGCCGGCCTTCAGCTCGTCCGCGATCCACTGCTCGATGGCCTTGTTCTCGTCCGCCGAGGCACGCTTCGCGGTGACCGAGGCGGCCCTCTTCGCGCCCGTCGACAGCTTCCGAACGGTCTGCTTCCCGGAGTCCTTACGCGTGCGCGCGGGTGCGGTATCGCGCGTCCGCGCGGGCGCGGATTCAGACGTGCGTGCGGACGGGGGGACGGACGGGTTGATCTGCGTAGATACCGTCCGCAACAGGGGCCTTCCCGGACGAATTATCAGCCCCGTGGAGGACGCCTCGAAGACCCGCGTAGGGAGGGTTGCACCACCTTCCGCGGACTCGCTCGCGGACGCTTCAGGCCCCGCCTCGGAGGTCTTGCCGGACAGCTTCGCGGACGCTTCCCGACGCCACGCCCGAGCCTCGGCAAGGTCCCCGAGGACGACCGCCAGACGGGACTCCGCCTCCACCCGCAGGCCGAGCATGTCGGCCGACAGCAGCTGGAGCAGATCCTGCGGGAGCCCGTCCTCACCAGCCCCCTCATGAACCGCGTACGCGGCCAGCCACGCGTTGTCCTCGCTCAGCGCTTCGTGGCCAGCAATGGCGCGCAGCCGACGGGCCGTTGCCCACACCGCGGGCAGTTCGCTCTTGCGCCGCGCCCGCGTCTTCGCCGCCGCCTTGCGCGCCTCGCGGGCCCGCTTCATCCGCTCGCGGTACTCGCCGTGCCGACCGAGCTGGACCAACTGCCACACCGCGATCGGGATCACGGACGACGCGGCCAGGACCGACCCCAGGATGACGCCGTACTTCGCGCCACCAACATGCGCCCCGTGAAGGTAATTAATCCACGCGGCCAGGCCGGCGAAGAGATACACCGCAATCCGGTACGGCCACGGCGAACGCTGATCCTTCATGGCCTTGGCCTCGCCGGCCGTCGCAGCCCACGCCGAGCACTCCAGCATCACCGGCAGCAGGCCAACCAGCAGGTAGCCCAGCCAACCCATCTCCTCGACAATGCCAGTCGTCCTCAGCGACGCGGCCTGAGACATGAGCGCCGGCACGATACTGCAGCCCATGACCGCGAGCGCCGCGGACAGATCCAGGTGCTCCGCCAGCCACCTAGGAGCAGCGTTCAGCCGGGCAACAAACCGCTCACGGCGCTCCTTACGCCGACGCTCCTTGTCAGCCTGCACACGCCGACGCTCCTTGTCAGCCTGCGCCCGAGCCGCATCCTCGCGATCCTTCTTCTCCTTAGCCTTGCGCTCACTGTCCAATCGATCCTGCTCACGCCGCGCAGCCTCGTCCTCGCGCTCCAGACGGCGACGCTCGACCTCATCCAGCCGCGCCTGCTCCTTCTCCTCCCGCACGAGCTCGGCGGCAAGACGACGGTCCTCGCGGTCCTGCTCACGCGCCGACGCCTGGTCCTCGCGGCGGGCAGTACGGAAGTCGGTGATACTCATCGCGTACCTCCAGCGGGGGCCGCCCCGTGCGGGGCGCAGCGGTACAGGGCAGCAACCAGGCCGATGACGGCCCCAATCGCGAGACGCTGGCCCGCGTCAGCCATGAGGCCGAGCAGCCACGCGCCGCCGGCAACGGCGAGCGGGATCTGCGCCCAGTCGAGGTCGGAAAGCGCGCGGGTCAGGCCGGCGCGGATCTCTATCACGGCGTTGAAGCCGCGGGCATCCAGGTAGGCCAGCCCGACGACCGGGAGCGCGAGGAGAATGCGCTGCCACCAGCTCGCCTGCAGACCCAGCACCCAGGCGGCACCGAAGAGGATCAGGCCCGTGATGGACCAGGTGGTGACCACGGCCTGAAGCCAGACCATGGACGACTTCGTCGCATCGGTCGTGGGGGTGGCGGTCGTAGCGCTCATGCGGCCCGCACCTCCGCCATCAGCCGCCGGACGACGGCCGCGCGGCCACTGCGCAGCAGGGCGGAGAGCTCGTCGACGACGATGAACAGCTCCGGCTCCGTGGACACCTGGTCCGCGCGGGCGATGTTCTCGTAAGCCTCGAAGTCAGCCTCAGACCAATCGGCCGGATCACCGTGCGCGTGCCGAAACAGCAGCGCCGGCGCGTCCACCAGCTCGCCGAGAGCCACACGGTGCAGCACCGCCACCCGGGCCGCCTTTGCCTTGGCCTCGGGGTTCGTCGCCCCGCCCTCATCGATGCCGAGGATCACGTCGGCCAGAAACTCCAGCCGCTCCGCCCGCAAGTCCACCGGCTCGTCCGGCGTACCCACCCACAGGCCGGTCGTCACACCGGTCAGCAGCTGGAGCTCGAAGAGGGCCTCGACCCGGGCCAGTTCAGTGGACTGGGGGGCGGGTCGGTGACCTGCAATCATGGTGTTCACGGGTCGTACTCCGTTTCAGTCGGACGGCTCGTGCGACGGTCCCCGGGGCGCAATCCCGGGGGCCGTTTTTGGCATGGCAGTGCCGTTGCGCCAGGCGGCCGTTTCCGACCTCGCTAGCGACGTTCCGAGAAACAGGAAACGCTGCTTCGCTATGGATGTCAACACCTCGCTATCGATGTACCATCCGGTGTCGGATGCCAACGTGATCGGCGTTTCCTGTGGGTCGTAGGATCGCTAGCGAGGTAGGGAGAGGGTGTGACTGGCCGAAAGCGCGAGAAACCGATGTACCGGCAGATTGCCGATGCCTTGAAGGCGGCGATCGATGCGGGCCAGTACGGCCCTGGCGATCGACTTCCAGGCGAAAACCCCTTGGCCGCAGAGCACGGCGTTGCCGTCATGACCGCCCGTCAGGCTCTGCGAACGCTCGCGGCTGAGGGCGTGGCCGAGTCTCGGAAGGGGGCCGGATTCTTCGTCCTTGCCCCGTTCACTCCGATTCGGCGACGTGGTGTTGCGCGGCTCGCACGGGAGCAGTGGTCATCGGGCGCTTCCATCTTCTCCGCTGACGACAGTCGCGACCTGACCGTGGAGAGCAGAGTGCTGGGCCCTGTGACGCCTCCGGACGAGATCGCGGATGTCCTGCAACTGGATGCAGACGGACGCGCCTTCGGTCGCTACCGCCGACACATCGTTGAGGACCGCCCTGTGTTGGTCTCAACGTCATACCTACCCCTCGCTCTGGTCGAGGGGACTGCCATGGCTGAGGCGGACCCGGGCCCTGGGGGTATCTACGCGCGGCTCGCCGACCTGGGCTTCGCGCCGGCCCGCTTCCGAGAGGAGATCCAGGTCCGCATGCCCTCCGCCGACGAGAGGGCTGCCCTGAATCTGTCAGGCGGCACTCCCGTGATCAAAGTCTGTCGAACCGCCTACACAGACGAGGGTCGCGTCGTAGAGGTTAACGAGATGACGTTGGACTCCCAGGCTTATGTCCTCGAGTACGACTTCGACGCCTGACACCCGGCCCACGAGCCACAGAGGAAGGCCCACCGTGATCATGACGCTTCCCGCGTAAACGGGCGACGGCCGCCCTGCTGTCACAGGAACGGCCGTCGTAAGCGACTCCCCAGCCGGCAAGCATCCGGAGTCGTGGTCAGCACGGTGACCGTGCTGGGTGCCTGGACCACCAGGGCCCGTCGGTCACCGCTATCAGAATAGACAATGATTCCCGGGCAAGCCCAGTACGGGCCCAGCTCCGTGATCAACGTCCCTATATCTGCTGATCTCGGCTCCCTAGAAATCTAGGGACCAAAGTGCTCATCCAGTACATCCCCGCAGCTCACGCAGCTACATCCTCAAAGGATCAGCTCGCAAGCCGACGCGCAGGATCCGTGGACATGCCCGCGCACGCCTTGCCCACTCTCCAACGATCCGGGCAAGCCTCTCCCGCGCTCGCTTCGAGCTCAGGGCAAGCCTTCGGGCAAGCCAGCCTGAGGAGGGTTCACGGCACAGCATCCAAGAGGAGGTGTGCCGTGCTCGACTGCGGACATGCGCAGGGGCCACGCGACCCAGACATCACTGACCAGTCGGCGACCCTCGAGCGCCGGTCGGATGGAGCGCAGCCCAGTGGTGTCGCGGGGGCTCCAGTGAGCCAGCCTAAGGGTCAGCGCGTCTCGAGCGCGGCCGCGGTCAGTCATGACGGTCTTGTTGTCCATGGCGTGAAGCCTGTGCCTGCGGGCATCGTGCCGAGGGGCGAGATGATCCGGGTGCCGGAGGGGGCCCGATGACCGCTGCACACATGGGTCTGGTGTTCGCAGCCGAGGGCCTCGACGGTCCCGAGAAGCTGCTGCTGCTCGCCTACTGCAATCGCACCGATGATCACGGCTACTGCTGGCCGGGACAGAAGCGGCTCGTCGACGACTGTGGGACATCGGCAGCCACGGTCAAACGCGTCAAGAAGTCGCTGGTCGACAAGGGCCTCATCAGCTCGGTCCGCCGCGTCGACCCGGTCACGGGCGATCCGATTACGAACCTGACGCGGGTCAATCTGCGACTCCTGGAGCAGTTGGCGCGGCCCAAGACGGCCTACGAGGACAACGTCATCGAGCAGCTCACGTTCGCCGAGGGCACCGCGCTTCCGGCGAAGCGCAAGAAGACTAAGAAGAGTGCCTCTGACCAGGTGAGGGCTCAACCTGAGCCCGACCCTGACCTGCTGATGGCCCAAGATGAGCCCACCCCGGGCTCATCTTGGGCCCACCCCCGGCTCAACATGAGCCCACCCCCGGCTCAAGATGAGCCACTAACCCTCACCCATCCCTCAGAGAACCCTCACCCATCCCTCCATCCTTCCGGCGCGCCTTCACCTGCGGTTCCTGCGGGACGGGATGGAGGGACGGACGGAAGCGGTCGCGGCATCGAGGAGCAGTGCCGGCGCGAGGATGCAGCGGTCCAGTCGCCAGCGACGCCGGGCGCCTGCCAACAGATCAGGCAGGCCGCCCCAGGCGTGAACGTGCTCAACGCGATTGCGCAGGAATGCGGCCCCGAGTTCCTGCTGACCGGAAAGATCCTTTCTGATCAGGCTGCGGTCGTGGATTCGATGCTCACCGCGGGCTGGACTCCGGCACAGATCCGGCACGTCGTTGTGGGCCCCGGGTGGCCGAGCGTGATCAAAACGAGCCGCGAGGCCCTCATTGCTGCTCGGCTGCGCCGTGCTGCCGACGGCCCAGTTCCTGCAACTGCGCCGGCCATTCCAGCTCCATCTGCCCCGGAACTTGGCGAGTCCTGGGACAACGGGATCGTGGACAAGGGCGCGACATGGACGCCGCCCGCGTGGACGGGAGAGGTGCAGCACGTCCTGGCTGAGTGCAAGGACTGCGGAAGTCCGGCCCTCGTTGATGGGCACGACATGTGCCCGGCATGTCTCGGCTGGCCTGAGTGCGTTGGCAACTACTGCGGGATCCCTGGTACATCGAAGCGGCGGGTACGGCCTGACGAGCCGACTGGCATGTGCTCGGCCTGCAGGGAGAGGCACGGAAGTCTGGAGGAGGGCATCGAGCTGGCTCTACGGGAGATGGCCATGCAAGGGCATGACGGAGATGCGAAATGAGCAGGTCTCTCGAGTGGGTCTACGTCATCGGCACCCCAGGGCTCCCGACGGTGAAGATCGGGCGGTCGGTTGACGTTCAGCGAAGGCTTCGCGCCATTCAGCTGATGTGCCCTATCGAGCTGTCTGTCCTCTGGTCGTGCGAGGGCGGGAAGGAGCTGGAGGGCGCGCTTCATTCGCGCTTCGCCGAATACCGCTCCCACGGGGAGTGGTTCGCCTTTCCTGGTGACCCTGTGCCGTCGATCACGGAGGCAGCAGCTGGGCTCAAGGAGCCCCAGGCTGAGCTGCCGTCACCCCGCCTCACGACAGAGGCTCGTGTGGTGGGTCAGCATGGACAAAGGTTGGTGGACTGGGACTGCGGCACTCCGCTCGACTTGACCATCCCCGTCGCGATGTACCTCCAAATCCGCCGAGCTTTTGGTGACACAGCCTTCACCTACCAGGACGTGGCCATCCGGCTGGCCGAAGCCGAGAGCATCGTGAGAGGCCGGATGCGGCGCCTACGGGAGATGGGGTTCATCGACCCCGCGGGGGTGGAACCCGGGGCGTACGTCAACACCACGCGACAGCGCTTCACTGCTCGCTGCCTTCCGCGCGGAGTCCGTCTGGGCTCTGCCCGTGGTGTCCGAAGACAGGACCTTGAGCTGGCTGATCTCGCCTACGCCTACGGGCCGGCTCATGGGAATCGCCAAGAGCCCTTGCACGCTGAAGTTTGAATCGGGAGCCCAGCGACGCGTATTCGTGACCACGAGCATCACGACCTCCCTCCCGCTCCCGACCTGGCTGATCAAGATCAGGACGAGTCGGGAGACGATCACCGCCGGCCGCTGCGATGCCCTGCCGTAGCCCTGGCCCGGGGCGGTCCATACCTTGCGTCAGCGTGGCGCACCCCCTGTCACGGATGGCTCTCTACTGTGACCGTGCACGCTAGTTGGCCCGGATGGACAACTCTGATGCTCAGAATCGGCCCGACGGTGACGCCGAGCGCGAGCTGGCCCGCCTGCTCGTGTCGAGCATTGGAACCCGCGCCTTGACCGCGGGTCCCACGCGGGGCACAGGGAATCAGCGCAGCAGAAGAGCGCCGGGCACCTGCTCGTCGAAGATTTCGATCAACCGGTCGAAGACCGTCTGACCCTCGCTGGCACGCGCCGCGGCAAGCTCCTTGCGGGACTGGCCGTCGGATGGTCGGCGACCGGGTCGAAATGGTCTTTCCAGTGCGGGTATCAGCTGCTGAGGTCGAACACGCCCCACGCGGTGAACGGCTCGGCCTGGACGTAGATCCTGCTTCCTCGGCCGACGACCCGCCGGCGGCCGGGGGCAGAGCCATCGGGCAGGGTGAGCAGGCCGACGTCCGTTGGCTCGACGGATGTTTCGGTGAGCTCTCCGTGGGCGAGTCGGTCCAGCTCCTCGCCGTAGCCGCCGTAGAAGGCCACCCGATCGCCGTGGACGGCCACCGCGTGGGCGCCCCGTACGCGGTTCGCCCACACTCTCACGGGCCGGTCGGGGCGGATCTCGACGAGCGGGAAGTCCGTGTATGGGCACGCCCAGGCGGCGGTGCCCGAGACGTTCAGGGCGTAGCAGTCGAAGAGACCGGGGATGCGGGCGCCGTCTGACGTCCAGGCGAGCCGGCCCGTGGCGCTCCAGCGGCGGATGCCGGCCGGGTTCTCGTCGAAGTGCCCGACCCAGATATGGCCGGCCTCGTCCACGAGCAGGTGCTCGATGGCGTCCCCGACGGAGAAGGACGAGGTCTCGCGGCCGAGCGCGTCGAAGACCTGGACCTGGTTCGCGTCCTCGTACCGGCGGGCGCGAGACGCGGCGACGACGAACCCGGCGTCGGGCAGGCGGTCCAGGTGCGGCCAGCGGGCCCGCACGGCGCTCAGCTCGGTGAGTTCGACATTGCCGCCCGGATGAACGGAGACGACCAGGGCGTCGAAGGGAAGGACATCGCCGCCGGGCTGCGGAGCGCGTTCGGCGAGCAGCCAGTGGGCGGCGCCGAAGACGTCGACGGTACTGGTCAGGACGTGGCGGTCGTGGTGCGCTCGGGGGAGGTGGGCGTAGGGAATGAGGGCGGTCTTCTGCACGGGCGGGCTCTCCTGGGTGGGCGGTCACGGCCATCGGGCGCTGCGGTGAGCGGCGGTCGGTGGCGCGCGAGCGGTGGAGAGGGGAGCGGGGCGCCTAGACGGCATGGCCCTTTCTGGTCGTCATGAGGTGATCATCGTCGACGTCCGACCTCTTGACAAACCTTTTCGGTGCGCCGCCCCAGTGCTCGAATGCTTCGCGAGCATGGACCTGACCGCACTCGCAGTACTACCGAGACCACCTCCCTGTGGAGGGTGCGTCGAGCTGAGCATTCGGCCTGCTGGGCAGTGCCAACTGGAGTACCCGACCTCATCTACGTTGCGCCCTCGAGTAGGTATTCACAGAGGTAGTCATTGGTGCATACTCAAGGTATGGCTGACACCACCGTCAAGATCGACAGCGAGACTCGGGACCGGTTCGCCGCGATTGCCGCCTCCCGCGGGCAGAGTGTGCGCGCCTATCTCGCCGAGCTCGCCATAGAGCAGGAGAACCAGATCAAGCTCGGCATGGCCACAGCTGCCTTCCATGACGCCATCACGCGGCCTGGTTTCCTCGAGAGCTTCGACCGTGACTTCGGCGGGTTGCCGGCCGCGACGCGCTCCGGCAACCGGGCGGCCTGACCTTGGACCTGCACATCGACATCCGGTGGCTTCTGGACCGCCAGGAGCAGTTGCTGGGCAAGGATCTGGCAGTGGCCGATTACTCGGCGCTGGTCGCCGCGGTGGCCCGGCACCGTGTGAACACTCCGCATCTGGATGTCAGCTCCCCTGATGCGTTTTGGCGGGCGGCTGCGCTGCTGCAGCAGATTGTGCTGGTGCAGCCTCTTCCTGCGCGGAACGAGGCTTTCGGGTACGCCGTGGCTACTGCTTACATTCGGGCTTCTGGGAGGGAGATCCTCGGTGCCTACGATGAGTGGCGGGACCTGATCAGCGATGTCCGTGCCCTTCGTCTCGACGTCTACGACATCGCCGATCGTCTTCGCTCATTGCAGAGCCCTTGATCGTCAGGGGCAGTCGGCTGCACCTGGTTCGTCCTCCCAGGATTCCTCGCTGTTCGGGACGCACGGCTGCGGCAGCTCTTCCGGCCCAGGTCACCGCTGGTGCCCGGCGGCGGCTTGAGGGGGGCTGCTCACAGCTCAGTCCTGGGCCCGGAGTGATCGCTCGCGTGGGTGATGCGTGTTTCCCCGGCGAACCGGGCCACCATTGGTCGCGTCGGTCGGGTCATGAACCGTATCGACGAACAGCACGTGAGCGAGCCGGGTCTGGTGGTCCTGGATATCACCGCCCACGATGAGGCGACTGCACTCGCCGGGATGCGCGAGTTGGACAGGTGGTGGGCCACCTCCAACAGCACCGAGTCGTGCCATCGCAAGTTCGACGCCTGGCAGGCGCAGCGCCGTACCGGCCTGCCCCTTGCTGTCGCCGTCGCCGAGATGCTCGCGCATGAGCGAGTTCGAGAGTATGCAGGCACCCCCAGCCCGAGGGTCGGCCGGCTCACAAGTGCTGTTGATCAAGTCCCCAAAGTTCAGTACGAGTTGGCCCGCCCTGACAGCACACTGGAGGCATGGACGAACTGTATGTGGTCAGGCATGAGCCGACCTGGCGCGAGGAGCCGGAGCCTGAGCCGGACGACGAGTACGACAACGACACGGACCACAAGACCGTGTACGCCCTCTTCG
This sequence comes from Streptomyces sp. NPDC002133, assembly GCF_040296405.1. Lineage (NCBI taxonomy): Bacteria > Bacillati > Actinomycetota > Actinomycetes > Kitasatosporales > Streptomycetaceae > Streptomyces > Streptomyces sp. NPDC002133. The sequence goes on along the minus strand of NZ_JBEOXF010000048.1, from coordinate 16,625 downwards.
GCCTGGCCATCTACAAGGCCAACTGCCTTGAACACTCGCTCGTCAACCTTCTCGCGTTCACCAGAATCATCACGGCGAGGGAGCAGGGAGAGCAGCTCATCCGCGACCCCTGGACTCAGGGCTTCAAGGACATGATGGGCAAGCTCATCAAACGCGTCGAGCCGCACACCAGCGCCTACCCAGAGGTCATCGACGACCTCACCAGGTGCCTGAAGCGGCGCAACGACTTGGTTCACAACTTCTGGCGCGAGCGTATCCAAGACATGATCAGCGAGGCTGGCCGGACCAGACTGTGCACGGACCTGAAGGCGGACTGTCGACTGCTCACGCAGACAGACGAACGCTTCAGCGAGAGGGTCTTGGACCCCATCATGGAGAGCATGGGAATCACCGCCGAGGCTGTTGAGGCCCAGTATGCGAAGGAACGCCGCGAGGCGATGACTCGCTACGAGAGCGAGGCGTTCACCGCCGGGGAAGACTCGGCCTGACCTACGTGTTCGCTTTGCTCTCAGGTCTCTGGCACCCCTGACACTCCGCTCGCCCGCCTCCGGGCCTTCGCCGCCGAGCATGGTCCCGAGACTGTGACCAGGGAGCACATCGAGCTGGCCGTGCGCGGAGACTTGTAAGACGGCTCCCGTACGGCTGCCGTAAATGGTTCAATGCGTCACCATGCAGATCACAGCGCCGGCATGGTATGAGTCCGGGTCCTTCTGGCAGTTCGGCATCACGATCTTCGTCGCCATGGCCCTCGGCGCCCTCGGCGCCTTCGCGACGCTGCGTGCCAACAACCCGAAGCGTCGCCTTGTGTACCGGACTCTCGCCAATACCTCGCTGTTCACGGCGTCACACAGTCAGACCGGGGCCCTTGCGGTGACTCACGGCACCACTCCCGTAAGCCGCCCCCGAGTCGTTGAGCTGGAGCTCAGGAACGCAGGGCGCCGTGACATCACTGTCGCGCAGTTTCACCGCAGCGACCCGATCAAGTGTGACCTCGGCGCCGACATTGTTGCCGTGCTGGACGTATCGACGGGGCCGGCAGGTAGCACCCCTCCGTCCGTAGCAGTTGACCCCGCCTCGCGAGCCGGGCTTCTCATTGGCCCTTGCCTCCTGGCCCGGAAGCAGGTCGTTCAGATCTCAGTGCTTGTCGACGGCCCCCAGTCGGACGTGGAGTACCTGAGCGTGCCTCTGATCGACGTGGACCGCCGCAAGGAAGAGGTGGTCGAGTTGCCGTTTGAGCCCATTCGGCGAGTGATGACGTCTTTTGGGGTGACGTGGGCCATGTGGATGATGATGGCGGCAGTCGGGGCGCTCGGCATCATCAACCTGATTGCTCGGCAGGGGTGCGGTTTGCTGTAACCTCTTGGGCCAGATCGACCCTGAAACCGTGGCGCGATCTTGGCCGGTAAGACTGGGCGGTGAGGAAACCGCACTTCAGAGGGTCATCCCCCACCCCCCTTCGCCGACCTCGGCTGCCAGGGCACTGGGCCCGGCGACTCCTGCCTATCGTCGCGCGACGTCAGCGGTGGGGTGGGCCCTCGGGGCGCGGCGGCTCCTTGAGAAGGATGCGAGCAAGTTAAAGCCGCTGCTCCTTCGACCACTTGCCCCTGCGCCACTCCACCGTCACCTGCGGGTTGGTCGTCGACCGGTAGCAGATGACCTGAGGCCGCTGGGCCGACGGCTCGCCTTCGGGCAGCTCCGTTACCGGCGTCTGGGTCATGAGCCAGCCTCCCGTATTTCCGCTCGCGCATCGTTACGTGCGGGCGCTTCGCGCAGTACTCGCGCCTTGCTCGTGTTCAACGAGCCGAGGCCGCTTCGGTACCCACCCTGGTCACCATGGCGAACGAGGTACAAGTGCGCCGGCACCCTGAGTGTCTTGTCCGGCCGGTGTGGCTCATGCACTCGACGTCGACCGCCGCGCCGTCCTCCGATGGCGTGGCCTGCCAATCGCACTTCAGACACTCGGCTTCGAACGTGACGTCACTGTCTGGATGCTGTGCGATCCGGTGCGTCACGTACCTCATGACGGAGCGCACCATCACTCGGCCCCGCCCTCTTCCCGCAGGTGCGTACGGAGCACCACGTTCGCATCCGACGCCTTCGAGTAGTCCCCGACTGACCGGGCGTCCGGGTGCCCGGCGAGCCCGGGGTGCGGGCCCGCGTGTACGCAGACATCCGGCGCGCCGGCAGTCGCATGTAGCGCGCGTTCTGGTGAACATCGCCCGGCCAGCTCGGGCGCCGGCTGGCGCTGCGAGGCCCGCGGAGCGCCAGCGAGGCGGTGGGACAGGTCAGACGTTCTTCCATCCGTTGCGGAAGGCGGTTTGGGACTCCCAGGTGGGGCGAGTTCGGTCCGCGTACAGCAGGCGCCAGGCGGTGATATCGACATCGCGCAGCCATAGTTCCCCCAGGCCGGGGCCTTCGTTCTCGGGAAGGCCGGCGTGGTCCGCGAGGTGCTGGCCGATCAGTGCAGCGGCGGCGGTTCGCTCCTCGGAGTTCATGTCGGTCATCGCGGTAAGGAGCTGGTCGGCCAGGCCTGCCCCGTCGCCGTCCAGTGCGCGCAGGATTTGTCCTTTGACGTTGGTGGGCATGAGGACCGGTGTGCCGGAGGCCTGCCAGAGCTGGAACCAGAAGTCCTTTGGCTCGTCGGACGGGATGGGCAGGCCTGCGACGAGGGAGAGGAGGTGGCTGGTGGCCGCGTAGTGGGCGGAGTGTGCGGTGGCGAGGAGAGCGATGTCGGCGATCTGCTCGACGCTGAGTTGCCCGGCGGCGAAGTCGGGGGTGAGGTTCAGGTGCTGACGCAGGTAGGCCGTCAGTGACTCGGGCTGGTGGACGGCGGGGACCATCGGCTTCTCCTGTATGCGAGACGGGCGCGGCCTGCCCGCGCCTGGCGATCTTCGATCGTGCAGTGCTGCCCTCGTCCGTATGGCGGGTTCGGCAGGATCTGGCTGGTAGCCGCCCTACATCGGCGAAGGGCCGGCCTCGCCTGGTGGGGCACAACGGCAATTCCCGGGGGCTCGCGCGGGAACGCACCTCTGCGGGAAGAAACGTGCTGCCCAAGAGGCAGGCGGGTAGCCCATAGTGGACCGACTTCATCACTCTCAAGCAGCAACGAACGGACGGCCTGCGTGACGACCGCGTACAGCGAATCCTCCACCGAGCGCATCCCTGGACGGTCCTGGACGGTCCGGCTCATCGGACACGCCGACCGCTCGGCAACTGTTACGTGCACAACCGCGGCGTGCCGGATGCCGGCCCGGTCCAGAGACCTTGCGGCTCTTCGGGCCTTCGCTGCTGGGCACGCGGCCGCCCATGCGAAGGCCGCTACGGTCCGCGCCAATGCGTCCTGCCACTGCCGTGCTCAGCAGTGCGGCGCCCACCCAGAGGCCAAGGTCCTCTGCAGCGGCGGTGTGGTGCTGATCCTGCGCCACGACTCGACCGTCGGACGGGTCTGGAGCGTGGAAGAGGTCTGTGAGGCCTGCGCGCCGCTGATCCCGAACGCCCGGGTGCTCGCCCGCGCGCAGCGCCGGCCATCTGCAGCGACGCCGCCCACGGTGAGTGTGCCGGCTCCCGCCCGCCCCAGTGTTCCCGGCGGGTTCTCCTCGGCCGGTGCCGCCGACAGCGGCGATGAGGCTGTGCGCCGCCCGCGTCGAATGCCGCGCAATCCGCGCCGGCGACATCCTGGACAGGGCCGCTGACTGGAACCGGCTTCGTGATTGCCCGGTGCCACAGAGGTAACCACCGGTGCGCTCCTGTCACTTGAATAGATAGCTGGCCGTCGGGCTCGTTCTCGATACCGGTTCCGTGGGGGTTCTGCCCCTGTTGGACTGTCAGTGGTGGGTCATACCGTCTTTTGTATGGCTCATGGTGTGTTCCACACGAAGCTGGGCATCAAGATCAATTTGTCTCTTCCTGACCTGGGGCATCCGGATCGTCCCGGGCTGTGGGAGCAGCTCTATGGCAAGACCAAGCGTGGGGATCTGCAGTGTCTGGAGTGCATGGAGCGCGATCCTGGCTGTCCGCAGTGGATGTACCTGCAGGTCTGGCGCGGCCGGCGGCGTGCCTGCCATTTCAACACCGGGATGCGGCACGTCAACGCCCCTGAGTCTCCGCGGCACAAGGCGCTCAAGGAGCGGATCGCGGTCGCTGCCGGGCGTGCGGGATTCCATGCCGAGCTCGAGGCTTGCGGGCCGGACGGGCGGCGCCGTACGGACGTGCTGGTCCACGGCGACCGCGGGTTGAAGCTGGGCTGTGAGATCCAGCTGTCGCACGCGACGGCGGCCGCGGTGGTCAAGCGCAGCGACATCGCGCGGCGGGACGGGCTGAGCCCTCTGTGGACGACCGACGATCGTACGGCGCCGCTCATCGAGAGGACTCCGTGGGCGCGTATCGACCGGATGCCGTGGGAGGACATCTCCAAGGGAAACACGATCCTGGTCCGCGGTGGCGTTCGGCGGTTGACGATGACGCGGTGCGCGGATCCCCGAAACCCCTTGCCGTGCCCGGACCGCGGGTACGGGCGCTGCGCTCACTGGCACGGCACATGGTCTCCGGCGTTCGGCGTCTACCTGGACGATCTGATCGGGCTGACGGCAGCCGGCGAGTACGTGCCGCTCTACCTACAGCGCCGGGCTGGGCGGTCGCGCGCAGCGCACATGTGGGTCACCGCCAGCGACCGGCAGAAGTACCTGGAAGCAACTGGAGACGAGCCTGTTGAGCCCTCGCCAGGTCACGTCGACGACGACCAAGCTGTCGAGCCGGCACCGCAGGCGCTGGACCCGGAGTGCAGCTGGGAGCCGTCGCACCGAGAGCGCGAGGAACGTGAAGGGGCAGTCCGCGACGCCGGGGGCGCGGTCCGCGGCTTCACCCTGCGGAATCCGGCGGTCGCGGCCGCGCCCACGCCTGCGGCGCGGCCTTCGACGTTCCTGTCGTACGTCGCGGAGCAGCGTCGGCGAGGCGGCCTGCCACTCCCACCGCCTGCTGTGATCCCGGCCCAGTCCCGTCGCGTCGCGGCTGCCGGGGCGTCGCCCGTCGCGTCGCAGGGCCCAGTCCTGGACCGGCGGGCGGCAGCGGAGCGGCTCGGCTGCGGGGTGGATCAGGTCGGGCCGTGCGCACGGTGTCGCGGGCTCACCGTCCGCTACGGCGCCGGCGCGAACACGCTCTGCCCCGATTGCCGCGGCCAGTAGCCCCGGTAAGGGCCCTGGCGCCGCTAGCCTCGCGCTTTCACGAAGCGGGCTGTCCGACTGGTGATCGCGAAAGTAGAAAGTGCCTCTGACCAGCGAGAATGAGGATTGCTGAGGTCCTTGTTCCCGCCACCGCCGGAGGCACTTTCCAGGTGAAGAAGCGTATCGGGCCTACTCGCGTGTCCGTGTCGAGGGCGGCGGTCGCGGAGTGGTTTCGCAGGCCGGCGCGGTGCTGCTGGTCGAGACGGTCCGCAAGACCGGCCTTGATCGGGCGATATCGGCGGCGCTCGCCCCGTGGCGCAAGCAGCGGGCCGTCCACGATCCGGAAAAGGTCCTCCTGGACGTCGCCCTCGCGGTCGCGCTGGGCGGGGACTGCCTGGCCGATGCGGGCATGCTGCGGGCGGAGCCGGCCGTGTTCGGGCAGGTGGCCTCCGACCCGACGGTCTCCCGGCTCATCGACACACTGGCCCGGGGCGGGAAGCGAGCCCTGGCCGCGCTCCGTGCGGCCCGCGCCGAAGTACGCGAACGCGTGTGGAAGTTGGCAGGTGATGCAGCGCCGGAAAAGGGCGGGCAGGTGATCGTGGACATCGACGGGGTCCTCGTCCTGGCGCACTCCGAGGAACAGGATGCCACCGCGACCTGGAAGAAGACCTTCGGGCACCACCCGCTGATGGGCTTCGTCAACCACGGCACCGGTGGGTCCGGCGAGCCGGTCGTGGGCCTGCTGCGGCCCGGCAACGCGGGCTCCAACACCGCCGCCGACCATATCGAGGCCACCAAACTGGCCCTGGCCCAACTGCCGAAGAAGTACCGGCGTGGACGCCGGACACTGATCCGTTCCGACTCCGGCGGCGGCACCCACGAGTTCGTGGCCTGGCTCGCCCAGCGCGGACGGTGGCTGTCGTACTCGGTCGGCATGACCATCACCGACGCCATCCACCAGGCCGTCCTCAAGATCCCGGCCACGGCCTGGACTGCGGCTGTCGAACCGGACGGCGACATCCGCGACGGCGCCTGGGTCGCCGAACTCGACGGCGACTGTCTCAAGGGCTGGCCCACGGGCATGCGGCTGATCGTCCGCAAGGAACGCCCCCACCCCGGCGCCCAGTTGCGCTTCACCGACGCCGACGGGATGCGCCTGACCTGCTTCGCCACCGACACCAAGAACGTGCCGATCACGGAACTGGAGCTGCGGCACCGCCAGCGGGCCCGCGCCGAGGACCGCATCCGCGCCGCGCGGGCCACCGGCCTGCGCAACCTTCCCCTGCACGACACTGCCCAGAACCAGATCTGGCTGGAGATCGTCCAGATCGCCCTGGATCTGCTGGCTTGGATGCCGATGCTCGCGCTGACCGGCACCGCCCGCCGGTGGGAACCCCGCCGCATGCGACTACGACTGTTCTCCACCGCCGCGCCCAGCTCGTCACTACCGGCCGCCGCCGCATCCTCCGCCTGGCCAAGCACTGGCCCTGGACGGACGAGATCACCAACACCCTCGCCCGGCTCGATGCCCTCCCGAACCCCGGCTGACCAGCAGCATCCCGCCCCTACGAGCAGCACCACCCCGGAGCCGTGGAACCCGGCGCCCACCCGACGCGATAGCCGGGCCCTCAACCTGCCCACAAGCAGAAATCTCCACTCTGAACAAGCAAAAAGGGTCCGTCAGCAAGCTGACGGACCCTCATGCAAGATCGAGGCTAGAGGCGCTGTTCCCGGCAAGTGTCGGCGCCCCAGTCGTCTTCGCAGATCACTATCCTGGTCACCGCATGGTTCCAGCCGTTGAAGGATCCGCAGCCCGCGTCACTCCCGTTCGGGTCAGATATTTTCTTGTATGAAGGCGTCATGAGCGTGTAGAAGGTGGCGTAAACCCCGTTACCGTCCCGTTCGTTGTCGCAAACCTGCAGGTTGGATGTCCCGTTCGAGGGCCCGTAATTTGTGCCGCAGGCGCGGTCGTAACCCTCGTAGGCGCAGCCCGAACTTCCTGCTGAGGCAGTTCCCGCGGTACCCACCACCAGCACTGCCGGGACGACAAGTACGGCCAGCGCCAGCGAGGCCAACTTCGCCCGTCGTGCTACTCGCATGCCTAATCCCCTTCCTTTACCCCCGACTCTCTTGTCGTGGGCACATTTGGCCGGACGCCCGCGTCTGTCGCACCTGTCACGACGAGGCGGCGCAAACCAGGCGCTTTGAGTGTCGTGGATGATGAATGGGATGTCTTTGTCGACCAGCGACAAGTAGTTGACGATGCGTGCCACATGGAGGCTCGGGCAGGCTACTGATGCTGCTGGCGGTAGTCCTTGGGACTGTGTCCGTAAGCGGCCCGGAAGGCTCGGCTGAAGTGCGCAGGATCGGTGAACCCCCAGCGGGCCGCGACGGCACGGACCGGAGTGGAGTGCATGAGGGGGTCGGCCAGGACCCGGCGGCAGCGCTCCAACCGCCGGGCGCGGATCCACCCGGCTACGGTCTGACCTTGGTCCCTGAAGAGCCGGTGCAGGGAGCACAGGGAGATGTTGTGGGCGGCGGCGATCGTGCCCGGAGACAGGTCCGGCTCACCCAGGTGCTGCTGGATGAAGGCGTGGATCTCCAGCAACAGGGCGCGGCGCGGGCGCGGCCATGAACCGTCCGTTCTTCTCCCGCACCAGCCAGCCCTGCTTCTCCAGCGCGTAGGCACGGTGACGGATCTTCCACCTCGTTCTTGATCTCCGCTTCCCGGCCCACCATCCGCGTCAACTCCACCCCACTCACCGGCCCCGCCGCGGCCACGCCGTGGCGGGTGGTGTCGGCGACTCATTCGTCGCCGAGTGAATCAGAGGTCGCCGACGACGGGGAGCCGGCGCCGCGCGGTCTGCAGGCGGTCGCGCCGGGTACTCACCAGGGCGCGCCACCGGCCACGGGTGGCAGACGACTCATCGATCCACTGGCCCGCACTCGGGCTGTCGAGCGGAAGGCCAGCCATGAAGTGGGCGATGTCGGCGACGACCAACCTGTCGAGCCGACACCGCAGGCGCTGGACCCGGAGTGCAGCTGGGAGTCGGCGCACCGAGAGCGCGAGGAACGCAAAGGGTCCGTCCGCGACACCGGAGGCGCGGTCCGCGGCTTCACCTTCCGGGATCCTGCGGCTGCCTCCGCGTCCACGGCCGCGTTGCGGCCGACGACGTTCCTGTCCTACGTGGCGGAACAGCACCGGCGGCGGCCGAACACCCGGACCGCGCCGGGTGATCCCGGCCCAGCCCTCTTGCTCCCGGGCTCACGCGGCGCTGCCGCGCGCGTCCCAGAGCGTGACTGGCGACCGGCAGGCGGCTGCGATGCGGCTCGGATGCTGGGTGGAGCAGGTCGCTGTGTGCGCGGTGCCGCGGCCTGACCGTCCGCTACGGCACCGGTGCAAGCACGCTATGCCCGGAGTGCCGGACACCGCCAGCTGGGCGATGACCGGAGGCTGTCGACAAGCTGGACCGCGGTCTTTGCTCCACATCGCCATCCATGCGGGGCCAGGCCCGCGAAGGGTGTCTCGTGGGCCCTTCCGCGACAGGTACGGGTCTTGGCCCGGAATGCGCGTGTGCGCGGTGCGGTCCCGGCAGGGAGGGTGATGACGGCGTGTTCAGGCGCACAGTGCGGTCAGCGTGCCGGTCACGGCGGCTGCCCTGTTTTCGATCTTGTCTGGAGGCGGCGGAGCAGCCGATTCCTGTGGGTGCCGAGGCATAAGGTGGGGGCTTCCCGCGACCCGCTCCGGAGGTGCCTGCCCGGTGACCGATTCCTTTGTTCACCTGCACAATCACACCGAATACTCGATGCTCGACGGCGCTCAGCGTCTCAAGCCGATGTTCGCGGAGGTCGCGCGTCAGGGCATGCCCGCCATCGCGATGAGCGACCACGGCAACATGTTCGGGGCGTACGAGTTCCAGCAGGTGGCCAAGGGCTTCGAGAGCGTCAAGCCGATCATCGGCATCGAGGCATACGTGGCGCCGTCCTCCCGCCGGAATCGCAAGCAGGAGTTCTGGGGGCCGGGCGGGCAGCGGGCCATGTCGGACGACGGCGAGGGCTCGAAGGATGTCTCCGGCGGCGGCCGGTTCACCCATATGACGATGTGGGCACAGAACGTCGAGGGCCTGCGGAACCTGTTCTACCTTTCGACCGAAGCCAGCTACACGGGACAGTTCCCGGCTGGCAAGCCTCGCATGGACATGGAGCTGATCTCCGAGCATGCGAGCGGGATCATCGCAACGACGGGCTGCCCGTCCGGGGCGATCCAGACCCGGCTGCGGCTGAACCAGTACGACGAGGCGCGTGAGGTTGCGGCTGCCTATCAGGGCATCTTCGGGACGGAGAACTACTTCCTGGAGCTGATGGACCACGGCCTCAGCATCGAGCGGGACGTCCGCGACGGCTTGCTGCGTCTGGCCAAGGAGCTCAGCATCCCCCTTCTGGCTACGAACGACGCCCACTATGTGGTGGAAGAGCACGCCGACGCGCACGACAACCTGCTGTGCATTGGTGTTGGCAAGAACAAGGACGCCCCGGGCCGTTTCAAGTTCCAGGGCACCGGCTACTACCTCAAGACCGCCGAGCAGATGCGGGAGCTGTTCAGCGAGCTGCCCGAGGCATGCGACAACACCCTCTTGATCGCCGAGCGCATCGAGTCCTACGCCGAGGTCTTCGATGAGGTCGATGAGATGCCTCAGTTCCCGGACGTGCCCGAGGGGGAGACGCAGGAATCGTGGCTGCGGCGCGAGGTCATCAAGGGGCTGGAGATGCGCTACGGATCTCCCGTCCCGGATGAGGTGTTGGAGAGGTTCGAGACCGAGATGAAGGTCATCGGTCCGATGGGTTTTTCCTCGTACTTTCTCGTGGTCGCTGACATCTGCAAGTACGCACGCGACAACAAGATCCCGGTCGGGCCGGGCCGTGGCTCGGCGACCGGCTCCATCGTCGCCTATGCCACCCGTATCACCGAGCTGTGCCCGCTGGAGCACGGCCTTCTGTTCGAGCGGTTCCTCAACCCTGAGCGCATCAACCCGCCGGATGTCGACCTCGACTTTGACGACCGTAAGCGTGACCAGATGGTCCGCTACGTCACCGAGAAGTACGGCGACGAGTACACCGCCATGGTGAACACGTTCGGCAAGCTCAAGGCCAAGAACGCGATCAAGGACACGTCACGCCTGCTGGGTTACCCATACGCGCACGGTGAGCGGATCACCAAGGCGCTGCCGGCAGACGTGATGGGCAAGTCCATCCCGATCAGCGGCATCTTCGACCCCGAGCACCCTCGGTACGGCGAGGCCGGCGAGATTCGTGCCCTGTACGAGAACGAACCGGATGTGAAGAAGGTCGTCGACGGCGCCAAGGGCGTCGAGGGCCTGATCCGGAACACAGGCGTTCACGCAGCTGCGGTGATTCTGTCCAAGACCAGGCTCACCGACCGCATCCCGCTCCACATGCGCGCCCGGGACGGCGTCAAGATCACCGGCTTCGACTATCCGTCCTGTGAAGCCATGGGCCTGATCAAGATGGACTTCCTTGGTCTGCGGAACCTGGGCGTCATCGACCAGGCCATCCAGAACGCCCGGGAGAACCGCGGCGTCGACTTGTCCACCGAGACAATCCCCCTCGATGACGCCACCACCTACCAGCTCCTGGCCCGCGGCGACACCTTCGGTGTCTTCCAGCTCGACGGCGCCGGCATGCGCACGCTGCTCAAACTCATGGAGCCCAGCCGGTTCGAAGACATCGCGGCCGCGCTCGCCCTCTACCGGCCGGGACCGATGGCCGCGAACGCGCACACCAACTACGCGCACCGCAAGACAGGCCGCCAGGAGATCGCCCCGATCCATCCGGAACTCAAGGACGCTCTGGAGCCGATCCTGGGAAACACCTTCCATCTGCTGATCTACCAAGAGCAAATCATGGCCATCGCCCGGCAGCTCGCCGGCTACACCCTCGGCGGCGCCGACCTGCTGCGCCGCGCCATGGGTAAGAAGAAGCCCGAGGTGCTGGCCGCAGAGTGGGAGAAGTTCCATGGCGGCATGAAGGGCAACGAGTACTCCGAGGAGTCCATCAAGGCCCTGTGGGACGTGATGCTCCCGTTCTCGGGCTACGCGTTCAACAAGTCCCACACCGCCGGATATGGCCTGGTCTCGTACTGGACCGCCTACCTCAAGGCCAACTACCCGGCCGAGTACATGGCCGCGTTGCTGACCTCCGTCGGCGATGACAAGGACAAGGCCGCCATCTACCTCGCCGACGCCCGCAAGCAGGGCGTGACGGTGCTCCAGCCGGACGTGAACGAGTCCGTCGCCGAGTTCACCGCCGTCGGTGAAGACGTGCGATTTGGCCTCCAGTCAGTGCGCAACGTCGGCGAAGGCGTCATCGACTCCATCGTCCAGACCCGCAAGGCGAAGGGTAAGTTCACCTCGTTCGCCGACTTCCTCGACAAGTCGGAGATCAGCGCCCTGAACAAGCGGGCCGTGGAGTCCCTGATCAAGGCGGGCTCGTTCGACTCCCTTGGTCACAGTCGCAAGGGTCTCTCGGCTGCACACGAGATGGCGATCGACGCAATCATCCCGGTGAAGAAGGCCGAAGCCTACGGCCAGGACGACCTGTTCGCCGGACTCGGCGGAGACGAGGACGACACCCCGGCCCTCGGCCTCGACTTCCCCATCGGCGAAGACGAGTGGCCGCGCAAGCAGCTCCTCGCCACCGAGCGCGAAATGCTGGGTCTGTACGTCTCCGCTCACCCTCTGGATGGCACCGAGCACATCCTCACACGCAACCGGGACACCACGATCGCGGACATTCTGGCTTCCGGTCAGGAAGGGCCCGCAAAGATTGCCGGGCTGATCACCAACGTCGAGCGGAAGATCACCAAACAGGGCAACGCCTGGGCAGCCATCACGCTCGCCGACCGGGATGCCTCGATCGAGGTGTGCTTTTTCCCCGCCACCTACCAGCTCGTCGGCCACGCCCTCGTCCCGGACGCCGTTGTCGCCGTCAGCGGACGTGTGCAAGACCGCGACGGCACGATGAACATCATCGGCAGCGAGGTGCAGGACCTGGACGTGTCATCCGCGGAGCACGGCGGCAGGCCTCCCGTGCATCTCGCTCTGCGCTCCCACAAGATCAACGAGCCGACAGTGAGGGAACTCAAGCGCATCCTGAGCGCACACAAGGGTGAGAGCCCCGTACGGCTGCGTGTTCAGGCCCCAGACAAGACGGTCGTGTACGAGCTCGGCTTCCTCGTCGACGCAACTTCCGTCGCCTCCGACATCAAGGGAACCTTCGGCCCGGCCGCCTGGGCCGGTGTGGCGTGAGCGTCCAGGAAGAGGAGATCATCCTCGCCCTCGCAGACCCGCCCGTGTGCGACCGCTGTAGCGGTCTGACGCTGCTCCTGGCGCAGTTCCCGCACTCCCGGAGGAACTCCCGCGGCGAGGACGTGAACGGCGTCCGCGAAGCGGCGCTGTGCCCAGCCTGCGACCAGGGAGAGACCGCTGCCGACGCGCTGATGGCGCTCTTCGCGGTTAACGAGCAGATCGACTTCGCCAACGCGGAGACGTTCGCCGAGCTCGTCGCCGCTTGGGTCGAGTCCGTGCGGCACCGGCACGTCGACAATGCAGTGTTGGACGAGGAACACGAGCGCTGGCGACGCGGAGAGCTGTGACAGTCAGATGGGGCGGCCCGGGTCACAGGTAGGTCCCATCGACGGTCCGGTTGCTACTTCCCTCAGAACACTCCTCCGGCCGGCACCCTGATATCGCCGGTGCCATGCTCGGCGGCACTGCCGTTCTCGACGACGGCAAGCTGTTCCACAAAGAGCTTGCGCATGCCGTTCGCCTTCTCCGGCGCGCAGGTTTCGGGAGGCTACTGGCCCGGGGCGAGCCACCTATGTCCCTAGTTTGGAAGTTCCCGTATGCGCCTTCGGCTTGACCTGGCAAGTCCCTGACCTGCGCGGGAGCGCCTACAGCGCCGCTGTTCCCCGTGAGTCCCCGGCAGATGCGGCCGCACCGGGCACGCAGCGGGCACGGGGCATGAGTCGACCTTCCACTTTCAGGCGAGTTGATCGGACGGCATGGGGCTCGATTCGTGCCGACAACCATCAAGGCTGACACACCATGACGTACCGCTGCGTACCGTGGCGTTCGCTGTCGTTGCCGTCAGACTGCCGTCACGTGACGGGCCATCTTCTGATCCGTAGCTCTAGCCAGACCGGTCAGCGGCGGCCATACCGGCCGACGAGTCCCCAGGGAGACGGTAGCGGAAGGGGGTGGTTGCTGGGATTGCGGTACTTCGCTGCTGTATCGCAGGGGATAGCCCTCCTGCCATACGATCTACGTGCCTACATCGATCTCAACCGGTTGGAGGCGCGGTGGACCCCTGCTGTCAAAGGCCGTGAGGCGGAGCGACGGTGGAGACGGTCGCTGCCACTGATCTTCCTCCTTGCGGGTGTGTCCTCGTTCGCCACTTGGATCTTCACGCATTGGCTAGGCCCACACACGGCCCACAGGTCACACTTGGGCCCGTGCCGATCAATGCTGACAGCGGGGCAGTTGACCCCTGGACGCTCCTTCTGCAAACCGATTGGAGCGCGTTTGAACATGCCTATCTGACCGAACCCCCAGCGACCCCAGACATTTTGGCGGGACTGCTGGACGACGACGAATACGTACAGAGAGCTGCCCTGGGCAACCTCGTCCACATGGTGACCCACCAGAACACCATCTACAGCGCCACGGCACCGGCCGCTTGTTTCGTCATCGCTATCCTGGACCACCCTCGAACCATGACCAGTGGCGTCTACTTCCACGATGAGCGTTGCCGGCCGATGCGCGCCGCGCTCCTGGAATGGCTGGGCGACCTTGCGGACGACGCGACCTACACGGAAGACGGCGCGGGAGAACCTGAAGATGTCGCTGCGGTGCGCGCCATCCTCCCGCAGATCTACGAGGCGGCCCAGTCGTACTTTTGCGATGCGAACTCTCCAGTCAGGGAAGCTGCTGTGCACGCAGCGGCGATGACGCTGGCCGCGTCTGAGTTGGCGGTACACATCCCGGAGATGGTGCCCCTGGTACGCAGCACCCTGGCCAGCAGTGAGTGCGTTGTGGCAAAGGGAGTCCCTGTTCGATGAGCAGGGGCTTCTTCGTGTGCGGGGCATGATCGCGGAGGGGTAGGGGCAGGCAGCGGACGGCTTGTTGTTGATCGAGGAGGGTGCGATGCCGTCGGTGCTGGGGCTGATGGAACGGCGTGAGGCGCGGGCGAGGCAGGATCTGGAGTCCTGGACGGAGGTTCTGGAGCAGGCTCAGGCGGAGGTGGATGCCGCGCGGGAGCGGGTCGAGCGGGCCCGGGTGGGGCGTGAGGAGCTCGTGTCGGTGCTGGCCGAGGAGAGCCCGGTGAATACGCCGGTTTCCGTGCCGTCTGGTGGTGAGGCGGCTGCCGGCGTGGGATCGAGCGGCTCCGGCGCGGGGCATCGCGAGAGGCCGCCGGTGTGGCGGTCGGGCATGGGCGAGGAGGTGCTCAGCGGCCTGTATCGGGAGGTGTTCGCCGCTGCGGTGGCTGCTTCGGGGCCGGTGAACGGGGTGGAGCTGACGCGGGCGGTGGGCCGGGAAGCGGAGATCAAGAACGAGGTGGAGAAGATCCGTCACCGTGCCTACGTGCTGGAGAAGCGGGGCTGGCTGGTGCGGGCGGAGGACAGACGGTTCATGCCCGCGCCCGGAGCAGTCGGCCGGGGCGTTTCTCCGGCCAGCGCGGAGCGTCTGCGGCCAGGCGTCGGGACAGCCTGATCACGGCGGCCCACCACACCATCTGGGCGTGGTGGTCGGGGCGGCGTTCGTGGTCGCGGTTGAGGCGGCGTGAGCGGGAGAGCCAGCTCAGCGTGCGCTCCACCACCCACCTGCGGGCCAGTACGACAAATCCGCGTTGCCCGTCGGATCGGCGCACGACCTCGATCCGGACTCCGTGACGGGCGAACGCCTTCGCCAGTGCGGGACCCTGGTAGGCACTGTCGACCCACACCAGCTTCAACAGCCGGCCCGGCTGGTCCATGAACGTCTCCAGCAGCGTGGGGGCGGCCTTGGAGTCGTGCACATCGGCCGTGGTCACGGTGACCTCCAGGAGCAGGCCTTCGGAATCGGTCAGGATGTGGCGCTTGCGCCCGTCACGTGACTTGCCGCCGTCGTATCCGCGGCTGTCCTCGCCGACGGTCTCGGAGGCGTCTACCGACTGACTGTCGATGATTCCCGCACTGGGCTCGGCGTTGCGGCCTGCGCGTGCCCTCGCCGAACATCGCAGGCGTTCGTACAGCTCACGCACGTAGTCGCAGGCCCGCCAGCGGCGGAAGAAGTCGTAGACCGCCCGCCAGTACGGGAAATCGACCGGCAGAGCCGTCCACTTCACACCGTTGTCGACCAGATAACGCACAGCGTCGAGCATCTCGCGGTGGCAATACGCCTCCGGACGCCCGCCCCGCTTGAGGAGCCAGGCCGGCACCGGCATCGCCGAGCGGACCTCGGCCCGCTGAGTAGGCCCGGGGCGCGGTGCCGGGATTACTCCCGGTCCGTTTCCCCGGACCTCTCGCCGAACCCGCCGTGCGCCTCTCAGCGCAACGGGCTCTCCACGGTCGTTGCCGTCAGGCTTCTTGCAGGGGCCAGGGAGTGGGGATCGAGTTGCCGCGGTAGCGATACCGGGTCACCGGGATCGCGCCGATCTTCCGCAGTTCGATCTCGCCCGCCGTGATCGGCAGCCACCGCCCGGAGGCTGTGACGAACCGGCGGCGGACGTCCGACCACGTCCAGTGGTGCCGCTCGCGCAGCATGCGGATCAGTCTCCACCAGGTGAAGTTGTCCAGCATGCCGAAGGTGTTCTTCGCGACGGCGTGCCGGAAG
Source organism: Streptomyces sp. NPDC002133 (assembly GCF_040296405.1). NCBI lineage: Bacteria > Bacillati > Actinomycetota > Actinomycetes > Kitasatosporales > Streptomycetaceae > Streptomyces > Streptomyces sp. NPDC002133. Next base: position 577 of record NZ_JBEOXF010000048.1, on the reverse strand, counting down.
TAGTTGGCCCAGCCGTGCGTGATCATGTTCAGGCTGGTCAGCACGTAGCCGAGATCCTGCTGCGACGTCTTGCGGGTCAGGGCACGGATCTTCGTCTTCACCGACCGCAGGGGCCGCTGGGCGACGAAGGTGTAGACGTGCCACTTGCTCGTTCCTCGTCTGCGGCGCCACTGGATGCGGAACCCCAGGAAGTCGAATCCCTCGCTCATGTGCACGACCCGTGTCTTGGCTGGTGACAGCCGAAGGCCGACCGGTCGTAGGACGTGAGCGATCTCCTCGTGCAGCGTCTCGGTGTCCTGCCTGGTCCCGTGGACCAGAACCACGAAGTCGTCCGCGTAGCGGACGACGCGCCAGTTCGGCAGGCCCTTGAGGCGCCGTTGCCGCCGCCTCGACTGCGTCGACATCACTCCGCCTGGCTCCCATGCCGCGTGCAGGTGCTCGTCGAGCACCGACAGGGCGATGTTGGCCAGCAGGGGCGAGATCACGCCTCCAACGCAATGGGCAACTTCACCTTCGAAGTGACGCTGTGCTACCGGAGGTTGGAGAAGCTGCCTCGCGGCGAGAGTAGGCCGCGTCA
>NZ_JBEOXF010000047.1:57817-63381 GCF_040296405.1 Streptomyces sp. NPDC002133 | reverse complement strand
CGGCTCCGGCCGCACCCGCCGCCGCGGCCCCTGCGGCCCCGGCTCCGGCCCCTGCTGCCGCGCCTGCCGCTCCGGCCGGCGGCGCCACCGGCACCGACGTCGTACTGCCCGCGCTGGGCGAGTCGGTCACCGAGGGCACCGTCACCCGCTGGCTCAAGCAGGTCGGCGAGGAGGTCGCCGAGGACGAGCCGCTGCTCGAGGTCTCCACGGACAAGGTCGACACCGAGATCCCCGCGCCGACGTCCGGCGTGCTGCTGGAGATCGTGGTCGGCGAGGACGAGACCGCCGAGGTCGGCGCGAAGCTCGCCGTGATCGGTGCCCCGGGTGCCGCTCCGGCTGCTCCCGCCGCTCCTGCGGCTCCGGCCCCTGCCGCGGCCCCGGCTCCGGCCCCTGCCCCTGCCGCGGCTCCGGCGCCGGCTCCTGCTGCCCCGGCCGCCGCCCCGGCTCCGGCGCCCGCGCCGGTCCAGGCCGCTCCCGCCGCTCCGGCTCCGGCTGCGCCTGTCGCCCCGGCTGCCCCGGCCGCTCCGGTGGACGAGGGCGCGTACGTCACGCCGCTGGTCCGTAAGCTCGCCGCCGAGAACGGCGTGGACCTGTCCACGGTCAAGGGCACCGGCGTCGGTGGCCGTATCCGCAAGCAGGACGTCGTCGCCGCCGCCGAGGCCGCGAAGGCCGCCGCCGCTGCCCCGGCTCCGGCCGCCGCCGCTCCGGCCGCCGCGAAGAAGGCCCCGGTCCTCGAGGTCTCCCCGCTGCGTGGCCAGACGGTCAAGATGACCCGCATGCGCAAGGTCATCGGCGACAACATGATGAAGGCGCTGCACAGCCAGGCCCAGCTGTCCTCGGTCGTCGAGGTCGACGTCACCAAGGTGATGAGGCTGCGCAACCAGGCCAAGGGCGCGTTCGCCGCCCGCGAGGGCGTCAAGCTGTCCCCGATGCCGTTCTTCGTCAAGGCCGCTGCCCAGGCGCTGAAGGCCCACCCGGTCATCAACGCCCGGATCAACGAGGACGAGGGCACCATCACCTACTTCGACTCGGAGAACATCGGCATCGCCGTGGACTCCGAGAAGGGCCTGATGACCCCGGTCATCAAGGGTGCGGGCGACCTCAACCTGGCCGGTATCGCCAAGGCCACCGCCGACCTGGCGGCCAAGGTCCGCGGCAGCAAGATCACGCCGGACGAGCTGGCCGGTGCGACCTTCACCATCAGCAACACCGGTTCACGCGGTGCGCTGTTCGACACGATCATCGTGCCGCCGAACCAGGTCGCGATCCTGGGCATCGGCGCGACGGTCAAGCGTCCGGCCGTCATCGAGACCGCCGAGGGCACGGTCATCGGCGTCCGGGACATGACGTACCTGACGCTCTCCTACGACCACCGTCTGGTGGACGGCGCCGACGCCGCCCGCTACCTGACGGCGGTCAAGGCGATCCTGGAGGCCGGCGAGTTCGAGGTCGAGCTCGGTCTCTGAGGGCCGAAGACTCCGAGCCAAGATCGCTACTGGGCTGTAACCAGCCTCACCAGCGGCGCCCCTGCCGGGGAGTACTTTCCGGCAGGGGCGCCGCCGTATTGTCTAGGAGTCTTCTCTTCTTGCTCTTCTTGAAGGAGCGGTCCATGACCATGCCCGTCGTCCACTCGCTGCGCGACCAGATCCGCGAGCACATCGTGGAGGGCATCGTCAGCGGCCGCTGGAAGCCGGGCGAGCGGATCGTCGAGCGCCGCATCGCGACGGAACTGGCCGTGAGCCAGACGCCCGTACGGGAGGCGCTGCGCGAGCTGGAGTCGCTCCGGCTGATCGAGTCGGCGCCCAACAAGGGCGTACGGGTGCGGAATCTGACGGCGGCGGACCTGGAGGAGAGCTACCCGGTCCGGGCCGGCCTGGAGCAGATCGCGGCAGAACTGGCCGCGGAGCGGCTGGCGGCCGACTGCTCGGCCCTGGAGCCGCATGTGTCGGCGCTGTACGAGGCCGACCGCGCCTCGGACGGGACGGCGCAGGTGCGGCACACGGTGGCCTTCCACCGGGAGCTGGTGAAGGCGGCGGGGAACGGGGTGCTGCTGCACACCTGGGAGGGCCTCGGGATCGAGGTCTTCACCGCGCTGTCCATCCGGTGGCTGGGCACGAAGCAGAAGTCGTACGCGGAGGAGCACGAGGAGCTGGTCGCGGCCTTCCGGCGCCGCGACCCGGCGATCGGCGCGCTGGTCAAGGCCCACGTCCTCGGCTGCGCGCCTCGTGCGTAGCACCTCATGCCTAGCGCCCCCTGCCTAGCGCCCCGCGCGTAGCACCTCATGCCCAGCACCTCGTGCTCGGTCCCTGTGCGGACACCCCGCGCCTAGCGCCCCGCGCGTAGCACCTCATGCCCAGCACCTCGTGCTCGGTCCCTGTGCGGGCACCCGCGCCCCGGCGCCCGGCTCGCCCTGCATACCCGGTGCCGGGTCGGGAGCCGGGCCCGCGCGGTGTACCCGGCACCGCCGGATGCGCCCGGTACCGGCCGGATCGGGCACCAGGCAGACCCGAGCCGGTGGGGCGGGGCCTCGCCGGAAAAACCGGCACCGGGTGCCCTGATTCGCGGCACCCTGTGCCGACTTTGTCGATCTGAAGAAGTTTTTCGCTTCAAACTTTGATCGATCATCGATCGTCGGCTTACAGTCGACAGCGGACTCACCAGTCCGCGGCCCCGTCCTGCCAGACAAGGCCCCTTTCTCCACCCCCTCCCACTCCGGAAGGCGGCGATCATGACCGACCCCGTAGGCAAGCTTCCGAGCGAGCTCGATCAGCTCCCGGACCGTGACACCGAGGAGACCGCCGAATGGGCGGCCTCTCTCGACGCCGTCACCAGGGCTGCCGGCCCCCACCGCGCCGCGTACCTGATGCGACGCACCCTCCAGCACGCCGAGGGTGTCTCAGGGCTGGACCTGCCCAAGCTGCTGGAGACGGACTACGTCAACTCCATCCCGACCTCCGCCGAGCCCGCCGTGGCCGGTGACGAGGAGATGGAGCGCCGTATCGCCGCCTGGAACCGGTGGAACGCCGCCGTCATGGTCACCCGCGGCTCCAAGTACGGCCTCGGTGGCCACATCTCCACCTTCGCCTCCGCCGCCTGGCTCTACGAGACCGGCTTCAACCACTTCTTCCGTGGGAAGGAGGCCGACGGTTCCGGCGACCAGCTGTACATCCAGGGCCACGCGGCCCCCGGCATCTACGCCCGCGCCTTCCTCGACGGCCGCCTCACCGAGGCCCACCTGGACAAGTTCCGGCAGGAGGCCGGCGGCGACGGTCTGCCCTCGTACCCGCACCCGCGCCGGCTGCCGTGGCTCTGGGAGTTCCCGACGGTCTCCATGGGCCTGGGCCCGCTCTCGGCGATCTACCAGGCGCGCTTCAACCGTTATCTGACCAACCGCGGCATCAAGGACGTCTCCGCGTCGCACGTCTGGGCGTTCCTCGGCGACGGCGAGATGGACGAGCCCGAGGCGACCGCGGCACTGGGGCTCGCCGCCCGCGAGGGCCTGGACAACCTGACCTTCGTCATCAACTGCAACCTGCAGCGCCTCGACGGCCCGGTCCGCGCCAACTTCAAGATCGTGCAGGAGCTGGAGGCCCAGTTCCGCGGCGCCGGCTGGAACGTCGTGAAGTCGCTCTGGGGCAACGCCTGGGACGAGCTCTTCCAGCTCGACACCACCGGCGCCCTGGTCCGCCGTCTCCGCGAGGTCCCGGACGCGCAGGTCCAGACGTACCAGACCCGCGACGCCGCCTACATCCGCGAGGACTTCTTCGGCAAGGACCCGGCGCTCGTCGAGATGGCGAAGCTGCTGTCCGACGACAAGATCCTCGAGTGCTTCCACTACTCCCGCGGTGGCCACGAGCCGCGCAAGGTGTACGCCGCGTACAAGGCCGCCGTGGAGTACAAGGGCGCCCCGACGGTGATCCTGGCCCAGACGGTCAAGGGCCACACGCTCGGCGAGGGCTTCGCGTCCAAGAACGCCAACCACCAGATGAAGAAGCTGACGGTGGACGAGTTCAAGACGATGCGGGACCTGCTCGACCTGCCGATCGCCGACGCGCGGTTCGCGGACGGTCAGGTGCCGTACGTCCACCCGGGTACGGACTCCCCCGAGGTCCGCTACCTCCAGGAGCGCCGCGCTGCCCTCGGCGGCCCGGCCCCGGCCCGCCGCGTCCACCCCGTCGCCCCGCTGCCCGCGCCCGCCGAGAAGGCGTTCGCCGCCTTCGACAAGGGCTCCGGCAAGCAGGCCTTGGCAACGACGCAGGCCTTCGTCCGCCTGGTCAAGGACCTGATCCGGGACAAGGACACCGGCAGGCGCTGGGTGCCGATCGTCCCCGACGAGGCGCGCACCTTCGGTATGGAGTCGCTGTTCCCGGCGATCGGCATCTACTCGCCGATGGGCCAGACGTACGAGCCGGTCGACCGCGACCAGCTGATGTACTACCGCGAGGCCAAGGACGGCCAGATCCTCAACGAGGGCATCACCGAGGCCGGTTCGATGGCCGACTTCATGGCCGCGTCGACGTCGTACTCGACGCACGGCGAGACGATGATCCCCTTCTACATCTTCTACTCGATGTTCGGCTGGCAGCGCACCGCGGACCAGATGTGGCAGCTCGCCGACCAGCTCGGCAAGGGCTTCCTGCTGGGCGCCACGGCCGGCCGCACGACCATGACGGGTGAGGGTCTGCAGCACGCGGACGGCCACTCGCCGATGATCGCGGCGACGAACCCGGCGGCGCTGACCTACGACCCCGCGTTCGCGTACGAGGTCGCGGCGATCGTCAAGGAGGGTCTGCGGAGGATGTACGGCGAAGCCCGCCCGGGAGAGGACACTGACGTCTTCTACTACCTGACGGTCTACAACGAGCCGATGCTGCAGCCCGCGAAGCCGGAGGGTGTGGACGAGGGCATCGTCCGCGGTCTTTACCGCTTCAAGGAGGGCGAGGGCGCGGCGGACAACCCGCGCATCCAGCTGCTCTCCTCGGGCACGGCGATCCACTGGGCGCTCGAGGCGCAGAAGCTGCTCGCCGCCGACTGGGGCGTGACGGCCGACGTCTGGTCCGCGACCTCCTGGACCGAGCTGCGGCGCGACGCGCTGGAGGCGGACGCGGCGCTGCTGCGCGGCGAGTCCCGCGTGCCGTACGTACGCCAGGCGCTCGAGGGCGCCGAGGGTCCGGTGCTCGCGGTCACCGACTACATGCGCCAGGTCCCGGACCAGATCGCCCAGTGGGTGGAGCAGGACTGGTCCTCGCTCGGCGCCGACGGCTTCGGCCTGTCGGACACGCGCGAGGCGGCCCGCCGCCACTTCGGCGTCGACGCCCAGTCCGTCGTGGTCGCCGCACTGGCCCAGCTCGCCCGCCGCGGAGAGGTCCCGGCGTCCGCGGTGAAGGACGCGCGGGAGCAGTACGGCCTGTAGCGCCTGTACGGCCCTGTACTTCGCCGTGAAGCCCCCGCCGCTGCCGAGGCGGCGGGGGCTTCCGCCTGCGGCCGTACCGGCTCGTTCCGGCCCGTCCGGCGTGTGAGCACGGACACTCGGGCACACCGTCGCGCCGGCGGTCGTTCCAGCC
>NZ_JBEOXF010000047.1:0-57720 GCF_040296405.1 Streptomyces sp. NPDC002133 | reverse complement strand
CCCGTCCGGCGTGTGAGCACGGACACTCGGCACACCGTCGCGCCGGCGGTCGTTCCAGCCGTCCGGCGTGTGAGCACGGACACTCGGCACACCGCCGCGCCGACGGTCGTTCCAGCCGTCCGGCGTGTGAGCACGGACACTCGGCACACCGCCCCTGCCGGACCCGGCGGTCCCGCCGCCCGCAGGGCGAACCGGCACGGGGCAACGCCCGCGACAATGGCCTCATGCGTGCTGCCCGGCTCATCAAGATGGTCCTCCTTCTCCAGTCGCGGCCGTCCATGACCGCTGCCGAGCTCGCCCAGGAACTCGAAGTGTCCGAGCGGACCATCACCCGCGACGCGCTCGCACTGTCGGAGGCAGGGGTGCCGGTGTACGCGGACCGGGGGCGGGCCGGCGGATACCGGCTGATCGGGGGGTACCGGACGCGGTTGACCGGGCTCGCCAGGACCGAGGCCGAGGCGCTGTTCCTGTCCGGGGTGCCGGGGGCGCTGCGCGAGATGGGCCTGGAGGACGCGGCGTCCGCCGCACAGCTCAAGGTGTCCGCCGCGCTGCTGCCGTCGCTGAAGAACGCCTCACGGTCGGCGGCGCAGCGGTTCCATCTGGACGCGCCCGGCTGGTACCAGGAGCCCACGGCCCCCGACCTGCTTCCGGTCGTCGCCGAGGCCGTCTGGGACGACCGGGTGCTCGCCGCCCGCTACCGGGACGCCGACCGTGAGTTGGAGCCGTACGGGCTCGTTCTCAAAGCCGGCGTCTGGTACCTGTGCGCCCGCGCCGACGGCACGTCGTTCCGGGTCTACCGGATCGACCGCTTCACCGCCGTCGCCCTCACCGATCACCGCTTCGAACGCGACGAGTCCTTCGATCTGCCCGCCTTCTGGGAGGAGCGCGCGGCGCAGTTCGCCCGCTCGATCCTGCGCTCCGAGGTGGTGGTCCGGCTCTCCCCCGACGCCGCACGCCGGCTCCCGTACGTCGCCGATCGCGCCGCCGCCCAGGAGGCTCTGGAAGCCGCGGGACCGCCGGACGGGCAGGGCTGGGTCACGGTCAGCCTGCCCGTCGAGTCCGACGTGGTGGCGTTCACTCAGCTCCTCTCCCTCGGCCCGGAGTTGGAGGTGCTGGAACCGGCGGACCTCCGCGAGCGGTTCGCGGAGGCGGCCTCCCGTATGCACGCCCTCCACACGAAGGGTGCCGAGGGCGCCGTCACCGAGGGTCAGCGGTAGTCGTCCGCCGTCCCGTCCTTGCCGCCGTACACGACGTCCTCGAAGTACGCCCACCCGTCCGGCCTGCTGCCGTCGACGTCCGTGAAGCCGTACTCCTTCGCAAGCCGACCGCTGGAGAGCGACCGGCCGTTCCACCGTGCCCGCTCCGGGTCGGAGGCGAGTGCGGCGACCGCCCGGCCCACGTACGCGGGCGATTCGGCGATCGCGAAGTGCGGCTGCGCGGCGATCGCGTCCCGCCAGTTCTCCTCCCGTACACCGAAGGCCTCCAGCATCTGCTCGGAGCGGAGGTAGCCGGGGCTGACGCAGACCGCCGTACCGCCGACGCTCCTCAGGTCCTCGCCGAGCGTGAAGGCCATCCGGATCGGGGCGTTCTTGGTGAGGTCGTAGTAGAAGTTCTCGCGGAAGCGCCGGTTCGTTCCGGCCGTTCCGTCGGTGACCTCGACGACGAGTCCACCGGGGTTGCGCACGAGCAGCGGCAGCGCGCAGCTGCTGGTGATGATGTGGCTGCGGACGCCGAGCTCCAGCATGCGCAGCCCGCGCGTCAGGTCGGTGTCCCACATCTTGGTGTTCCAGACGACGAGGTGCTCGCCGCCCCAGACGTCGTTGACGAGGATGTCCAGCCGGCCGTGGTCCTTGTCGATGCCCGCGACCAGCGCCCGCACCTGCTCCACGTCCAGATGGTCGGTCGCCACGGCGATGCCCCTGCCGCCCGCCTCGGTGACGAGCTCCGCCGTCTGCTCGATCGTCTCCGTCGCCCTCCCGACCTCGCTGATACGTTCCCTTGTCGTACGGCCGGTCACATAGACCGTCGCGCCCGCCGCGCCCAGTTGTACGGCGATGGCGCGGCCCGCGCCCCGTGTCGCCCCCGCGACCAGCGCGATCTTCCCCTGCAGTGCTGTGTCGGTCGTCATGGTGCGACGGTCGCACGGAAATCCGACACCCTCTGTCCACATTTCCGAAAGGCAGCATTTCGGCGGCTCCACGTGCGCCACTCTCCGCGAACCCCGATGCTTGTCCCGTGATGGACGAGACGGAGTTCTGGGAGATCATCGACAGCACTCGCGAGGCCGCCGAGGGCGACCCCGAAGAGCAGGCCGACCTGCTGGTCGAACGGCTGCTGCAGCTCGATCCCGACTCCGTACTGGACTTCGCCCGCCACTTCGAGGCTCGCTACAACCGCGCGTACCGCTGGGATCTGTGGGGTGCGGCCGCCGTGCTGCTGGGCGGCGCGAGCGACGACGCCTTCGACTACTTCCGGTGCTGGCTGATCGGCCAGGGGCGGGAGGTCTTCGAGGGCGCGGTGCACGAACCGGACGCCCTCGCCGACCTCCTGGACGACTTCGACGAGGAGATCGACGGGGACGGGGAGGAGCTGGGGTACGCGGCGGACGAGGCGTACGAGCAGCTCACCGGAGTGGTGGCGCCCGATCTGGGGATCCCCTCGCAGGCTCCGGAGCCGGAAGGTGCGCCGTTCGACTTCGACGACGACCGCGCGCTGGCGGAGCGTTTCCCCGCGCTCTGGGATCGCTTCGGGATGTGACGACCCGTACGCGTCGCCCCTGTCGTCGCGTCATACGTGTCAGTCGTACGAGTCAGAGGTGCGTGCCGCCCTCGTAGGCATCTCCGTGCGGTGAGGTACGCGCCGTCGTCCGAACCGAGCAGTGCGACGACACCGGCGACCGTGTCCGGACCGGCGAAGCCGGCGTCGATGGCCGGGGCGGGCTTCGTGAACAGCGTCATGCCGCCGTCGTCGGGGAGCCCGGGCGCCTGCTGCCGGCGGGCGGCGAGCCGGGCACGGCCGTGCCCCAAGCGCTGGGGCGGTCGATCGCCGAGGCCCTGTCAGGCGCGCGCGACGAGGCGGGGGAAGGGCGGCGCTGGACGCGGAGCTGGTGCGTGAGGCCGCGGTGGACCCGGCCCTGCGAGCGGTCCTGTACCCGGTGAACCGGGAGGCGGAGGAGCGGCGGCTGCCGGTGCCGGACCGCTGGGGCTCCGGGCCCGGCGCCGACCCGCTGGGGCCTGCTCTCGGCGGCGGCCACGGACGCGGTCCGGATGGCGCCGGAGTCCAGGGGGACGGATGCACCGGCGGCGGGTACGGCGGACACACCGGCCCCGCTCGCGGTGCGGTGTCCGCCGGAACTGATGTGCGGCATCCGCCCGTTGACCTGCGAGGCGCCCGCTACGGGGTGATCGAGCGGCCCATGAGGACGTCGTCGACGTACCGTCCGGCCAGGAAGAACTCGCCGGGCAGGATGCCCTCGACGACGTACCCCTCGGACTCGTACAGCCGCCGGGCGGGGGTGTTGTGACCGAGCACGCGCAGGGTGATCCGGACCGCGCCCTGCCGCCGCGCCTCGTCGCCGGCGGCCCGCAGCAGTGCCCGCGCGACGCCCCGGCCGCGGGCCCAGCCGGCCACGGCGAGGCCCTGGATCTGGCGCACGTGCTGGTTGCAGGCGAGCGGGGTCGGGAACCCGAGGCGGATGTAGCCGGCGATCCGGCGGCCGGTGTCGCCGTCGTCCGTCTGCGCGTTCGCCGACGCGGCGTCGTCCGGGATCGTTTCCGCGACCGTTTCCGCGGCTGTCTCCGCGGCTGTCTCCGCGACCAGATAGCCGTCGGGCCGGTGCGCCTCGTCGAAGAACGGCTCGTACGGCGGCATCGGGCGCGGCAGCACGGCGTGCAGCGTGGACCAGGTGGCCCGGTCCAACTCCCCGAGTGCGGCGTCGTCGGCGAGGCCGGCGGGGCGTATGAAGACTGGCGACGTGTCGGGCTCGGACATGACGGCAACTGTGCCATGCGGGCAGGATGTGACGTATGCGCATCGCGGTCACCGGCTCGACCGGGCTCATCGGTACGGCACTCGTTCGTTCCCTGCTGACGGACGGGCACGACGTGGTACGGCTCGTGCGGCGGCCCCCGCGCGCAGCGGACGAGGTGGAGTGGGACCCGCTGCGGCAGTACGTGGACGCGGCGGGGCTCATCGGCTGCGAGGCGGTCGTGCACCTGGCGGGCGCGGGGGTCGGTGAGCATCGGTGGACGGAGGCGTACAAGAAGGAGATCCGGGACAGCCGGGTGCTCGGCACCGCAGCGATCGCGGAGGCCGTGGCCTCGCTGGAGGTGCCGCCACGGGTGCTGATCTGCGGCACCGCGGTCGGCTACTACGGCGACACCGGCGCCCGCGCCGTCGACGAGAGCGCGCCCCCCGGCCCGGGCTTCCTGGCGTCGGTCTGCGAGGACTGGGAGGCGGCGACGGCCCCGGCGCAGGAGGCGGGCATCCGGGTCGCCTTCGCCCGTACGGGTCTGGTCGTGGCCCGCGAGGGGGGCGCCTGGGGACGCCTGTTCCCCATCTTCCGGGCGGGCCTGGGCGGGCGGCTCGGCAAGGGGCACCAGTACTGGAGCTTCATCTCCCTGTACGACGAGGTCGCGGCCCTCCGTCACATCATCGACACGGACGTTCTTTCCGGCCCGGTCAACCTGACTGCCCCGACCCCCCTCACCAACCGCGAGGTCACGGAGGCCATGGGCCGCGTCCTCCACCGCCCGACCCTCTTCACGGTGCCGCCCTTCGCCCTCCGCATCGTCCTCGGCGATTTCGCCGAGGACGTCCTCGGCAGCCAGCGCGTCCTCCCCAAGAAGCTCCTCGAATCGGGCTTCACCTTCACGCACCCCTCGATCGACACCGCGATCCGCGCGGCGCTGCCCTGACCGAAGGGCCCCGCCCTTCGCACCCCTGCGGCCCGGAAGCCTCCCGCTGCCGACGGGTGGGCGGAGCGTCCGTCCCCGCACGCCGGACGGGCTTCGCAGGCGCCCCACACCACGAGTGGGTCCCGCGTATCCGCCCTCAAGACGCCAGACCCGCTTCGCAGGCGCCCCACACTGCGAGCGGATCCCGCGCGTCCGCCCGTAAAGGCCGCACGGGCTTCGCAAGTGCCCCGCCCCCGGGCGGGTCCCACGTGTCCGCTCGCAAGCGCCGGGCCGGCTTGATGCGCGCCCCGAACCGCCGGGTGCGTCGGAGTCCGATGGAGCCCAAATCCCTCACGCTCGCCAGGGCACAGGGGGATGGAGGCGCGCGGGGATTCGGGGGCGGAACCCTCGCACACGAGGTCTGGGGCGGAGCCCCGGTTCGGGAGGGGCTGGGCGGGGCTGTGTCGCTTCGCGGCTCCGCCGCGTGGGCCCACCGCAGGCGCCCCCGCCCCTCGCGCGCCCCGGAGGCCCCGGGCCCGGACCACCGCCGACGGCGCCCGCCCACGAGGGGAGGCGCACACACGTACGACCCCGTGCTGCCGGGCGACCGACGTGCGCGGGTGGCGGCGCGGCAGGCAGGAGGTTTCTACTCTCCACCCGAACTTCCGCATTGCGCAGGCCGGTTGGGGGAATGAGGCCCCACACCAGCCGCGCCGACCTCGGGGAGGGGCACGTGCTCAGCAGCGCACGCCACGCGGACGTCGTCATCGTCGGGGCCGGTGTCGCCGGCCTGTCGGCGGCTCATCAGCTGACCAGTGCGGGGGTCACGGTCACCGTACTGGAGGCCGCACCCACCGTCGGGGGCCGGATGGCCACGGAACGGATCGACGGGTTCCGGCTCGACCGGATCGGACCTCTGGTCAACACCTCGTACCCGGAGCTCCGCCGCACCCCCGGCCTCGCCGGGCTCGGGCTCGAACTCCGCTCGTTCTCGCCGGGCGTGCTCGTGCACAGCGAGGGCCGGCTTCACCGGGCCGGCGTGCGCCGGAGCGCACGCCGGGGGTCCTCCCACACCCCACGGGGCGTAGAGGGAGCACTCACCGCCGCGCGCGCCCTCGCAAGCGCCCCCCGCACCCCGCTCGGCGAGGCCTTCGAGCAGGCCCGCCTCGCCACGGCGCTCGGCCGCCTCGCCGCCACCCCGCCGAGCCGCCTTCTCGCCCGCCCCGAACTCCCCGCCCTGGACGCCCTGGACGCCCGCGGATTCTCCACCCGTACCGTCAACGGCTTCCTCCGCCCGCTCCTCTCGGCCCTGTTGGGCGACCCGGAGCTCACCACCTCCAGCCGCGTCGCCGACCTGGTGCTGCGCGGCTTCGCACGTGGCCGGATGTGCGTCCCGGCGGGCGGCGCGGCCACGCTGCCGGAGCTGCTCGCGGAGGCCCTGCCGCCCGGCACGGTCCGCACCGGCGTGCGCGTGACCGACGCGTCGATCAGTTCCGTCACCACCGAGGAACACGGCCGTGTCAGCTGCCGCTCGCTGCTCCTCGCGACCGGCGCCCGCACGGCCGCCGGCCTGCTCCCCGGTCTGCGCGTGCCCGCCTTCCATCCCGTGACGGTCCTTCACCACACCGCTCCCGAGCCACCGTTGAACGAGCCGGTGCTGCTGCTGGACGCGGACCGCACCGGACCCGTCTCGCACACCACGGTGATGAGCGAGGTCGATCCCTCCCGCGCCCCGCACGGCCGCGCGCTGGTCACGTCCACCGTCCTCGGCCGCCCGCCCGCCGACCTCGACCGCCGCGTCCGCGCCCAGCTCGCCGCGCTGTACGGGACTCCCACGGACGACTGGGAGCTGCTCGCCGTCCACCACGACCCGGAGGCCGTCCCCGCGATGCCCCCGCCGCACGACCCGCGCCGTGCGGTGCGGCTGCTCGACGGGCTCTACGTCTGCGGCGACCACCGGGACACGAGCACGGTGCAAGGCGCGCTGTTCTCGGGCCGCAGGGCCGCGCAGGCGATCCTGCGCGACTTCGGCGTCCAGCCGGGGTACGCCGCCGCGTCCCTGAGCACAGCCGCCGCGTAGGCCGGATGACGCAACCAACAGAGCAAGCGCGGTTGATACATCCGATGTCTCTCTTGCCAGTGACCTGACAGCGCACCACCGTCCCCGTATCCGGAACCGCACCGACTGCTGTGCCGACCGGCTCAAGGACTTCTGGGTGCCGGCCTCGGACAACCCGATCACGGCCGACGGCCTGGAGGAGGCCAGGGCCGCCCCGGGCGTGACGGCGATCCACGTCCCGGCGCAGGCGGGCCGCCCGACGACGGTCCCGCTGCCCGTGGGCACCACGGCCCGACACGTCCGTATCCAGCTCTCGTCCGCGGCGAACCCCCCTCTCCCTGGCGGAGATCCAGGTCCGCGGCACGCGCGGAGGAAGCCGGTCGGGCAGCCCCCGTCCGGTCGGCCTCCGAGCCCGGACGACCAACCACCCATGGCCGTTGGGCGATTGACGACGCCACTCCGACCGCATCGGCGGCACCGGCCGACCGCCGCAGTCCGTCCGGCGATCGACGACGGACACACGGGTCCACCCGACGTGAAGCGGCACGTGTCGAGAACCAGCCGCCGGCGTCAGCCGATCGCGGCGACGCGGTCCCGGTACGTACGTACCGCGGCCGCGTCGCGGTACGGCTCCAGGCGGCGCTCGAAGTCGCGGACGTACTCGACCGCACGCGCCGACCGCATCTCGGATGCCTGCTGCGCGGCCTCGGCACCGAGCGCGCAGGCCTGGTCGAGCTCGCCGAGCCCGAGGCGCGCGGACGCCAGCACCACCCGGCAGAAGAGCCGGCTGCGCGCGTACCCGGGCGCGCGCAGCTGGAGCGCGCGCTCGGCGTGCTGCACGGCCGCCCGGTACTGCTGCAGATCGCGGTGGCAGTGCCCGAACTCGTCCGCCAGCTGGGCCTCGTCGAAGAAGCGCGCCCAGTGCGGGACCTCGTCGCCCGGCCGCGCCGCGTCCAGGGCCCGCTCGGCCCGTACGAGCGAGGCCGTGCAGGCCCGCACCTCCCCGAGCACGCCATGACCGCGGGCCTCCACCGCGTGGAGGAGGGCCTGCACGACGGGCGGGGCCGACGAGCCCACGCCCTGCTGCGCGACCCGGGTCAGCTGGACGGCCTCGCGCCCGTGGCCCAGATAGACCGCCTGCCGGGCCATCGTGACCAGCACGTACGACCCGTACGCCCGGTCTCCCGCGGCCTGGGCGAGGCGCAGGGCCTGCACGAAGTACCGCTGGGCGAGACCGTGCGCGGCGATGTCGTACGACGTCCAGCCCGCGAGCCGGGTCAGATCGGCGGCGGCCGCGAAGAGCCGCCGCCCGACGGTCTCCCCGTACGAGCCCCGCAGCATCGGCTCCGCCTCGTGCTCCAGGTAGCGGACGAGGGCCTGGCGCGCGTGCCCGCCGCCGTACGCCTGGTCGAGCGTGCGAAAGAGCTCGGCGACCGAGCGCAGGGCCGAGATGTCCCCGGAGGTGACCTTCTGGCCGGGCGAGCGGTCCGTCCCGCGCTGCCGTGGCACGGAGGCCCGGCCCTGCGCGGGAACCCGCGCCGCCCCCTGCTGCACGGCGGACGGGTCCGCACGGCCGACCCGGTCGTCGGCCCGCCCGATCAGCCAGTCCCGGCTCGGTACGACGAGCCCCGCCGGGGTGAACGCGATCTTCCTCAGCTCGGCGTGGCTGCCCGAGTCCTTGCGCCACAGCCCGCCGACGATGTCCACGGCCTCCTCGGGCGTGGCCGCGTACTCCAGCCCCGCGTACACCGGCGCGCACGCGTCCAGCCCCAGGTCCTGCGCGGACAACCGCCGCCCGAGCCGCCGTGTGAAGACCTCCGCGATGAGGGCCGGCGTCGTACCGCGCGGCTGCTGCCCGCGCAGCCACCGGGTCACCGAGGTCTTGTCGTACCGAAGGTCGAGGCCGTGCTCGAGGCCGAGCTGGTCCACCCGGCGGGCAAGCCCTGCGTTGGAGAATCCGGCCTCTGCGATGAGCGCGGCGAGCTGGCGGTTGGGATGGCGCTGCGGGGGTCGTTCCGTCATCAGCTGTGCGGTCTCCTGCCTTCCGGGCCCCGGGGTGCAGCCCATGGGGGTACCTCCTGGGGGTACCTCCTGGGGGTCTCCCCAGGCGCAGCTCTGGGGGAGAAGCTCTGGGGGAGGAACGGCGCGAATTTAGCGGCCCTCACCGAGCCGACCGCCACCTTCGCTTCACATTCATCCGATCGTGTGAGGATTGAGGGCGGCGCTGACGCGTGCGACGCGAGTCGTAGAGTGGCCGGGCGCCATGAGTGCACCGTGAAAGCTTTAGGGAGGCACAACGGTGAGCGAGCTGCGATTTGTCCATCTGGGCTTCGGCGAGGAAGCCGTCGAGTACCAGGCGGCCTGGGACGAGCAGCGCCGCGTGCACGCGGCCCGGTTCGCCGGCGAGATCCCCGACATGTGCCTGCTGCTGGAGCACCCGCCCGTCTACACGGCGGGGCGGCGCACGGAGGACAGTGAGCGTCCACTGGACGGCACCCCGGTCATCGACGTCGACCGTGGCGGCAAGATCACCTGGCACGGCCCCGGCCAGCTCGTCGGCTACCCGATCATGCAGCTGCCCCGCCCGGTGGACGTCGTGGCCCATGTGCGGCGGCTGGAGGAGGCCCTGATCCGCACGTGTGCGGAGTTCGGCGTGGAGACCAGCCGCGTGGAGGGCCGCAGCGGTGTGTGGGTGCTCGGCGACCCGGTCGACCAGCGCCCGTCGGTCGGAGGACTCTCGCTCGACTTCGACCCGCGGCTGCACGACGAGGAGTTCGACCCGCGCCTCAGCGGTCCCGAGTACGCACCGTCCAATGCCGGCCAGCGGCGTGAGGACCGCAAGCTCGCCGCGATCGGCATCCGGGTCGCCAAGGGCGTGACGATGCACGGCTTCGCCCTGAACGTGAACCCCGACAACACCTGGTTCGACCGGATCGTGCCGTGCGGCATCCGGGACGCGGGCGTGGCCTCGCTGGCGAACGAACTCGGGCGCGATGTGACCATCGCGGAGGTCCTGCCGGTCGCCGAGAAGCACCTTCGTGACGTACTGGAGAACGCGGACCTGAGGCCGCGGGTCGTCGAGCGCGAGGCCGCGCCGGCCACGGCCCCGGCTCCGGCGTAGACCGCCTGAGGAATGCCTTCCCCTGGCCCGAGGTTGGCCAGGCGTGGGCCGTCCTTGAGGGCATCCGTGAGGACATCCGTAAAGGCCTCACAAACAACGGGCGTACCCTGGTGTTCGCCGAGGAATCGAAGTGTAGGGAGCCGGTCGTGTCCGCTGTCGCACCCGACGGACGCAAGATGCTGCGCCTGGAGGTCCGGAACAGCCAGACCCCCATCGAGCGCAAGCCCGAGTGGATCAAGACCCGGGCGAAAATGGGCCCCGAGTACAACCAGCTGCACAAGCTCGTGAAGAGCGAGGGTCTGCACACGGTCTGCCAGGAGGCGGGCTGTCCGAACATCTTCGAGTGCTGGGAGGACCGCGAGGCGACCTTCCTCATCGGCGGTGACCAGTGCACCCGGCGCTGCGACTTCTGCCAGATCGACACGGGCAAGCCGCAGGCGCTCGACCGTGACGAGCCGCGCCGCGTCGGCGAGTCGGTCGTCACGATGGACCTGAACTACGCCACCATCACCGGCGTCGCCCGCGACGACCTGGAGGACGGCGGCGCCTGGCTGTACGCGGAGACCGTGCGCCAGATCCACGCGCAGACCGCGGAACGCGAGGCCGGCCGCACCAAGGTCGAGCTGCTGATCCCCGACTTCAACGCGGAGCCGGACCAGCTGGCCGAGGTCTTCTCGTCCCGCCCCGAGGTGCTCGCGCACAACGTCGAGACCGTGCCGCGGATCTTCAAGCGCATCCGCCCCGGATTCCGTTACGAGCGCTCGCTCAAGGTGATCACGGAGGCCCGCGCGGCCGGACTGGTCACCAAGTCGAACCTGATCCTCGGCATGGGCGAGACCCGCGAGGAGGTCAGCGAGGCGCTGCAGCACCTGTACGACGCGGGCTGCGAGCTGATCACGATCACGCAGTACCTGCGCCCCTCGGTCCGGCACCACCCCGTGGAGCGCTGGGTCAAGCCCCAGGAGTTCGTGGAGCTGAAGGAGGAGGCCGACGAGATCGGCTTCTCCGGTGTGATGTCGGGCCCGCTGGTGCGGTCCTCGTACCGGGCGGGGCGGCTCTTCCAGCAGGCGATGGAGCAGCGTCGGTCGGCTGCTGCCTAGCGGCGAGATCATGGCCGCCCAGGCCGTGTGAATTCCCGCACAAGAGGCTACCGGCCGGTAATGGCCGATTCGGCGCGGCCCATACGCTCTCCGCAGGTGGCGGGCGCGTATGGGCCGCGTCAGGGTTTCAGGGAGCTGCGTAAACGTTTCATCGGTGTTTGACCGGCCAGTCATGCCCTGGTAACACCAATCAGTGACTCTGGCTTCACGCACCGCACGCACGCTCGCTCCCGTTCTCACCACGCCCCCGAGGGAGACACCCGCCATGCAGGCCGCGACCTCCGTACGCGCCAACGCCTTCCCGACCTTCACCCAGGCCCTTCGCGCCGTCGAGGCCGCCCTCCTGAGCGGCGGCCAGCGCACCGCCCGCCGCAACGCATGGACCGCGGTGCTCGAGGACAGGCGCCGCGCCAAGGACCGGGTGGAGACCGAACATGTGCTGGAGGCCGCGCTGACCCGCTCCTCCTGAGCCACGTAAACTTCAAGACATGGCGAGGAAGGAACAGGCAGCTGCGGCTGCCTCAGCGAATCCCGGGCGGCTCAAGCAGATCGCCCTGACGTACAAGATGACCCGACGGGCCGACTCGAAGGTCGGTCTTGTCGTCGCGGGTGTGGGAATCGTCACCTTCGGTGTCTTCCTCGCGATCGGATTTCTGATCGGGTACCCGATCTATCTCGGCATTCTGGGCTTCCTGCTGGCCTTCCTCGCGATGGCGATCGCCTTCGGACGCCGCGCCGAGCGGGCTGCCTTCGGGCAGATGGAAGGACAGCCGGGCGCGGCGGCCGCGGTGCTGGAGAACATCGGCCGTGGCTGGACCACGACGCCCGCGGTCGCGATGAACCGCAGCCAGGACGTCGTCCACCGGGCCGTCGGCAAGGCCGGCATCGTGCTGGTGGCCGAGGGCAATCCGAACCGGCTGAAGAGCCTCCTGGCGGCCGAGAAGAAGAAGATGGCCCGCATCGTCGTGGACGTCCCGGTGCACGACATCACGGTCGGCAACGACGAGGGTCAGGTGCCGCTGAAGAAGGTGCGGACCACGATGCTCAAGCTGCCGCGGGTACTCAGCGGCGCGCAGGTGACGACGACGAACGACCGGCTGCGCGCCATGGGCGACCTGATGAGCAACATGCCGCTGCCGAAGGGTCCGATGCCGAAGGGCATGCGGATGCCGCGCGGCGGAAAGATGCGCTGACGTTTCCGACGACGACACGAGTACGAAGAGGGCGCCCCGGCGGATGCGGGGCGCCCTCTTCGTATGCGTACGGGAGCGGGATCGCCCGGGTCCGCCCCGGACCGGTCCGGGGCGGACCCGGGCGATCCCACCCGGACCTGACGTGCGGGGATCCGTACGAGGAGGCGGGCAGGGATCCGGCCGGCCGCGTACCGGGGCAGCGGAAGACCGCGGTCCGACCGGATCGGCAGTGGTACTGGCTAGATCCGCACCTGAACGGCACGGGACAGCCGGTCGTGCAGCCCTCGGCCGTCGCGGTCCCAGACGAGCGCCGGGACGGCGAGGCAGAGCAGCACGCTGCGTACGAGCACGCGGACGACACCCAGCCGCCCGCCGTTCTCGGCGATGACGCGGATGCCGAGGAGCCGCTTGCCGGGCGTGCAGCCGATGGTGCCGACGGTCAGCACGCTCAGTACGAAGAAGATCAGCAGTGCCCAGTTGCCGGCCGCCTGCCGGTCACCGTTCGCGAGCAGCCCGTATGCGATCAGCATGCACAGGGCCCAGTCGATGAAGAGGGCGCCGAAACGCCGCCCGAGCGGGGCGATGGCGCCGGGCCCCTTCTGCGGGAGACCGAGCCGCTCCCCCCGGTAGCCGAAGTCGACTCCCATGTCCTCGGCCGCCGCGCGGGGGCCGGAGAGCCACGAACCGATTGCCTGCCTGTTGTCCACCCGTCCACGGTACTGTGCGCGCTTTTGATCACCCCTGCCCGGGTCGGATCGGCAGGCCGGACGGGCCGGATCCCCGGCCCGGTTAACTTCTGCGAAACAAATGAGTCATGCTGGAGAAATCCTGTCTGCCTAGGGTCGTGGTCAGCGTGTGCCACCGCACTGGCTGCACGACCGAACAACCACCCCGTCCCTCCCGGGTCGGGAGTAGGAGGAGTTGGATGTTCCAGAACGCCGACGAAGTCAAGAAGTACATCGCGGACAACGACGTCAAGATGGTCGACGTCCGGTTCTGCGACCTTCCTGGCGTGATGCAGCACTTCACGATCCCGGCCACGGCGTTCGACCCGTCCGATGAGCTGGCCTTCGACGGCTCGTCGATCCGCGGCTTCCAGGCGATCCACGAGTCCGACATGGCGCTCCGCGCGGACCTGTCGACGGCGCGTCTGGACCCGTTCCGCCGTGACAAGACCCTGAACATCAACTTCTTCATCCACGACCCGATCACCGGCGAGCAGTACAGCCGCGACCCGCGGAACATCGCCAAGAAGGCCGAGGCCTACCTCGCCTCCACCGGCATCGCGGACACCGCGTACTTCGGTCCCGAGGCGGAGTTCTACGTCTTCGACTCGGTGCGTTTCAACACCACGTCGAACGAGGGCTTCTACCACATCGACTCCGAGGCCGGCGCCTGGAACACGGGTGCGATCGAGGACAACCGTGGTTACAAGGTCCGCTACAAGGGCGGCTACTTCCCGGCCCCGCCGGTCGACCACTTCGCCGACCTGCGCGCCGAGATCTCCCTGGAGCTGGAGAACGTCGGCATCCAGGTCGAGCGCCAGCACCACGAGGTCGGCACCGCCGGCCAGGCCGAGATCAACTACAAGTTCAACACGCTGCTCGCCGCGGCCGACGATCTGATGCTCTTCAAGTACATCGTGAAGAACGTCGCCTGGCGCAACGGCAAGACCGCGACCTTCATGCCCAAGCCGATCTTCGGCGACAACGGCTCCGGCATGCACGTGCACCAGTCCCTGTGGCAGGGCGGCGCGCCGCTCTTCTACGACGAGCAGGGTTACGCGGGCCTCTCGGACACCGCCCGCTACTACATCGGCGGCATCCTCAAGCACGCCCCGTCGCTGCTGGCCTTCACCAACCCGACGGTGAACTCGTACCACCGCCTGGTTCCGGGCTTCGAGGCCCCGGTCAACCTGGTGTACTCGCAGCGCAACCGCTCGGCCGCGATGCGTATCCCGATCACGGGCTCCAACCCGAAGGCCAAGCGCGTCGAGTTCCGCGCGCCGGACCCGTCCTCGAACCCGTACCTGGCCTTCTCGGCGCTGCTCCTCGCCGGCCTCGACGGCGTCAAGAACAAGATCGAGCCGGCCGAGCCGATCGACAAGGACCTCTACGAGCTCGCCCCCGAGGAGCACGCGGGCGTCCCCCAGGTCCCGACCTCCCTCCCGGCGGTCCTCGACGCCCTCGAGGCGGACAACGAGTACCTGCAGGCGGGCGGCGTCTTCACGGCCGACCTGATCGAGACCTGGATCGACTACAAGCGGACGAACGAGATCGCGCCGATCCAGCTGCGTCCGCACCCGCACGAGTTCGAGCTGTACTTCGACATCTAAAGGGCAGGGTCGGGCGACCTGGACTGAAGCCCTGGAAATAGGCTGTGACCTGCGAAAACTCTTCTCAGCAGTTCTCAGTGCCACCGCTTGCTTTCCGCCTCCTTGTGCACCGAGTGTGCACCGCCCGGCCAATTCTCTGACTTGACGTCAGAAACGACAGCGAGGGCCGTTACCCCATAGTCGGGGTAACGGCCCTCGCTGCTTGTCCAGACTCTGTGTGCGGCGGCGGCCTTCTTCGTCTCCTAGTAATGGGGCGGGTCGGTGACCTGCGGCGATGGGTGCCGTAGGTCGCTGACCTGGCCTTTTGGTGATGGGTGGCGATGGGGTGCCACGGTCTTGATCGGGTGTCCTGCGGACTGTGTGCGGACTGCCAGGGGCGCTCGCGGCTTCGCCGGCCGAGCAGCTCATGGATCTTCGTAGCCGCTATTTGGTGGCCGCGACTGCCCTCAGCTCAGCAGCCCCTTGAGGTTGAGCGCGTTCATGAGGTCGGCACGTGCCTTCAAGAAATCGTCCCGTGCTGCAGACAGGTCAGCTAGGGCCTGCTCGTATTGCTGACGATCGGATATCTTCCACTCGGGAGGGACTTCGACGTACACCGGCAGGCTCGGCCCATCCTCTGGGGGAAACATGCCCCCTAGCTCGTCGTTTAGGCGATCGAGGCTGCTCAGGAACGCGTCGTGCATGCGCGCGAGTTCGGAGTCGATGAACGCGACGTCGTCGTAGCGAAGATCGTCAAGTGCCTTTCCGACGGCTTGCGTGTACTCGAACCTCACCCGTCGCATTGGAGGCCGGCTCTGCATGGACCGCAACCACTGAGCTTCGAAGGACACGGCAGTGAGGATCCGCTGGGCCTTGGCGCGGTCCAAGGCTGCTGCCGGTTCCTTGGCAGTCTCTGGTGCGCCTGCCTCGTCCTCGGACGGAGCACCAATGACCATCCAACCCGCCGACAGGTGCCGATGCGCTTCCGGAGGACTCCAGAAGACCGTTCGGTCTCCCCGTCGCACAGGGATGGCGATGCCGACCGAGGAGCTTCCATTCTTCCCAGTGGGGGCGGGGATGACGAAGGGGCGCGCAGCGTGTGGCTGGGCCGGGATATCAATGCTCAGCACCACCTTGTCGTCGCCTCGGTCGATCCAATCCAGCCTCAACCCTTGAATCTGCGGGAAGACCCGTTCATCGATCAGCTTGCGATACGTGTCGACGTTCACTCGCTCCCGCGGCACGGGATTGACCTCGGATACGGTCTCGACTGCGTTGGCTGTGCTTGTCTTGAAGCCAATGATGAGTAGCCCGCCGGTGAGGGCGTTGGCGAAACTTGCCACGTCCTTGACGAGTTCCTCCTTGTGATGGACGCCCTGGTCGACCACGTACGGCGTCCATCCAGTCGCACTCTTCGAGCCCTATCAGCGCTTCAAGGTCACCGGTGCTGAGTGCCTGGCGCACGTCATCAATGTTCACGGGCTCAGCATGTACGGCGGGACTGTCCGCGTAAACGCCCTATACCCGTGGCTGTCCCGAGCGGGAGATCTCGATGGCGAGGGCGCCGAGGGCTTCCTTCTCGGGGCCATAGATGGTGCAGATGTTCGCGAGCTGCTGGTCGCGGGTGGCGGTCGGGTTGACGTTGGATGGGCCCTCGCCATCCAGGAGGGCCTCGAAGTCGGGGTACTCGGTTACCCGCAGGACCTCGACGTCGCAGGTCTCGTCGGTGTCCTTGATGCGAAAGCGGATGGTGTCGCCGGCGGCCAGGTCCGCGAGGTGTGGGTACTTGACCCGCACCTCGATGGTCTTGGTGCCCGCGGCGACGAGCTCGAAGTACTGGCGGTAGAGGTTGAGCTCGCGGACGCGGGCGGTGCGGTCGGTCATCGGGAGGGAACGCTCCTGGGGGACGGTGCTGTGATCAGGCGGCCGATCTCGGCGGCCGAGTACGAGCGGAAGAAGTGGCGGGGGTCGGAGAGCAGGGTCTCGGTCATGGCGAGCAGCTGGTCAGCGTACTCGGTGACGGTGCCGGGCCACTGCCGGGTGTCGAGCATCCAAGGGGCGGCTCCCTCGGGCAAGGGGGCACGGCCTTCTCGTATGAGGGATTTCGACAACTTGGCGCCGGTGTCGGTGACGACCTGGGGGCAGAACAGTCGGGCCGGGAGCTGGGCGCGGGTGAGGCCCACGGCCTGGAGGGCCTCGTCGACGAGGTGGGAGCCGAATACCCAGTCGCCACCCTTGACCATGACGTGCAGGGTGCCCTGGGGGCTGGTCAGGGCGAGTTCCTTGACCAGGTTGCGGTAGAGGGTGGCCAGGTCGAGGTACGCGCCGGCGGTGGGCGTGATCGTGGCCTCGTACGGACCGTGGTGGAGGCAGACGGCGAAGACTTGCGCCGACTCGGGGCTGGCGAGGTGGACGCGGGTGCGTTCGGCGTGCTTCTCGGCCCAGCCGCAGCCGGGGTGCGGGCAGGGGACGCGGAGGTGCGGAGTGCCGGTGGAGGGGGCGAGCCACCATCGGGCTGCGTCGATGCGGGGGAGAAGCCGGAGCCAGGTGCGGCGGTAGTGCTCGCCGGCCTGCTGCTGCGTGTACATCTCGATGCGGTGCGGGATGCCCAGGCGTCTGGACAGAGCGGTGAAGAGGGGCTGGTAGAGGGCGGTGACGAGGTCGAGCAGGACCTGCTCGCCGAGGGCCTGGGCGTAGGCGCGCTGGTAACGGTGGCCGCTGGCGGGGTCGGCGGCCAGCTCGTGCGGGGCGTTGTCGAGGGCGCTGAAGAGCACCTCGGTGGGGAGGCCGAAGCGGTCGCGCAGCCGGGCGGCCATGGCGAAGGCCAGGGACTGTACGAGCGAGGTGCCGATGTGCGGGGCGCCGTTGATCTGCGTGCCGACCACCAGCACGATCCTCTCGGGCGGTGCGGCCAGGATGCGCGGGGTCAGGATGTCCTCGGCGTGGAGGAGGGCGTTGGCGAGGACGGTGTTCGGCGAGACGGGGTGCATGGTCATGTGGTGTCCCCCTGCGGTCCGGGATCGCGAGGCTGCGTGGGTGCGGCCCCGCTTTCGTTGCGGTCGAATGCGGCCCAGACGCACTTCCCGGGGCCCGTTCTCTCCTTCACGCCCCAGCTGTCGGCGGTCGCGGCGACGATCAGCAGGCCGCGACCGTCGACGGCGGAATCCTCGGGAACCCGCTGAGTCGGGGCGCTGTCGCCGGCGTCGTGGACCTCGATGCGCAGCTGGTCATCCAGGGAGTCGACTCGTACGAGGACGAGGCGGCCCACGAGCGCCCCGTGCAGCACGGCGTTGGTGACGAGCTCCGAGGTGCACAGCCGCATGTCGTCGAAGCGGTTCGTCTCGCCCCATTCAGTCAGCGTGGCGGCGACGAAGTTGCGAGCGGTACGCGGCGTGGTCCGACGGCGGGGGAAGAACATGGTGCGGTGCCGTCCCGTGGCCGGAACGAGATCCGGGGCGGTTTCGGTTGCCTCGTTGGTGAGTCTGCTTGCCATGGTCAACAGCAAAGCGACTTAACTCATTTGGGTCGGGAGCCAGCACGGGGGCCAAGGCGGGGGCCACTATGGGGGCCAGAGGTCACGTGTTCCTGGGGGACGGCATGGGCGACACCGGGATCGGCGCCTTGCTCGTCCGGCTGCGCACCGCGCGCGGCTGGAGCCAGCAGAGGGTCGCCGACGAGTACAACGCCCTGGAGGGGCGTTCCGCGAAGACCGGCAAGGAGATCGGGCGGTACGAGCGCGAAGCGCGAGTCCCCGTTCCCTACGCCCGGAAGTACCTGGCGCAGGTCTTCAGTGTCGATGTCGCTGTGCTCGACCAAGCCGTTGCCGTCAGCAAGGGGAGGCGGGACGGAGGTGGAGCCGTCGAGGTCGAGATCGCGCTGCCCGCGCCCGAGGCTACTTACGTCCGTGGTGATCGCCTGGCGGAGGACGCGGTGCGTTCGGCGGACTTCGCTCGCTTCATCGCGCAGCGCAACGTCGACGAATTCGTCGTAGAGCAGCTGGAGGCGGATGTCGGCCGGCTCGCCCGTACGTACGTGAGCCACCCGCTGATGGAGCAGTACGTCGAGATCAGGCGGTTACGGGACGGGGTCTTCGACCTGCTGCGCGGGCGCCAGGACCCCAGGCAGACCACTGACCTCTACCTCTCCGCCTCTCGTCTCTGCGGCCTGTCCGCACACGTCTGCCTCGACCTCGGCGACTACGACTCTGCCGCCACTCATGCTCGTACCGCACGGGCCTGTGCCGAGGCGGCTGGGCACGAGGGGATGCTGGCCTGGGTACGGGCCGTGGAGTCGTTGATCGCGTACTGGACCGGGCGGTATGAGCAGGCGGCCCGGCTGGCGCAGGCCGGCCGGCGGCACAGAGCGGGCGGCAGCATCGGCACACGGCTGGCGAGCCTGGAGGCGCGGGCGCTGGCGATAGTCGGCGACTCGGCAGGAGCGCTCGCCGCCCTATCGGACGCCGAACGATCTCGTGAGGCGGTCTCGGATCGGGACGAAGCGCCGGGAGTCTTCGACTTCCCCGTCGCCAAACAGTTCGCGTACGCCGGAACGACCCTCCTGGCCGTAGGCGGACAAGAGCGCGTTCAGAAGGCCATCGTCAGCGCGGAGACGGCGATCCGGCTCTATCGCAGCGCGGATGGTGATGATCAGTCCGTGGGGGACCTCTTCGCCTCACACCTCGACCTCACCCACGGACATCTGCTTCTGGGCGACCTGGATGGCGCCGAGGAGATGCTCGACTTCGTCCTTACGGGCTCGCCGGAGCGCATGTCGGCCAGCATCGTGCGCCGGCTCATCGTTCTCGGGCGGGAGCTGGGAGGGCCGCAGTACGGTGGAGCCGCGAGGGCGGCGCACCTGCGTGACCGACTCCAACACACGGCCGTCCGTGCGTACCTGCCCGCCTCCCACCCTCCGGAGCTGCCGACGTGACCGACCTGTCCGCCGCCCACGACGCGGCCGTCACCGACCGGGCCCGCCTGGCGGGCAGCGCCTACAACGGAGATCGGGACCTGGCTGCCCGGCAGTCGCTCTACCAGTGGCAGACGCCCCGGTACGATCTGCCCGGCCTCGTTGCCCAGCGTCTGGGCGAAGTACGCGGGCGCGTCGTCGACATCGGCTGCGGCAACGGCAAGTTCATCCAGCGGCTTCGTCAGGACCGTCCGGACCTGACCTTGCTCGGCCTTGACATCGCCCCCGGAATCCTGGCCGACGTCCCCGGCCCGGTCGCCGTGGCGGACGCCACGCGGCTTCCGCTGGCGGCGGGCAGCGTCGACGCCGCTCTCGCGCTCCACATGCTCTACCACGTGCCCGACATCCCCCAGGCGGTCAGGGAACTGGCCCGTGTCGTCGCCCGCGACGGGGTGGTGGTCGCCTCCACCAACAGCGACCGGGACAAGGCCGAACTCGACGACCTCTGGCAGCGGGCCGCCGGCGACGTCCTCGGCATAGACCGAGGCCCGGCCCGCATCTCGCTCAGTGCCCGCTTCTCCCTGGAGAAGGCCCCGGCCTTCCTTGGTGAGGAGTTCAGGCGGGTCGAGGTTGTCGAACTGCCAGGGACCATCACCGTCCGTGACCCCGAGCCCGTCATCGCCCACATGGCTTCGTACCGAGCCTGGGCAGACCAGCACGACGTGCCCTTCGACGCGACCATCGACCGGGCCCGTGCCCTCGTCGCCGACGACATCGCCCGCATTGGCGCGTACGAGATCACCTGCCTTGGCGGGATCCTCGTCTGTCGCAGGTGATCCGCCCGAGCTGAATAGTGCTTCTCGGCAGTACCGTCTGAGGGTCGAGGTGAGGCGCCAGCATTGCTGATCATCGATCTTCCGTAAAGCAGTGGACAGGTGAGATTTCGGTTAATGGCTGACCGCGATACTCCTTGGGACAGCGCAGAGCGTAGTACTTGAGATTTCGTTGTGGAGGTTTGCGTGAGGTCGGGGGAGAACGACCCGGCGTATCGAGCGGTGGAACGGGCGTTCATCAATTCAGATCCGCTTGAGCAGGTGGGAGGCCCCCTCGACGTACGCGCGGTGGTGGCGGGTATCCCGGCGGTTGCCAAGGACGGGTTTCTGATCGAAGAGGTGCCTTGGGGCCGCTTCCCTGAGGGCGTCAGAGTTCAAGAGAGCATGGAGCGACTGCGCTCAGGCGACGCAGCCGACGTCGATAGGGCCCTCGACATGCTCGGGGGCCTGTGCGCCAACGACATGAGGGCGGCAGTGGCGCCGGCCGTGCCGTTCCTGCTGCGTATCGGAGCTGATCCGCAGGCTCACCACCGAGCTGATGCCTTGGCCGTGGTTTCCGCGGTGGCGCGTTGGAGGCACCACGGTGTGTGCACGCGTGCCGACATGCTTCGGCCTCGCTACAGCGGTGACGAATGGGGCTTCGAAGTCACCGGATACCTGGGCAACTGGTCGGTCGAGGCCGCCCGTGACACGATCGCGGCGGACGTGGACCTTCTCAAGGCTCTACTCGACGACCCCGAGGCCGACATACGTATGGACACCGCATACGTGCTGGCGGCTGCGTCCGGCGGCGCGCAGGTCATACGGGACGCGCTCCACGTGCGTCTCGACATCGAAGACGATCCGACCGTACGCGCGGGCCTGGTGCTGGCAGTTGCGGAGTTGGCCCGGGCCCGCCATGACACGAGGGCCCTGGAGTGGACCCGGTCGTGCTGGTCCGATCGGACGCAGCCCCCCGAGGTGCGCGTCAGTGCCGCGCTCGGGTGGATGTGCCTTTCCGACGCACCAGTCCCGGACGAACTGCACGCCATGCTGGACAGCCTCGCCACCGACGAGACAGCCCGCGTGATGGCCCCGCTGCCGTGGATGCGTGCGATCGAGGGCAGCGACGGCGATGGCCTGCGCCGCTGCCTCCGCAAGATGTTGCACCCCGACGCACCCGATCTTGAGGATCACTGGGACCCCTGGTCCTGAGCTGCTCTCCCCGGAGTCAGCCCAGAGGCCGCACGTGCACCCCAGTAGCTGCGGGGTAAGTCGAGGAGGGCACGGGAGCGGGGACGCCAACCGGGGTTCGCCTGGATGTCGCCCGTACCCGATCGCTGGGCTGGGTCGCGATGCGCCAGATGAGGACTTGGGCCGGGTGCTCGGCGGTGATCAGTTCGCGTTCGGAGGCGGCCTGGGTCAAGAGCCGACGCGGGTGATGGCCGGCGGACTCGGCGTGGGCGAGGGCCGTGACGAGGGCCGGCCAGGCCGGGTCGGTGAGGATGCGGTCGGCTTGGGCGGGGATGGCGTGGCGGATGGCGACATCGAAGCGTTCGGCGGTTTGTTGGCGGGGCGTGCGGCGGGTGAGTTCGGTCAGGACGGGAGAGGCTGCCCGCTCGTAGCCGGCCTGGAGGTGGCGGAGGGCATGCTCGGCTGCGGTGGCCTGCTGTTCGTGGCCTCGTTGGGCGTGCCAGTGGGCTGCGGCTCGGGCCAGGTGGAGGGCGGCGAAGAGTACGGCGACGGAGAGGCCACCAGGGGCCTGCGAGGCGTAGGCGAGTTCCTTGGCGGCTTCTCCGAGGGCGGTGGCGGCTTCGTGGTCGGCGCGGATTGCCGAGCGGCGCGCTCGGTCGAACGCCACTGCGGCTGCCCGGAGTTCTGCCCGGTGGGGGCCGTGCGTGGTGAGGGCCAGGTTGTGGAGGACGTCGCCGAAGGCGGCCAGGTGGGCCTGAGCTATGGCGTTGTTGGCGGAGTCGAGGGCCGTGTGGGTAGCGTGCAGGGCGGATGCGGCCCTGCGCCATGCCTGCGCCGGGTCCGCCACTTGCTTGGGGCGGTCTGCCATGTCCTGCGCGGTGAGGCGTTCGCGTAGGCGGTTGATGGAGAGATCAGGCGCGAGCTTGGAAGCGCCGTACCAGATCTGTTCGCCGGCCGCGTCGGTGTCGTCAGGGGCGGCCAGGCTGTAGCCGATCACGTCGCCGGTCTCCGGGCCGATGCGGGTCTTGACCTTGATGCCCAGGGAGTCCAGCACGGTGAAGTAGTCGGCTTCCGTTCGTACGGCTGCGGCGATTGCGTACGCCTGCTCGCGCAGCCACTGGCGTGGGGTGATCTGCCGACCCTGACGTTCGGCCTTGGCGCGCTCGGCGCCGGTCGGTGTGGGTGGGGCGGTGAGGTCGCCGGACTTCAGGCGGCGTAGGCCGAACTCGATCTCGATCTTGCGGCATTCGGCTTGGGCGCGCTGGCCGTCGTGGTGGGTGCGGGGACGGCGTCCGTCGGCGCGGACTGTGGTGGCCATGATGTGGATGTGGTCGTCGGCGTGGCGCGCGTCGACGTCTACACGCTCGCCGATCTGCTCGGCCACGAGGACCCGGCGTTCACCCTGCGGCGGTACGTTCACCGCGTCCAGGGCGCTGCGGAGAAGGCGCGCAAGGCGATCGGCAAGCGCTACCGCTTGGCGGCGTAACCCACCTGCGCTCGACGACGCTGTGGCACATGAGCAACGATGTTCGGCTGGCGGAAGCGGAGCACCCCGCACAGCCGTCGCGATGATCGGAACTCGCAGGCTCGCCGGGGTGGGGCTGATGCGAGGATGATCCTCCACTACCTGGGGGTTCCATCCATATGTCCGGTTCGCTGACCATCAGTCGCATACTCGGGGACCACCCCTTCGCCGAGATCGGCACGCCCTCGGCCGTGGCCAGCAACAAGGAGCGTGGCCTCGTCGCTGTGGGCGGCGACCTGGGGTGTCTGCAATGGTCCGGGTGCGGGACCGCCAAGGACCAGTGGCGGCCGTACCGGGTGGGAATCTATGACACGGGGGATCTGCGGTGCCGGTGGGTCCTGGAGTCCCGGTGGCCCGTGCTTTCCTTTGCCTTCCATCCGACGCTGCCGGTCGTGGCTGTCGGGACCGGGGCGTATGACGGGGGCTACTTCTTCGAGGGTGAGCTGCTGATCCTCGATCTGGAGTCGGAACGCTCGACCTCGGTGATACATGGGGCACGTGAGGTGCTGCACGTCGGGTGGGAGAGCGAGCGGACTCTGCGCGTCGTGGTGGCTCCGCCCGACGACTACGACTTCGACGAGGCGCACACCCATGGGTTCGCCGCTGTCGTCGAGCGGTCCGACTGGAGCGATGTCGCGCCCGGCTCGGTACGGCAGGAAGAGCTGAGGGGACAGTGGGTCGAGTTCGAGCGGCCCAGGATGGAGGCGGCGGCCGATCGGGGCATAGAGTCCCTTGCAGGGTTGGCCGGAAACCTGTGGTGGGAGCCGCGCCGACAGGTGTGGGACGTACAGGGGCTGCGGGACGGGCGGGTACTGGCCTGCTCGGACGGTGTGCTGGCCGAGACGTGGCTGCCCGACGGGCGTCTGGAGTGGCGTGTCCCGGACGAGGAAGGCGGGCGGCAACTCGCGGTCCGGGCCGGTCAGCGCGACGCCTGGGTCAACGTGGAACGGCGGCGAGTGCGCTGGGTGGGCCGGGAACAGGTGACCGAGCCACAGCTCGTCGCCCGGGTGTCCCTCGAAGACGGGAGGGTGCTCGACTCCCTCCGTCTCGACACTTCCGTCGCACTCACCACGCGCGACGACGGCTGGCTGGCACTCCGCTCCACGGCCTGGGACCGGCGCCACCCGGAGCCGGCCGCCCTGATCCGGCCCGCGGGCGAAGCCCCCGAGGTGCGAGTGCCGCTTGGGGGATTCGACCTCTTCAACCACGCTTTTCCGATCCGCCACTGCAGGCAACTGCTCTTCCTCCAGGGCAAGGAGCGCGAGCCATGGCGGGACAAGTGGGTGGTTGCCGTCGATCCGGCCGGCCCGGACGGTGAGCCCTCGGTGCGACAGCTGTTCCCCCTTGACTGGGACGCCAAGCGCGCCGGGCACCTCTTCGGCGGGCCCGGCATCGAGATCGGCAGTGCGGAGAACCGCGACTTGGTGCACGCGGGGGCCGTGCACGACGGTGCCGGCCTGTTGCCCGGCAACGCCTTCGTCATACGCCGGAGCCTCGGGGACGGAGCTGCGCGCTGGGTGTTCACCGCCGACTTCCCGGCCACCGCCCTGGACGGGGACGACGACACGGTCTACGTCGCCTTCAACTCCGGCGAGCTGGTGG
This sequence comes from Streptomyces sp. NPDC002133, assembly GCF_040296405.1. Taxonomy (NCBI): domain Bacteria; kingdom Bacillati; phylum Actinomycetota; class Actinomycetes; order Kitasatosporales; family Streptomycetaceae; genus Streptomyces; species Streptomyces sp. NPDC002133. Next base: position 32,997 of record NZ_JBEOXF010000047.1, on the reverse strand, counting down.
CCCTGCGCACCTCGGACGGGGCCGTGCGGTGGCGGCAGCAACTGGAAGTCGGCGGCCAACCCGTTGTGCCACTGTCACTCACACTTACCGAGGCGGGGCGGCTGCTGATCGGCACCGTGGACGGGCGGATCCTCGACTGTTCCGTGGCCGACTCAGCGGGCCAATAGCCAAGTCCGGCTGTTCGGTGGTCGGCTCGACGCCGGGCGCCGTCAAAATGAAGCGCCATCCCCTCCGCTCCCCCACATGTGCACCGATTGTGCACCGTGCATGCCCAAGCAGCCACATGTCTGCAGGTCAGAAGGTTTGCCCGCCTGTACTTCGACATCTAAGAACGTCACAGGTCAGAGCGGGTTTTCCGCTCACCTGGACCATCTGTGGGCCGTCGGCCGTGCTCTCCCTCACCGGGAAGGCACGGCCGACGGCCGTTCGGCCCGTACCACCCCGAGCAACGGCTCCCGGGGATGTCGATCAGGACGGCCGAACCTGCGCCGCCGTCGCCGCGACCGGGGATCACTCGAACGGGCTAAGGGTGTGGTGGTGGCTCTGGGTGAGAACTCCCAGGTGGATGCGCTGGAGGAGGGGAGCACGGGCTGGTGCGGCGCGCGCCGCGCTCGATTCGGTTCGAAGCTGATCCGGAGTGGCGATGTGAGGAGGCGGCGATGAACCGGCTTCGGGGACCCGTGGCTGACAGCCGCGTCAGGAGTTCGTAACTCCCTCGGGAGGCGCCGTGATCTGGATAGCCCTGCTGGTCCCGGTGTCGCTGGTGGCGCTCATGTTCACCCTTGACGCATTCGAGGACCTGCTCTTCCCACCCTCCGCACCGAAGCGGGACGGTGACCCTGCCGACGAGGATGCGTCCGAGTGACGCGCTGTGTCTCGCGCGCGTGGCGAGACGGCCGCCGGCCCTCCCCGCGCCCGCCCTCGACCGCTTCTGCGTTCCACAATGCCGCACGGCGTGACCTGAGAGGTTGATTCATGGGATCGAGCACTGCGCGCCGAGGTGGCGTGGCCGGGCCGCGGCTCGTGGAGCGATGGCGTCAGGCGGCGAACCGGAATCTCACCCCCCTCCAGCGGTCGCTGCTGGTGACATGGATGACCTTTGGCGCGACCTTCGGCACGGTGCGGCTGATCACGCACGGCATCCGAGGCGGGTGGCTGCCCTGGGGGAACATCTCCGCCGGCGGTGAGCATCTGCATCACTACAACTTCGGCATCGGCACGCTGGCCTGCATCGGTCTGATCGCTGTCCGCGGAGACGAGCGGGCGGTCGGGCATCCCGCGGTTGCGGCCGCTTACGGATGCGGAACCGCTCTGATCGCCGACGAGTTCGCCCTGCTGCTCGACCTGCAGGATGTCTACTGGGCCAAACAAGGGCGCCTGAGCGTGGACGTCTCCTTCGGCATTCTGTCCGCTCTCGGCACGTACCTGACCGCAAAGCCGTTCTGGCACGAGGTAGGACGCATCACGCACCACCGCATCTCCGCCACCGCCAGGCGGCACCTCGCCACGGACCAGTGAGATCCGGCAGTCGTCCGGCGGGGCCCGTCCGGCGGGGCGGGGTCGCGCTCTCCCTCGCGTGGATCAGCGTGACACTCACACTGCCGACCAGCCGTGCAAGGAGACCTCCGAGCCGTCGTTGTTCAGGTGGTGCCGGAGGGCGGTGGCGTTGGAGTCCACGAAGGCTTCCGGAAGAGCATCGACGTCGACCCAGCGAACCTGGGAGTGCTTCCGGGGTTCGCGGTTCTCGGGTTCGCCTGTCCATTCATGGGCGGCGAAGACGACGGTGAGGAAACCGTTGGGGGCTTCGACGCCCCGGGCGCAGTGGACGATGTGCGCGACCTTCAGGGACTCGGGTTTCACCGTGATGCCGGTCTCCTCGTAGAGCTCGCGGACCGCGGTCTCGGTGATCGGCTCCCCCGGCTCGCTCTTGCCGACGGGCAGGTCCCACATGCCCTGGGCGAACTTGGCGTTCTCGCCGCGCTGGAGGAGGACGACGCGGCCGGCGGCCCTGTCGTGGACGATCACGGCCGCGACCAGCAGGGTCATCGATTCGAGCGCCGGCTCGAGGGCCTGGGAACCGTCGTCGGTCTGCTGAGCCACAGTCTTCCCTTCGTGGGGTGGGTCGTTGGACGTGCTGCGCGAAGGCCTTGCGGGCGCGGCGCACAAGAACGGAGGCCGCGCCGGCGAGGGTACGCGGGCGCGGCCTCCGTCGCGGACAGGACCGGGACGGATCACGCCGTGTGCAGCGTCAGCCCGTAGCGGCCCAGGATCTCGTTGACCGGCTGGAACCAGGTGTTGCCGCCTTGGCTGCAGTTGCCCCAGCCCCCGGACGTGACGCCCTGGGCCTGATCGCCGCTGATGAACGAGCCGCCCGAGTCGCCGCCTTCGGCGCAGACATCAGTCCTGACCATCTCGTACACGGCGCCCTGCTGATAGTTGACGGTCTCGTTCCTGCCCAGCACCGTGCCGCAGTGCCAGTGGGTCGTGGAGCCCGAGCGGCAGATCGAGGTGCCGACCGGGGCCTCCCAGGAGCCGCGTACCAGCCGGTCCGGGGTCTGGCCCCAGCCCAGCACGACGGGCACGGTCCACCAGCCGTAGCCCGTGCTCACCCAGGCGTAGTCGTTGCCGGGGAAGGACGAGCCCTGGAACCAGCCCATGTCGGAGCCGTCCCAGCCGCGGACGAAGCTGCCGGGCCCGCCGCAGTGGCCGGCCGTGACGAAGCCGCCGTGCACCGAGAAGCCGATGGAGCAGCGGACGTTGCCGGTGTAGTACGGGTCGCCGCCGACGACCCCTGCGGCGTATGTGGACGGCGCCTCGCGCACGGTCTCCACCTGGACGGGCCCCGCGCGCCGGGCCCGGTCGAGGAACGCCCTGACCTTGGCGTCGTCACTGCGGCCGTCGACGACGCGGACGACGATCCGGTTGGCCTTCGGGTCGACGTGCCAGCTGCTCACGCCCGTGGGCGCGTCCTGGCGGTCGATGCGCCGTTTGGCCGCGTCGAGCTGTGCGGCGGTGTGCGTGACGACACGGGTGGCGGCGCCGGCCGCCCGTACGGCGTCGGCCTTCTGACGGCTGGTCACGGCAACGGTGAGCCTGCCGGTCGTCGCGTCGAACCAGGTCCCGGCGAAGGCGTCGCCGGCCGCGCGTTCCGCCTTGCCCTGGACGGCGAAGGCCGTCTTCTCCTGCGCGAGGCGCTCGCGCGCCTGCTGCTCGGTCAGACCAAGGTCCTTCCGCATGGCGGCGATCAGCCCGGGCGATGCCGGGTCCTCGAGTGCGGCGGCCGGTGCCTCGGGGACCGGCGCCGCTGCGGCGGAGGGGGCGAACACGGCGCCGCCCCCGGCGCCGAGCAGGAGCAGTGCGCAGAGGGCGGAGAGGGCCGTGCGTAAGCCGGTCATTCTGCGTCTCACGTCAGTGATCCCTTCGGTTGTTCCGGTGCTGTGGGGGTGGAACATCAGGTACTGAGAGCGCTCTCAGAAGCGTAGGGGCTGCGCCGGTCGCTGCACAGAGGCAGAACCCGCCTGCCTGCGCGCCGTTCGCTGCGGCTCGACACGATCGGGTGGAGTGCTTCGCTTCACGGCGCGTACACCTGTCCGATCGTGCACGCTGACCGGCCTGAACAGCGGCAGGAAGGGCCTGAGTTGACCGCCGAGGACACCGACAAACGGACCGACGAATCGACCGACACAACGACCGACCGACCGACCGGAGAGCCGACCGCGACGCCGCCCGGAGAGCCGACCGCGCAGCCGACCGACCCCGCCGGCACCTCCCGACCCACCGAAGAGTTCCGATACCGCTCGTCGCGAACGGACACCCTCGAGCGGCGTCCCGTCACGACATGGGCGATGGCGCGCCGGCTGCCGGAGCTGGTGCGCCGGGCACTCGCGCTCGCCTGGCGCATCGACCGCAGGGCCGTCGTCGCGCTGCTGACCTGTCAGGCGCTGTCCGCGGCCCTGGAAGCCTTCGGGCTGATCGCCACCACGCAGACCATCACCGCCCTCATCGCCTCCGGCGACATCCAGGACCGGCTGGTCGGCGCACTTCCCGCGATCTCCCTCCTCGCGGCGTCGGCCGGGCTCCGCGCGCTCCTCGCGATCGCCGTCAGCAGCATCTCCAGCCGGCTCTCACCCAGGATCTCGCGCGAGGCCGAGCTGGAGATGCTCGACGCCGCCGTGCACACGGAGCTCGTCGCGTACGACCACCCCGGCTTCAACGACAAGTGGGAGAACGCCGACCGCGGCGCCGAGGTCGCACAGGATCTGATCACCGAGTCGCAGCAGGTCATGGCCTGTGTCGCATCCGTCGTGGCGGCGGCCGGGGTCATCACCGTGCTGCACCCGGCGCTGCTGCCGCTGCTCGCGCTCGCGGTGCTCCCGCAGGGGATCGCCAGCATGAAGGGCGCCCGCATCCACTACGAGACCAGCCGCGCCATGGCCGCCGAGCGCCGCACGCTCGCGCATCTGCGCTGGTACATCGCCGACAAGCTCACCGCCGACCAGCTCCGCTCCGGCACCATGGCCGACTTCCTGCTGGGCCGCTACCGCTCCATCGGCGCGCGGGTCGACGCCGCAACGGACAAGGCCGTGCACCGGGGCGCGCGGTACGCGGTCATCGGCGCGCTCGCGGGCGGCATCGCCTCGGGCCTGCTCTGGGTGTCCCTCGGGCTGCTGCTGGCGACCGGCCGGATGTCCGTCGCCTCGGCGGGCACCGCCGTCTTCGCTCTCCGTACCGTCGGGACGTCGCTCCAGGGCATCGTCGGCTACGGCACGCGACTGTTCCGCACGGGTCTGTACTTCGACGACTGGGTCGAGTTCACCCAGGAGGCCGGCGGCCACCGCATCAGGCGCGGGGCCCTCGCCCCGCCGCCCCCGGCGGCCGTCAGGACCGAGGCGCTCACCTTCACCTATCCGGCATCCGACGCCCCCGCCCTGGAGAAGGTCAGCCTCGAGGTGCGCCGCGGCCAGGTCCTCGCCCTCGTCGGTGAGAACGGCTCGGGCAAGACCACGCTCAGCAAGCTCCTCTCCGGCCTCTATCTGCCCACGGAAGGCCGCGTGACCTGGGACGGCCAGGACACCCGCGACCTGGACGCGTACGCCATGTGGGCCAACACCGCCGTCGTCCCGCAGGACTTCGCCCGCTGGCCCATGTCCGTCCGCGAGAACATCACCCTCGGCCAGCCCCATGGCGGCGACGACTCCGTGGCCCGCGCAGCCCGGCGGTCCGGCGCCGACGAGGTCGTGGACGGGCTGCGAAGCGGCCTCGACACGCTGCTGGCCAGGGAGTGGTTCGGCGGTGTCGAGCTCTCCGGCGGCCAGTGGCAGCGCATCGCCATCGCCCGCGCCTTCCACCGCCCCGCCGGACTGCTCGTCATGGACGAACCGACCAGCGCCCTGGACCCGCGCGCGGAGCACCGCATCTTCACCGGCCTCCGTGCGATCGCCCGGGACCGCGCCGTCGTGCTCGTCACGCATCGCCTCGCCAACGTCGCCGTCGCGGACCGCATCGTCGTCCTCGACCACGGCCGCGTCATCCAGCAGGGCAGCTTCGAGGAACTGGTCGAAGCGCCGGGCCTGTTCCGCGAACTGTGGGAACTCCAGAACGACCGGGGGATCCCGGCCCCGCGCACCGGGACCACCTGAACCGACAAACCCTGGACCTATCCGCTCCGGACCTCTGCGCCCAGGACCGATCCGACCCCGGACCGGTCCCACCCGTGCCGATACCGCCCGAGCACGCGCACGAACACCCGGCCGAGCCCCGTCACCAGCCACATGGCGGCGGGGCTCCTCACTGCCCGAAGGGCGCGTGCGATCTAGACTCCGGATGCGGATCAACCGTTCATTCGGGGCATATGCCCCTGTCCGGAGGGGCTGTTCGATGGCCGATGTGACGGTGGCGCATGCGCTCGCCGCCGAGGCGTACGTGTACGGGTATCCGCTGGTGTACGAGCTCACGGTGGCCGGAGCCTTCGTCCGCAAGGGCATCGGGCCGCTGCCGCCCACCCCGTTCAACACCTTCGCGCATGCCCGGAAGCTCGCGGACCACCACGACTCGTTCGTGTCGGTCGACAACGACACCGTGCACTCGGTCGCGCAGCTCGACCTCTCCGGCGGCCCGCTGCTGCTGCATGTTCCGGACAGCGGCGGGGCGTACTACGCACTGCAGTTCGTGGACGCGTGGACCAACAACTTCGCGTACGTGGGCACGCGTGCGACCGGCACCGCGGAGGGGCGCTGGCTGATCGCACCGCCCGGGTGGGCCGGCAGCGAGCCCGAGGGGGTGCGAGGGGTCGTCGACGCGCCGACCGCTGTCGTCTCGGTCGTGGGGCGGTGGGCCTGCGACGGTCCCGAAGACCTGCCCCGGGTGCGGGCGTTGCAGGACGCGCTGACGATCCATGCAGTGGACGGAGCCGTACATCCCACGGGACTGCCGACGCCGGAGCCGGGGGTTCCGGACGCGCTCGGGTTCTTCGAGAAGCTGCGGGTGTGGCTCGCGGACTTTCCGCCGGCGCCCGCGGACGCGGCGTACCAGGAGCGGTTCCAGCCGCTCGGGCTGTTGGAGGAGGGGCCTTCGCCGTATGCGTCCCCCGACCCCGCGCTGGCGAAGGCGCTGAAGGACGGCTTCGTCCAGGGCCGGGACCGGGTCGGGCAGGCGGCACGGCCGTCGGCGGACGCGGTGCCCGGGGAGGCGGTGACCGGGGGCACGGCGCCCGGCGAGTGGCAGCTCGACCCCCACGCCCACGACTACAACCTCGACCACTTCGGGGTCGGCACTCACGACTCCCCGCAGTGGAAGGCCGCCGACCGCGAGGAGTCGTACCTCCTGCGGGCCGTGGCGGCGCGCTCCGCCCTGTGGGGGAGCCATGGCTACGAGTCCGTGAGCGCGCAGGTCTTCACCGACTCCGAGGGCGGGCGGCTGAACGGCTCGAAGGCGTACACACTGCGCTTCGAGCAGCCGCCGCCGGTCGAGTCGTTCTGGTCGATGACGATGTACGACACTCCGGACCACTATCTCGTCGCCAACCCCATCGGGCGCTACACCATCGGCGACCGCACACCCGGCCTCGTGCACGCCGACGACGGATCGCTCACCCTCCATATCCAGCAGGACCGGCCGGACGACCCGGCCGAGGCCGCGAACTGGCTGCCCGCGCCACCCGGGGACTTCCGGCCGATGGCCCGCCTCTACGTGCCGAAGGCGCCGGTGCTGGACGGCAGTTACCGGCTGCCGCCGATCGAGCTGCGGCGCGGGTGACCGGTCCGGGGGCATGCGCGCCCCCGGACCGGGCCCGTACTCGGACCGGGCCCGTGCTCGGACCGGGCCCGTGCCCGGCTCAGTCGGCGTAGTGGATCAGCGACCGCACCATGCGGCACGTGGTCTCGGACGGCGGGTGGATGCCGATCCGCTCGGCGGCCGTCCGTATCCGGCGGTTGCTGGCGTTCGCCGGGTGGTAGATGCCCGTGTCGAGCAGGGCGATGGCGAGGCGCATGGCCTTGAGCCGGCGGTTGTGGGTTTCGTACCACTCTCGGGGCAGACCCGCGGGCAGTGGCTGCTTGATCAGTTTCGCGTTCGTCGTCGGCTGCGTCTTCGTCGGCCTTGCTGTCGTGCGCTTCCGCTTCGTCGTGACTGCGGCAACGGCCATCGGCGACCTCCTGGCGCGGTGGTTGGACCCTCACGAACTAGTTCGATTTTACCGGCGACCACTGACAATCGTCGCTGGCCAGACGGTGTTCGAGGGGCGCGTGGGAGTACCGTGGCGGGATGGAGATCTGGATCAATCCCGCATGCTCGAAGTGCCGCGGCGCACTGCACCTGCTCGACGAGGAGGGCGCCTCGTACACCGTGCGCCGTTACCTGGAGGACGTGCCCACCGAGGACGAGATCCGCGACGTCCTCGGGCGGCTCGGCCTCGAGCCCTGGGACATCACCCGCACCCAGGAGGCGGCCGCCAAGGAACTGGGCCTGAAGGACTGGCCGCGCGAGGAGACCTCGCGCGACCGCTGGGTCACGGCCCTCGCGCAGCACCCGAAACTGATCCAGCGTCCGATCATCACGGCCGACGACGGCACGGCGGTCGTGGCCCGCACGGAAGAGGCGGTACGGGACGCACTGGGCCGCTGACGCCGCCGGGCAGCGCGTGCCGTAAAGGCCCAGGCAGGCGCCCACCTGCGAAAACTTAAGTCTCAGTTAAGGAAGTCACCCCTGTGGTGGTTGAGCACAGGCGCCTGCCTACTCGTACGTAACGGCACACGGAACCGATCCGGCCGCCGTTCGCGGCCGGGGACAGGAGCTCTCACGTGTCGCGCAAGAAGACCCTCAGCGGCAAGAAGAAGATCGCCCTGCTCGTCGGCGCAGCGGCGCTCGTCGGCGGTACTGCGATTGTCATGACCGGGACAAGCCAGGCCTCTGTGGCCTGCGACGGACTCGCCCAGGCGATTCGCAACAACGAGAACTTCATCGCCGGTCAACGGGCCAATCCCGACGCCCAGTCGGCAGCACGGATCGCCAACCGCGAGGCCGTGATCGCACAGATCAAGGTCCAGCAGGGGGCGGCGGGCTGCGAGGTCGGTGAGGGCAGCGGGGAGGCCGGAGGCGGCCAGGCCGCTCCGCCGGCGCAGCCGCCGGCCGAGGAGCAGCCGCCCGGCATGGAGCAGCCCCCCGCCGACGAGGGCGCGGAGGAGCAGCCGCCCGCCGACGATGCCGACAACGGCGACGCCGGCGCCGGAGGAGACGGTGGTGCCGTCGGCCAGGTCGTCTGCGCCGGGTCGACCGTGACGCTGTCCGGCGAGGGCGGCGCCCCGGCCGCCTCCAGCAACCAGTTCCCGATCGGCACCCAGCTGAAGGTGACCAACCTCGACAACAACAAGTCGACCACCGTCGAGGTCACTTCGGTCTCCGGCAGCTGCGCCCTGCTGAACAACGCCGCGTTCGAGCAGGTCCGGGAGCCCGGCAAGTTCCTGATCCGCAAGGCCAGGATCGAGACGGTCGGCTGACCGAGCAGGCCGGCTGACGGAGGGGTGGCTACAGCAGCCGCCCCTCCGTCACGGACTCCGCCTCCGCCAGGATCTCGGTGATCCGCAGGCCGAACCGTACGTCGCACGCATGCGCGTCCCCGCCCCGCGCCGACTCGATCAGCGCGTCCACCGCGGACCGGAACGAGCCGATCGCATCACCCCACCCCGGCATGATCACGCTTCCCCGCTCGCCCAGGAGTTCGATCGCCGCGCCGGACGCCTCGTGCGGCGCGCTGAGGCTCAGCGTCGCCGTGCTCGACGCGCCGGACGCGTGCCGCAGGGCCAGATGCACGGTGTCGGCCGGGCCGCGCAGAGCCGTCAGCTCGGTGACGTCTCCGAGCACGGGGAGGAGTACGGAGAGCACGTGCGGGCCCACGTCCCACAGTCCGCCCTTCTCCCGCCGCCAAGGCGAGGCCGCGTACGGACTCGTCGAGCCCTCCGCGAACAGCGACCCCAGCCACTGCGCCCGCGCCGTGAACCAGCCGTCCGCCGCGGCCTGTTCGGCGATCCACGGCGCCGTGTCCGCCGCGAAACGCAGCGTGCAGAACACGACGGACGCGACACCCGTCCCCTCCGCCGCCGCCACGACCTCGCGCGCCCCCGCCACCGTCGTCGCCACGGGCTTGTCCAGCAGCAGATGCCGTCCGGCCGCCGCCGCCCGGGCCGCCAGCGGCGCCTGGACGTCGGGCGGCAGGGCGAACGCGACGGCGTCACTCGCCTCGATGAGGGCGTCCACGTCGTCGTAGGCCTTGATGCCGTGGGCCGCGGCCAGGCCTCCGGCCGCCTCCGGGCGCCGTCCCCACACCCCGGTGAACTCGACCGCCGGGTGCGAGGCGAGCGCCGGGGCCTGTGTGCCCTCCGCCCAAGGGCCGGTGCCGATAAGTCCGATACGCATCTTCGTCATGCGGCCCAGTCTGCACCCCCGGCCGGTCCGACGGCGGAACGGGCGGTGACCGCTGTTCACCACCTGGGGCCGCCCGGGCGCACGGTAGAGGGCCTCGGCCCGGTATACGACGGCGAAGGGCAGCACCGTCCGAGTTCTCGGCAGGGCACGACAAACGCAGGAAACCTGAGTAACACGGGGTTCACAATCGGGCAACGGGCGGGAAATCCGGTGTTGCCAAGCTGCGCCTCATACCCCGATGCAGCGCAAAGGATGAGGCCCGTGACGTTCAAGGCTGAGTACATCTGGATCGACGGCACCCAGCCGACCGCGAAGCTTCGCTCGAAGACGAAGATACTGGCCGACGGCGCCGAGCTCCCCATCTGGGGCTTCGACGGGTCCAGCACGAACCAGGCCGAGGGTCACGCCTCCGACTGTGTGCTGAAGCCGGCCTTCTCGTGCCCCGACCCGATCCGCGGCGGCGACAACGTGCTGGTGCTGTGCGAGGTCCTGAACACGGACATGACCCCGCACCCGTCCAACACGCGCGCCCAGCTGGTCGAGGTCGCGGGGAAGTTCGCCGCGCAGGAGCCGATCTTCGGCATCGAGCAGGAGTACACCTTCTTCGACGGTCACCGTCCGCTCGGCTTCCCGAAGGAGGGCGGCTTCCCGGCCCCGCAGGGCGGCTACTACTGCGGTGTGGGTGCCGACGAGATCCACGGCCGTGACATCGTCGAGGCGCACCTGGAGAACTGCCTGAAGGCCGGCCTCGGCATCTCCGGCATCAACGCCGAGGTCATGCCCGGCCAGTGGGAGTTCCAGGTCGGCCCGCTCGCCGCGCTCGAGGTCGCCGACCAGCTGTGGGTGGCCCGCTGGCTGCTCTACCGCACCGCCGAGGACTTCGGCGTCTCCGCGACCCTCGACCCGAAGCCGGTCAAGGGCGACTGGAACGGCGCCGGCGCGCACACCAACTTCTCCACGAAGGCGATGCGCGAGGGCTACGACGCGATCATCACCGCGTGCGAGTCGCTCGGCGAGGGCTCGAAGCCGCTCGACCACGTCAAGAACTACGGCGCCGGCATCGACGACCGGCTGACCGGCCTGCACGAGACGGCCCCGTGGAACGAGTACTCGTACGGCGTCTCGAACCGCGGCGCCTCGGTCCGCATCCCGTGGCAGGTCGAGCAGGACGGCAAGGGCTACATCGAGGACCGCCGTCCGAACGCCAACGTCGACCCGTACGTCGTGACCCGCCTGATCGTGGACACGTGCTGCACCGCGCTGGAGAAGGCCGGCCAGGTCTGATCCGTTCCCCCGTACGCGCAAGGGGGCGTCCGCCAGTTCCGGTGGGCGCCCCCTTCGCCGTGGTCAGGATCGCGCCGAACCGGCGTCCGCCTGGTGAGAGGGGGCTGCTGCCTCCAAGCCCTGTCTGCTTGAATGGGGGAATGGTCGGCATTCAGAACGTCGTGACAGGTCGCAGCGACCTCGAACCGTTCTGGCCTTCCCGCCAGCACCACGACTTCGACCGTGTGTGTTGTCGCGCGAGGAACGCGTCGGCCCTCTAAAGCTCCCTGCTCAGGTTCGGGGGCCTTCGGCCGACGCGCACGACGTACGTCCGTACTCCTTCGCGCGAAAGAGCTGACCTCTCATGGCGAACACCCGTTCCCTCTCTGCTGCCACCACCACGCATACCGGCGAAGGCCGACATCGGCTCAGGGCCGTCGACCCGGACGAGGTGGTGCATGTCCCCGACTTCCTTCCGCCGGGCGCCACATGGCTCCCGGCACCCCAGCACACGCTCCCCGCGCTGCCGGGCCGGCCGCCGATGGTCGGCTACCTCGTCCTCGTACCGGCAGATCAGCAGCCCGACCTCGTCCACGACACCGAAGCACCCGGCGACGTCGAGGGGCCGCTGCGGATCGACTCCTCCCAGCGCACCGCCGTCGTCGACGGGCGCGCGCTCGATCTCACGTACCTCGAGTTCGAGCTGCTTGCGCATCTGGTGGCACATCCGCACCGGGTGCACACCCGCGACCGGTTGGTGACGACGGTGTGGGGCTACGGACACGTCGGCGACGGGCGGACGGTCGACGTCCATGTGGCCCGGCTGCGCCGCAAGCTGGGCGCCGAGCACCGCCACACGATCCAGACCGTGCGGCGGGTCGGCTACAAGTACGCGCCCTGAGCGAGGCAGGAGGGGGCCGCGCGGACGACGCGGCCCCCTCCTTTCGTCAGGCCTTCGCCCGGGCCCGGGCCACCAGGCCCAGCGCGATGTCGACCGCGAGGAAGACCAGCAGGCTGACGCCCAGCATCGGCACGAACCAGCCCACGGCCGCCGTCGCCGCCGCGAGCGGCAGCAGCGCCGTAAGCGGCACCTTGCGCCAGGCGCCACGCGGCATCGGCCGGCCCACGCCCAGCGTCCGCTCCTTGGTCGGCCTGCGCAGCCACCACATGCGGTAGCCCCAGACGATGAGCAGGATCAGCGCGACCATCAGCCCCGCGAGGGCGAGCTGGTTGGCAAGGCCCAGGAAGACACCCATGTGGGCATCGATGCCGAACCGCGTCAGCTTCGCGAGCAGCGGATGGTCAGCGAAGCGCAGCTCGTCCATGACCCTGCCGTCGGCCGGGTCGATCGCGACCGAGTCGAGGTGGACCGGGAACGTCGTGTCGGTCTCCTTGACGACATATCCACTGCCTTCGGCCGGCAGGATGACGGAGATCCTGCCCTCGACACCCTTGGCCGCGGCTGCCTCGACCGCCTTGTCGATGCCGACGTCCGGGCCCTGGTGGCCACCCTGGTGTCCGCCGCCATGGCCCTCGTGGTCACCGCCGGCCCCGGCCGCGCCGTCGAGCGTGGCGGAGACGACCGGGGTCGCGCCGCCGAGCTGGTCCTGGACGGCGCCGATGTTCTCACCCGCGTACCGCGACCAGGTCAGGCCGGTGGCGGAGAGCAGCACCAGGCCGATGACGGCCCACAGGCCGACGGAGCCGTGCCAGGAGAGGGTGCGTCGGCGGCCCTTCGCGGAGCGCTCGGGGAGCAGCAGGGCGCGCTTGGACGCCCGCTTGCGGCCGATCCAGAGCAGCAGACCGCCGAGGGCGACCACCCACAGCCAGCTGGCGGCCAGTTCGCTGTAGTTGCGGCCGACGTCGCCGAGATGCAGATCGCGGTGGAGCTCGTCGAGCCAGGTGCGGAGGGGGAGGGCGCCGGAGCTGCCGTAGCTGGGCAGTTCGCCTCGTACCTTCCCCGTGTACGGGTCGACGAAGACGGCGAGGGACTTGCCCTCCTCGACCTCCGGGCTCGACATGAGGACGCGGGTGGTCGCACCGTCCTCGGACGAGGGCCACACGGCGGTCACCGTGCCCTGCGGGTGGGCCTCGCGGGCGGCGGCGACCTGGGTGTCGAGCGGAAACGTGCGCTCGCCGACGTCGGTGGTCAGCTCATGGCTGTAGAGGACCTTCTCCGCCTGGAAGGAGAGCGCGTACAGCAGTCCGCTGGTCGCGGCGACGAGAAGGAGCGGGGCGATGAGGACGCCCGCGTAGAAGTGGATGCGCAGCACGAGCGGGCGCAGTGCGCTCCACGTGGAGGTGGGGCTGGTCGGGGACGGGGAGCCGGCCGTCGGCTCGTCCGGCTTCACGGGGTCGTCAATGGCCATGATGATCCTTGGAGTTGGCGTTGACATGGGGGAATCGGCCCCCGGCTGTCAGACGAGTGCTCCAGGGGCCGTGGCGCGGGTGAACGGACGGCCGGGCGGACCGCGTCGCGAGAGGGCGTACGCGAGGACGACGCCATGAAGTCGGCGGGTGGTACGGCGGCGCGGGCGCACGGCGTGCGGGAGCTCCGGTACGCGTACGACCGCGAGCAGGAGCCGCAGCGGCGCGAAGGCGAGGGTGCCGACGGTGCGCGCCAGCCGGAAGAACGCGGCTTCGCCGTGCGCGAGCCAGACTGCGCACACGGCGGCGCCGACGAGGTGGGCGGCAAGCATGCCCGAGGAGTTGACGGAGCCGGCGGTGTCGGCGATGACACTCGCGGTCGTCTCGGCCGCCATGGGGTCGATGCCCGTGCCCATGGTGTGGGCAGCTCCGCCGGTGTCTGTGGAGTGTGCGGGCGAGGCGGTGTGCGCATCGGAGCCGGCGAACAGCAGATGGAGCGCGCCCTGGACGGTCAGGAGCCCCGTACCGATGCTGAACGCTCCCCGCCGTCGCGTGCCGACGAGCCAGGCCACGCCTCCGGTCACCGCGAACGCCGGGAGGAGCACCGTGACCGGAAAGTCATGCCCGGATATGGACGAATGCCCCACCGCGGCCAGCGTGGTGCACACCGCCGCGAAGAGTGCGGCTCGCAGGGCGCGCATCGGCGACCGGGTATTCGTCATGGCCCGGACATGGTGCCATCTCGACCGTCGGGTTCGGCAGACGGGTGCGCGTGCCGATTTCCCTGAAAGCGGATTTTCCTGGGAGCGGAAATGTGCTGCCGTCGGGGCCGCGACAGGGCAGAGTCCGGATCATGAGACTTCTTGTACTGGGCGGGACGGAGTTCGTGGGGCGGGCGGTCGTCGACGCCGCGCTCGCACGCGACTGGCAGGTGACCGTGTTCCACCGCGGGCAGCACGAGGCCCCGAAGGGTGTGTCCGTGCTGCACGGCGACCGCACCGCACCCGGCGGGCTGACGGCGCTGGAAGAGGCGGAGGGCGACTGGGACGTCGTGGTCGACACCTGGTCGTCCGCCCCCTCCGCCGTACTGGAGGCGGCGCGGCTGCTCGCCGACCGTGCGGGCCGCTATGTGTACGTGTCCAGCCGCTCGGTCCACGCCTGGCCGATGGCACCCGGTCTGGACGAGTACGGGCCCCTGGTCGAAGGCGCCGCGGCCGATGCCGGGTCCACCGACTACGCCCATGACAAGCGGGGCGGCGAGCTGGCCGCGGTCGCGGCCTTCGGCGAGGACCGCTCGCTGCTGGCGCGGGCCGGGCTGATCCTCGGCCCCTGGGAGAACGTGGGCCGACTGCCCTGGTGGCTGAATCGGGTGGCCAGGGGCGGCCCGGTCCCGGCTCCCGGGCCGCGCGATCTGCCGCTGCAGTACATCGACGCACGCGATCTTGCCGAATGGCTCCTCGACGCCTCGGAGAAGGGGCTTTACGGCGCGTACAACCTCGTGAGCCCGCCCGGGCACACGACCATGGGCCAACTGCTCGACGAGTGCGTCCGCGTGACCGGTGCGGACGCGGAACTGCGTCCGCTCGACGAGGCGACCATCGCCGCGGCCGGAGTCGAGCCGTGGACGGACCTGCCCGTCTGGATCCCCCGTGGCGAGTCGCACGACGCCATGCATCGCGCGGACGTGTCGAAGGCGCTGGCCGCGGGCCTGCACTGCCGGCCGGTCGCGGAGACCGTCGCGGACACCTGGGCCTGGCTGCGCTCCCTCGACGGCGAGCCCCCGCTGCGCACGGTCCGCAGCCCCACGGGCCTCTCCCCCGAGCAGGAGTCGGCGCTGCTTCCCGACTCCTGAACGGCGCCCCGACTCCGGCCGGTGTCCTGGCGGCGTGCTGCCGGCGCGCGTGAGTCGCCGCCTGACGGCAACGGCGGGGCGGGACACCGGCCCAAGGACCGGGTGTTCGAGGCCGAGCAGTCCGTCGACGCGGTGCGCCGGGCGGCGGGTGCTACGGCGATGGACCCGCGGGGGATCTCGCACCTGCCGGCCCGGCACACCGAGGACGGACCGCCGGAGGGTCTGACGCCGCGTGAGACCGAGGTGCTGGAGCTGGGGCACAGGGCAGGTCGAACGCCGTGATCGCCGACCGACTCGTCATCACCGAAGTGGCGGTGGCCAAGTATCCGTTGCGAACGTCATCACGAAGCCGGGGCTTCCGCCGTCGGGCGACGACAACCGCGGGGTGCCGGCCGTACTGGCCCACCTCGACCGGTAATCGAGCGTTCTCACGCGGCTCGTACGGTCTCGTGCGGTGTCACTCATTCCGTCCGGTTTGCGAATGGAGATTTCTACGAATTCCAGCACCGGTTGAACAGGCCGCCGACTGTGCCCGTATGGAACGGCGCTACGCCCCCCCGGGATTGGAGTTCCATGGGACGCACATCACGCAAACGCTCTACGCTGGCACACCGGGCGATCGCCGCCTCGGCTGCCCTGATTC
The DNA here is from genome assembly GCF_040296405.1 of Streptomyces sp. NPDC002133. Classification (NCBI taxonomy): domain Bacteria; kingdom Bacillati; phylum Actinomycetota; class Actinomycetes; order Kitasatosporales; family Streptomycetaceae; genus Streptomyces; species Streptomyces sp. NPDC002133. Next base: position 16,954 of record NZ_JBEOXF010000047.1, on the reverse strand, counting down.
TGGGCGGGGGTGGGCTGGTGGCGGTCAATTACTACGCATCCGCGGGTGAGGGCTGGGGCTGGACCGGTCAACGCCCGGCCCAGACCAAGAATGCCGGCCAGTCCATGTCGACCATCGACTGCCCCGACGTCGGCAATGAACTTCCCGAAGTGCCCCAAGGGGTACGCGGGTCGGTCGACCGTGAACTGGCCACACTTGACACCCAGATCACCACCGCCTATCAGCGGTTCGCCGAGAACAAGGAGCGGATCGAGAGCGATCCCTCCTTCGGTGAGCAGCAGATTCTGGCGCCGCTGAGAAATGAGCGGCTGGTGATCATCCAGCGGATCGTCGCACTCATCGACCAGGAGGCCGACAAACCGCAGGGCCTCGAAAAGCTGGCCCCGTGCACCCTGCGCGCCGACGACAACGGCGGCGCCGGCAACGACGGCGGTCAGGACCAGGGCGGCGACCAGGGCCAGGGCGAGGACCAGGGCCAAGGCCAGGACGGCGGCCAGGACCAGGGCGGTGACCAGGGCCAGGACGGCGGAGACCAGGGCGATGACCAGGGCAACGGCGGTCAGGCGGGCAACGGTCCCGAGGAGGCCGACTTCGTCGACATCCAGTCCGTCGAGCCGAATGTCCAGAACCCCCGCAATCGCCGGGGCGCCTCCCGAGGCACCTTCACCACCGACTGCGGACGGAACCAGAACGGCAAGTTCAATCCGGACAATGTCATCGTCGCGCCCGGCGTGAGCAATGGCGCACACCATATGCACGACTACGTCGGCAACCAGGCGAATGACGCCTTCGCAAGCGACGACGACCTCGCCAATGGCAACACCACCTGCCGCAACCAGGGCGACAAGTCGACTTATTACTGGCCGGTGCTGCGTGTGCAGAACGGTCAGGACGAGAACGACGCGAACGCCGACGGCGGCGGCAAGGACCAGAACGTCGGAGAGATCCAGACTCCGGCCCAGGTCACGCTGAATTTCGTGGGAAGTCCCGTCGGCAAGGTCACGGCCATGCCGCGCCTCCTTCGGATCATCACCGGTGACGCCAAGTCATTCACCAACGGAGACGCCAATGCGAATGCGTCCTGGAGCTGCACGGGATTCGAGGACCGGCAGCTGAAGGACAAGTACCCGATCTGCCCCGAGGGCAGTCAGGTGGTGCGCACATTCAAGTTCCAGAGCTGCTGGGACGGCCAGAACACCGACAGTGCGAACCACCGTACCCATGTCGCGTTCGCGGATGCCAACGGTCGCTGCCAGAACGGCTTCAGGGCCATTCCGCAGCTGGTCCAGCGGATCGTCTACGACGTTCCGCCGCCCGCCTTCGGCGGGGACAACCCCAGCGTGTTTGCCGTCGACTCCTTCCCGGAGCAGCTGCACAAGCCGATCACGGACCACGGCGACTTCATCAACGTCTTCGACCAGCGACTGATGAACAGGGTCGTCAAGTGCATCAACGACGGCCGTAGGTGCCGCTGACCGAGCCGGCGCCGAACCCCCGGCTCCCGGGCTGAGCCCGGGGGTTCGGCGTCTCCTCTCCCCCCACGTCCCTCAGACCTGCGCGGCCTGCTCAGTGATGGCCGGAGTGCCCCTCGTCGCTCTCCCCACTACCACCACTACTCCCCGAGTGCTGGTCGTGCGACGAGCCGCTCTCCACGGTCCCGCCGAGCCGGCCGCGCAGCGCTGCGACCACCTTCGCGTCGCCGACCGCGACCCACTTCCTGCCGACGAGATACGAGCCGCCGTAGTCCTTGGCCTCGTTGATCCATTCGCGCTGGCCGCGGTCGGTCGCGAAGGTGGCCAGCACGTACGTCCCGTCGTCCGTCGTGCAGTTGGCCTGCCGCAGCTCCTTGGCGTCCGTCTGGATGTTCGGCTCGCACGTGGCCTCAGCGGCCAGCTGCTCCAGGGTCCCCGTCGCCGTCTTCGGCGCATCGGGGGCCTTTTCGTCGTCCCCGCCGCATGCGGTGAGGGCCGTGCAGGCCGTCAGGACCAGCGTGGCCAGGGCTATCGGGGTGGTGATTCGCCGTCGTTCCGTACGCATCTGGCCATCGTGCCCGCTCGGCGCCCTGGTGCGCTGGCGAACGCCGGGTAACGTGCGCTCCCACACGCACCTGTGGTCTCTTGGGCAACACAGAGGGGCACCGGTGGCCGCGCTGTCGAGACGGTGGCTGTTGGGCGCCGCAGGGGCCGTCGGAGTGGGTGCCGTGTTCGCGCCCCCCGCTTCGGGAGCCTCGATGAGCGCCGTCGCGCGACCAGGCACGGGTACGGCTGCGGCACGCAGTGCACTGGGGCGGCTGCTCCCCGGCACGCGGAACAGTCCCGCCTCACAACGGTCCCCGGCGAAGCCGGTACCGAGCGCTTCCGTGTGTCCGGCACCGCCGGGCGCATCGACGACGACCCGGTAACGGCTGGTGACTATCGGACGATTCCCTCGTTCTGCTGAAGGTGAGCACCCAGGAACTCGCCCCCGCCGCCCTTGATGTCGAGCAGGCCGAGGCCGCGCTCGTCGAGCACTATCCGCGTCTCGTCCGGATCGCGTATCTCGTCCTGCCGCCCTCGCTCGGCCGCAATCGGCGGGTGCTCACCGCGCACTCCGTCGTCCAGCGCTCACTGCCGCGCGGACGGACACGCGCCGCCGAAGCGGTCGTGGGGGCGGAGGGCCCGCAGGTGCCCGGCCCCGTGCCCGTGCCTCGCGAGGAAGTACCGTCACGCGTGGGTCTCCCGGCCCGCGCCGGCGTCGCCGCGCCCGGCTATGTGTTCGTCCGTCGGCGGGTGCTGCGGCAGGCCCTGGAGGCGGGGCTTCCACTCAGACGCCGGGCCTGGCCCAAACGGGCGCAGTTCCCGCCGTTGCTGCCCCAGGTCTGGGGGCTCAGGCTGTTCCCCCGCTCGGGCGGTGCGGACGAACTCGCCCTGGACCAGCGGCTGTCCGGGCTCTCCGGCCCGGCCAGGGCCGCGTTCGTGCTCCGGGGCCTGGAACGGCTGTCCGACGCGGAGGTACGGCACGTCCTCGCCGACGCCGGTATCGGTGACCCGCACGCGACGCTCGCCGAGGCGGACAGCGCCGGGGCATCGTATGCGCTGCTGGACTCGCCCGAGTTCGACCCCTGCTCCCTGCAGGCCCGGCCCACGGACCTCATGCGCCGGCGTCAGCACGCCAGGGCGGCGCTCGCCGCGGCCGCGGCCGTACTGGTGTGCGGCACGCTGCTGGGTCTGCCCGGCGAGGGCTGGGGCCCCGACGGCGCGGCCGCACCTCTGTACGCCCGGAACCCGGCGTCCGAGGCGGCCCTCGACCCGGACCGGCTGGGCCGCATCGCACCTGGGGCCTGGCGGAGTTCCGCCCGGGCCGACTTCTCGGTGTGGCCGACGCGCGGGACGCTGACGGGCGACCGCGCGCTGCTGCGGCGCGCGCTCGCCGTCTGGGCCCGGCCGAGCAGCCGGGTGCAGACGTCGGCCACGCCCGGCACCCCGCCAGGGCCTCCGATGGGTGCCCCGCAGCTGCTGTTCGCGGGGATGGTCGACCAGGCGCGGGTGGTGCTGTTCCACGACGGGCTGAGGGTCGTGCGGTACGCCGAACCCGGCGACGGGACATCCGCCGGCGCGGCGCTCGACTTCGCGCGGGTCGACGGGGCGGGCGCGGCGTCCTCGGGGGCGCTGGTGGTGGGGCGGTGGCAGGGCAACGTCCGCTATCTGGTGGCCCCTTGGGTGACCGGCACCGGGGTGCGCGACCTGCTCGACCCGGCCGGGGCCGCTCGGCCTCTGGGCCGGGACGCCCACGGGGTGACCGACCCGCTGCCGACCCCGGTCCAGGACCGCGGCTGCCGCTCGTGGGAGGCGCTGGAGCTGCAGGACGGAAGCGGGTCCGGGTCCGTCGAGCGGCGGCTGGTGACCGACCTCGGCGAACTCGCCCCGGCCCGGCTGACCTGGGGTCCGCCGGCAGCGCCCGCCGATGTGTCGACCGACGCGGCCCGGAAGGCCTGGTCGCGCACGGCCTGTCTGCTGCCCGCGGTGCGCTCGCACGGGATCCGCGCGGTCAACTCCTGGGAGTATGCGCGTCAGCCCCTCCCCGAGGCGAACGGCACCGCCGCCTGGCTGTGCACCCGCGCGGAGACCTGGCGCGGCACGGGAAGCCGCGCCTTCGCCCAGTTCCAGGCCCCGACGACGCGCAGGCCTGCCGACGCCCCGGCCGCGGTCGCGGCTCGCTCCGAGGGCTCCCCGGCCTGCGGCCCGCGCGATCCCCGGGTACTGGCCGGCGTCCTGTGGAAGTCGCGGGCGGGCCAGTGGTACGTCCTCGCCGCCGGCAGCGACCAGTTCAGGTCACTGGCCACCTCCGGCGGGGTGCGCAGCAGCGCCGAGGGCAACCTCCTCGCCGTACGCGCCGCGCAGGGCTCACGCGCGGAGCTGCACGGCACCCTCGCGGACGGCACGCGGGCGGGCGCGCTGCGCTGATCCCCGGGTGGGCACAGGTGCCCGTGCGGCGGACCCACGCGGCGGAGCCGCACTTCGACACGGCCCCTGCCCAGCCCGTGCCGAGCAGGGGCGGGCCCCGAATTGCCCGCTCCGCCCGGTACCGTCCGGTGGGCCCGCATGCCCGTCGTCACATCCTGGACGGGCTTCACCGGACGGGCTTCACCGGACGGGCTTCAAGGCCGGCTTGCGTGCCAGGAGAAAGCCCTGCGGGGTCTTCTCCATCTCCTCGGGCTCGCGCACCAGCCGGGCGACCTCGACCAGCCCCGCCCCGCCCAGCAGCCCGGCCACCCGGTCGACCGGCAGCCAGAAGACGTCGAGAGACACCGCGTGGCCGTACGCCTGCTCCAGGTGCACACCCCCGTCGCCGGCCTTGAAGGCGATCAGCAGGTGGCCGCCCGGCGCCAGGGCCCGGTGGAACTCGGCGAACACCTCCGGCAGTTCCTCCGGCGGAGTGTGGACGGTGGAGTACCAGGCGACGATGCCGCCGAGCGTGCCGTCCTTCAGCTCCAGGGCCGTCATCGAGCCCTCGTCGAACCGCAGGCCCGGGTACGTCCGACGGGCCACCTCGATCATCCCCGGCGACAGGTCGATGCCGAAGGCGTCCAGCCCGAGCGAGGCCAGATGGGCCGTCACCCGGCCGGGACCGCAGCCGAGATCGCCGACCGGCCCGGCCCCGTCGGCCCGTACGACTTCGGCGAACGCGGCAAGCATGGCGCGGTCCAGCGGGCGCTTGCCGAGCTCGGTTCCGAAAAGCCGGGCGTAGTCGACGGCGACGGTGTCGTAGGACGTCCGTGTGGCGTGCAGATGCGAGGGCTCGGTCATGGCCATGGACAGTAGGCCGAGGACGGTGGACCGGCAACGAGGAGGTGGAGCAGGCGACGAGGCCCAGCGGAACGACCGCGCACGCACCGGCCCGACTCCTCGCTGCACGCCTCTGTTCGGGCGGCATACCCGTCAGTACATTGACGCCATGTCTAATACGAAGCCGGCCCCGGCCGCGGTGGCGTCGGAACACACCCCCCTCAAGGCCCGCAAGGTCTCCTTCGCCTGGGAGGAGACCCCGCTCCACTGGATCCCCGGAGACCCCTTCGCCACCCACACCATCAATGTGCTGCACCTGCTGCTCCCCGCCGGCGAACGCTGGTTCGTCCACGTCTACAAGCAGGTCCTGCCGCACATCCGCGACGACCGGCTGCGCGAGGACGTCATCGGCTTCATCGGCCAGGAGGCCGTGCACTCACAGGCCCACGACGACGTGCTGCCGCACCTCAGGGAACTGGGACTCGACCCGACCCCCTACACCGCACAGGTCGACTGGCTCTTCGAGAAGCTGCTCGGCGACCGGACCCTCCCGCCCGGCAGGCCCCGCGCATGGTGGCTCAAGGAGCGCGTCGCGCTGATCGCCGCGATCGAGCACTACACGGCGTTCCTCGGCGACTGGGTCCTCAACGCCGGGGAGCTGGACCGGCGCGGCGCCGATCCGATGATGCTGGACCTGCTGCGCTGGCACGGCGCCGAGGAGGTCGAGCACCGCTCGGTCGCCTTCGACCTCTTCATGCACGTCGACGGCAGCTACCGGCGCCGGGTGCGAACCTGGGCGACGGCGTTCTCGGCGCTCGTCTTCCTCTGGCAGCGCGGCGCCCGCTTCTTCATGGAGAACGATCCGACCCTCGTCGAGGGCAAAGCGAGCTTCCGGGACTTCTACCGCGCGGGAAACCGCGGCGTGCTCCCGTCCACACCGGACATGCTGCGCTCGATCCCGCGCTATCTGAGCCATGCGTACCACCCCAGCCAGGAGGGCAGTACCGCCCAGGCCGTCGCCTATCTGGCCTCGTCGCCCGGCGCGAACGGAGGCCGCTGACATGCCCCGACTGCGTACCGTCGTCCTCGTCGCCGGGGCCGCGCTGCTCGCCCGGCGGGCCGTTCGCCGCCGTATCGAGGCGTCCCCGCTGTGGCCCATGCCCGCACTGGAGAAGCCGACGTCCGGCCAGGGGCGACGCCGCGTGTCCTCGCACCGCGTCCTGGTCACCGAACGCACCTCCCCCGCCGAAGGCGTCGTCCAGCTCCGGCTCGAAGGCCAGGACCTGCCGCCCTGGGAACCCGGCGCGCATGTCGACCTCGTGCTGCCCTCCGGTCTCGTACGGCAGTACTCGCTCTGCGGCGACCCGGCCGAACGCGACACGTACACGGTCGCGACCCGCGTCATCGAGGACGGCCGCGGCGGCTCGCTCGAAGTCCGTGAACAACTGCATGAGGGCACGGAGATCGAGATCCGCGGCCCGCGCAACCGATTCCCGCTGGTGCAGGCCGCGTCGTACGTGTTCGTCGCGGGCGGCATCGGGATCACGCCGATCCTGCCGATGGTGCGGGCGCTGCACACGGCGGGCGTCACCGGCCGGCGGCTGGTGTACTGCGGGCGCGACCGGGTCACCATGCCGTACCTCGACGAGGCCGAGAAGCTGGGCGCGGAAACCACGTTCGGCCCTCCGGACCTCGCGTTCCTGGCCGGTCTCCCCGCGGGGACGGTGGTCTACTGCTGCGGCCCGCAGGGCCTGATGGACGCGGTCGCCGCGACCCTGCCCGAGGGCCGCGAGCTTCATCTGGAGCGGTTCACGGCGGCGGCCACGGCGTCCGGCGGCGCCTTCGAGGTCGAACTGCACCGCTCCGGCCGTACGCTCACGGTCCCCGCGGACCGTTCGCTGCTCGCCGCCGTGCGCGACGAGCTGCCGAACGTCCCGTACTCCTGCGAGCAGGGCTTCTGCGGCACCTGCCGACAGCGGGTCCTGGAGGGCGGGATCGACCACCGCGACCACCTGCTCACGGACGCGGAACGGGACGACTCGATGCTGATCTGCGTCTCACGCTGCACGAGCGGACGCCTCGTCCTGGACCTCTAGCGCCCGATCCGGAAGACGCCTCCCGGATCGCCTCGCTTCAGGGAAGCAGCAGCCAGTCCGCGGCCAGCGCCGCCGGCAGACCCGCGCCCAGCAGCCACGTGCCGAGCCGGGTGCGGCCGTGGCGGCTCAGCTCGATGACAACTCCGCACAGGATCATGGCCAGTCCGTACACCCCGACCACGAGCACGGAGGTACGACTGGCCAGCCGCACCGCCAGGACCACCGCCAGTGCCACGAGCAGAACGGATGCGACGGTGATGCGGAGCATTCGGGCCTGGCGCGGGGTCATCCCCGCGCGCTCCGGCGCCACGAGCTCCGTCTCCGCGACCTCCGGCGCCCCGGTCTCCGTCTCCGCCGCCGGTCCCGATACCGGTCCCGGTACCGGTCCCGGTGCCGGGGTTTCCTGGTCAGATGCGGTCATGTCCCGGGAGCGTAACGGACGGCCTCCGGCGCCCGGCCGTTAGGCTGTTCGCATGACGACCGGGGTACGCCGCAGGATGGGCGTCGAGGAGCGCAGGCAGCAGCTGATCGGGGTGGCGCTGGATCTGTTCAGCCACCGCTCCCCCGACGAGGTGTCGATCGACGAGATCGCCGCAGCCGCGGGGATCTCCCGCCCGCTCGTATACCACTACTTCCCGGGCAAGCAGAGCCTGTACGAGGCGGCGCTGCGCCGCGCGGCCGACGAGCTGGCGGCCCGCTTCGTCGAGAAGCCCGAAGGGCCGCTCGGCGCGCGCCTGCTGCGCGTCATGAGGCGGTTCTTCGACTTCGTGGACGAGCACGGGCCCGGGTTCTCGGCGCTGATGCGCGGCGGCCCCGCCGTCCCCGCGGGCGGAGCCTGCCCGGTGGGCACGGCGACGACCACCAACGGCATGATCGACGAGGTCAGGCACGCGGCGTACGACCAGATCATGGCGCACCTCGGCATCACGGAACCCCCGGCGAGGCTGCGGCTGGTCGTCCGGTCCTGGGTGTCGCTCGCCGAGTCGACGGCGCTGATCTGGCTGGACGGGCGGGACATCCCGCGCGCCGAGCTCGAGTTGCAGCTGGTGCACGACTTCGCGGCTCTGGTGGCCGTGCCGGCCGCGTACGACCGGGAGATGGCGGCCGTGCTGCTGCGCATCCTCGAGGACGAGCCGGCCGACGGGCCCTTCGGCGAGCTCGTCGGCCGGCTGGTGGCGCTCGCACCGCACGCGGCACGGGTGCCGCAGCAGCGCGCCTGAGCCGTCAGGGCCCAGGCGCGCCACCGGTGGTCAGCCGCGGGTGAAGACGGCCACCGTACGACCCGGCACGCGGAAGGTGCCCGAGCCGCCCTCGTAGGAAGCGGACTTCACGACCGCGTCGGCGCCCGCCGCCTGCACCGGATGCAGGGCGTACGGCGTGCCGGCCAGTGCGCCGACCCGCTGCGACTGCCGCTCCGGCGTGGCGTTGAAGACCACGACCAGATCCCCGAGGCGCATCGTGATCACGCCCGGCGTCTCGTCCTTCCCGGAGAGCGGGAAGGAGAGGGCCGACTGCACCTCGTCCGCCGTGCCGAGCCCGAAGTCCGTCTCGCTCGTACGGATCTTCAGCAGATCACGGTACGCGGCGGAGGCGCCTGAGATCTCCGCGCACCCCGGCTTCAGCGTGGGCGCGATCAGCAGGGGCTTGGCGTAGGGCCACTTGGCCTTGTTGTCGGCGGCGGGCGGCAGGCCGCGGCCGAAGCCGTTGCCGTCAGGGCCGCAGGACCAGTGGACGGCGTTGAACCAGTCGCCGCTGTCGTACGAGTTGCGGTCCAGCGACTTCGACCGGAGCAGGTCCGAGCCGGCCTGGGACAGCGCGGGGCCCTGTGAGAGGGCGGCCGTCGCCATCGCGAGCACCTGCATACGGGCGCGGTCGGCCGCGGGTGTGCCGACGGGCAGCTTGAAGGCGAGCGCGTCGTAGAGGGTCTCGTTGTCATGGGCGTCGGCGTAGGCGAGGGCGTCGCCGGGGACGGCGGCATAGCCGGCCGGGGAGCCGTTGTAGTCCACGTCCGAGCCCTTGACCGGGCGGCCCGATGTGTCGGTGAAGGTGAAGCCGGCGAGGTTGCCCGACAGTCCGACCTTGATCAGGTCCTGGTAGTGGAGCAGCCGGGCCTTCTGTTCGGCCGGGGTGCCGTTGGCCTGGGACCCGTTGGGCTCGTTGTGGAGACCCGAGGCGAAGCCCTGGATGCCCGGGTCCTCGTCGAAGGGACCGCCGCCGCGGACCGCGTCGCGCGCCCGGTCGGAGAAGGTCGCGACTCCCGTCCCGGCCATGTTCTTCTGCGTGGCCTGGACGAAGCGGGCGTCGTCGGCGATCTCGCCGAAGTTCCAGCCCTCGCCGTACAGGACGATGCTCCTGCCGTCGACGCCGTCCTTCTCGACGGTCAGCGCGTCGAGGGCCTTGCGGACAGCGAGGATGTTGGCCTTCGGGTGGTGGCCCATGAGGTCGAAGCGGAAGCCGTCGACCTTGTACTCCCTGGCCCAGGTGACGACCGAGTCGACGACGAGCTTGCCCATCATCGCGTTCTCGGGCGCGGTGTTGGCGCAGCAGGTGGACGTGGCCACGGTGCCGTCGGCGAGGAGCCGCTGGTAGTAGCCGGGCACGATCCGGTCCAGGACGGACTTGCCGTCCTGCCCGCTCGCCACGGTGTGGTTGTAGACGACGTCCATGACCGTGCGCAGCCCGGCGCCGTTCAGGCCCTGGACCATCTGCCGGAACTCCACCGTGCGGCGCGTGCCGTCCGGGTCGGAGGCGTACGAGCCCTCGGGGACGGTGTAGTGCAGCGGGTCGTAGCCCCAGTTGTAGGCGTCCTTCGCGGCAGCCGCGGCGACGCACGCCTGCTGCTCGTCGGAGTCCGGGGCGTACACCGTGAGATCGCAGGCCGGGGCGGTCTGGTCGGACTTCTTCTCGGGGATGGTGCCGATGTCGAAGGCGGGCAGCAGATGGACGTACGAGGTGCCGGCCGCGGCGAGTTCGCGCAGGTGCCTCATACCGGCCGACTCACGGTCCGTGAAGGCCAGATAGCCGCCGGGGTGCTTCGCCGTGCGGTCCGCGATCGAGAAGTCGCGGATGTGCAGCTCCTGGATCTGGGCGTCCTTGAGCGGCACGGCGGCCGGCTTCTTCAGTCCTGCCCAGCCCTTGGGGGCGAGCCTCGGGTCGGCCAGGTCGACGACGAGGCTGCGGGCCGAGTCGGTGGTGAGGGCGGTTGCGTACGGGTCGGTGACCTTGTTGGTGACGAGCTTCTGGACGCTGGGCGCCCAGACGGTCACGGCGTACCGGTACGGCTTTCCGCGCCAGTCCGCCGGGCCGGTGACCGACCAGACACCGGAGGGGTCGTCGCGGCGCATCGGGACGGTCTTCCCGTCGAGTTCGAGGGAGACCCTCCGGGCGGTCGGGGCCCACACCGACAGGGTCGGACGGCCCTTGCGGAACACCGGGCCGAGGGCCGAGCCCTGCGCCTTCGCGGCGTACAGGTCGTCGAGCACGCCCGGGATCTGCACGCCGGTCGCGGCGAGCAGGGCGCCGTTCGCCGCCCGCTGCGTGGCGACGAGCTGCCCGCGCAGAGCGTCCCGCACACGGTCGCGGTCGCGCGGATCGACCGTGAAGGCCGGGTGGTCCTTGAGGTGCGGGTGTGACGTCTTCTGGGAGTCGGTCAGGGTGGCCGGGGTGAGCCGGAGCCACTGGCCCTCGTCACTGAGGGCACCGTCGACGACCTGGATGCCGCCGCCGGGTGCGTACACGAGCTGCTGGCTGGTGGCGGTGGTCGCCTTCACCTTCCAGACGACGGTGTCGCGGTCGATGAACTGCGCCTCGGACGTCGTCAGGTCCAGCGAGGGTGCCCCGCCGGTCTGCGGCAGCAGGTACTTCGGCTGCCCGGCCAGCATCCACACCTCACGTCCGTGGCTGCCGAAGGAGAGCGACTGGTCGGTCGGGAGGTCCTTCTGGTCGCCCTTGTGGACGATGTAGCTGAGCGAGGTGGCGCCCTCGGCGAGCGGGACCTCGAAGGTCACGCCGTAGGCGTCCTGGCGCACCGGCATCAGCGGACGGGACCAGTCGGTGGGCTCCGCGGCGCCGGTCCAGGTGTGGAGTCCCCAGCCGTCGTAGTCGCCGTCGGGCCGCTGGTAGTGCAGGACGGCCTTGCTGGTGTCCTGCGGCGGGTAGACGCCGTCGGGCGCGGTGTCCGACTGGCCGTCCTGGCCCTGCGTGATCCAGACCTCACCGGTGCGGCCGAGGCCGATGCTCCGCTGCGGGCCGTCCGCGGTGCCGTTCTTCTCGACGGTGTACGCCAGCGACGATGCGCCCTCGGGGACCTTGACCCAGGCGAACGCGCCGAAGGCGTCCCGCCCGGTGAAGCCGCCCGTCAGGTCGCCGGACCTGAGCTGCCAGCCGTCGTAGTCGCCGTCGGTGCGCCGGTAGTGGACGACGGCGTACGTACGCTCGACGGCCGTGGGCTTCTCGGGCGGCGGGACCTGGCCCGCGGTCGTCTGCGCCGTGGCGCTCGCGGTGCGGCCGAGGCTGTCCACGACCACCGCCTTGTAGCGCACCGGCGTTCCGGCGGGGGCGGCGAGGTGCTGGGTGACCTTGTACGGGGCGTGGTCGGCGGTGCCGAGGGTCCGCCACGGGCCGTTGCCGACCTGGGCGGCGAAGACCACGCGGTTCAACTGCCCGCCGTCGGCGTCGGCGGAGATCTCGACGGTGCCGGTTGCTCCGGCGGCGGGGGCCTTCAGGGTGAGGCCGGGCTTGGCGGCCGGGGCCGCGAGGGGCCTGTCCGCGCGCAGCACCAGCGACGACAGTGCGGGAACGGTGACGGTGACCGTGCCGTCGGCGGCGGGGACGGTGCCCGAACCGCCGTACAGGACGCGGAAGTCGGATGCCGCGTCGACGGGCAGGGTCACGGTCTTCCCGGTCGTGGCGTTGTTGACGGCCACGACGTATTCCGTGCGCTTCTTCGCGTCGGTGCGGGAGAAGGCGTACACCGAGTCCTTGGCGTACCGCTCCTGCTGGATGCCGTCGCGGAGCGCCGGGTGCTCACGGGTGAGCTCGGAGAGCGCGGCGATCGAGCGGTAGACCGGGTGCGTGGTGTCGTAGGCGTCGTCGGCGTGCGTACGGTCCGTGCCGAGCTGGTCGTCGTCGAGGTAGTCGGCGGTCTTCGAGGCGAAGAGGGTCTGGCGGGCGTCCTTGTCGCCGCCCGCGCCGGTGAAGCCCTGCTCGTCGCCGTAGTAGATCACCGGATTGCCGCGGCTGAGGAACATCAGCTCGTTGGCGAGGCGGGCCCGCTTCAGCAGCTCCGCGTCGCCCGCGCCCGGGTTGTCCTGCTCGAGGAAGGTCCCGATGCGGCCCATGTCGTGGTTGCCGAGGAAGGTGACCTGCTCGTAGGCGTTGGCCTTGTCGGTGGTGTAGCGGTAGTCGTCGGCGAAGACCCGGGCGAGACGGCCGGCGTCGGCGCCCTGCGATGCGTAGGCGCGGGCCGCGTCCTGGAAGGGGAAGTCGAGGGTGGCGTCCAGCCGTCCCCGGGTGACGTACGGCGAGGTGACGGCCGTGTCGGCGGAGAAGACCTCACCGAACATGAAGAAGTCGTCGCGGCCCCGGCGCGCCGCGTACGCGTCGAGGGCCGTGGCCCACTGGGTCCAGAAGTCCAGGTCGACGTGCTTGACGGTGTCGATGCGGAAGCCGTCGATGTCGAATTCGCGGACCCACTTCTCGTAGATCCTCCTCATGCCGTCGACGACCTCGGGACGCTCGGTCCACAGGTCGTCGAGACCGACGAAGTCGCCGTACTCCGCGCTTTCCCCGGCCCAGGTGGAGTCGCCACGGTTGTGGTACATCGTCGGGTCGTTCAGCCAGGCCGGGACCTTGGTGACACCGCCCGCCCCGTTGACCGGGGTGTACGGGAACGATTCGGCGTCGACCGCGCCGGCCGTGACGCCGTCCCGGTCGTCGAAGGGGCGGCCGTCCTTGTCGAGGTACGGGTAGGCGCCCTTGGGGCGGTAGCCGTAGGCCTTCTCGGCGTAGTCGACGGTGTCGGCGGTGTGGTTGGTGATGACGTCGAAGAAGACCTTCATGCCCTTGGAGTGGGCCTTGTCGATCAGCTTCGTGAGGTCGGCGTTGGTGCCGAAGTGCGGGTCGACCTGGGTGAAGTCGGTGATCCAGTAGCCGTGGTAGCCGGCGGAGGCTCCCCCAGAGCCTTCGGCCTGGGAGGTACCCCCATTGCCGGTGCCCTGCACGGGCCGGTTCTTGAAGATCGGGGCGAGCCAGATGGCGGTCGTGCCGAGGCCCTTGATGTAGTCGAGGCGCTGGGTGAGCCCCTTGAGGTCGCCACCCTGGTAGAAGCCCTTGTCGGTCGGGTCGTACCCGGTCTCCAGGCGCGAACCGGTCAGTCCGCCGCGGTCGTTGGCGCTGTCGCCGTTCGCGAACCGGTCCGGCAGCACGAAGTAGAACTGCTCCCGGGTCAGATCGTGCCGCGAGGGCTCCGCTGCGAGTTTCGCGTCGGACGGCGGGGCCGGGGGCTTCGCGGCCGCCGCGGGTACGGCGGGCGCGAGCGCGGCGCAGAGCGCGGCGGCCAGCGTGGCCGCGACGGCTCTGCGCCTGCCGCGCAGGGGGCGTATCACAAGGATCTCCTTCACTCGTGCCGAAGTGCGTGCGTTGCTGTGCAAAGTGCCGCCCCATGTCGCGGCAACCGGTGTGCCCGTCCTCGGTCTCCCCCAGGGCTTCGCCTCGGGGAGACCTCAACGGGCTCGGTGGCGCGCCCCCACCGGGAAACGGCGGCTCAGCAGGTCCTCGCGCCCGCGTGCAGCGCGACCGCTGTGTTGGGGCCGAGGGTCCGCGTGAACTGGCCGGAGCCGTTGACCGTCACGGCCGTGCCCGACTGGACGTCGCAGTAGCTTCCGGCCGGGAGTGAGGTCTGGAAGGTGCGGGTCAGCGCCGAGGACTCGTGGTTGATGGCCACGTACGCCTTGTCGCCGCGGCCGAACGCGATCGCGTCCGCGCCGTTGTCCCACCAGTTCGTGACGGCCTGCCCTCGCGCGGTGTTCCGGAACGCCACCATCGAGGAGATCTCGCGCCACGCGTGCTGGCACTTCCAGCCGTCGCTGTAACAGGCGTTCACCGTGCCGCCGTTGGGCGGGCCGGCGTCCTTGTCGGACCATTCGTAGCCGGAGTGGACGTCCGGGGAGCCGTACGGCCAGGCCAGCATGAAGACGTTGGCCAGGGTGTAGTTGGCGCCGTCCTTGTAGTTGAGGGTGTCGCCGCCGCGCTCGGTGTCGTGGTTGTCGACGAAGACGGCGGACCGGCCGCTCGCCATGTAGCCCCAGCCCTCGCCGTAGTTCTTCAGGTAGGCGAGGTTCTCGTTGTTGAAGACCCGCTTGAGGTCGCGGGCGTACCGGAACTCCTGCACGTCACCATTGCCGAGGTACTCCGTCGGCTGGACGGCCTCGCCCGCGCCGTGGATGGCCTCCTGCTTCCAGTACACGCCGGGGTTGCCGAGCTTCGCCTTGATCGCGGCGAGGTCGGCGGCCGGCATGTGCTTGGCGGCGTCGATACGGAAGCCGTCGACGCCCAGCGACAGCAGGTCGTTCATGTAGCCCGCGATCTTGGTGCGGACGTACTCCTCGCCGGTGTCGAGGTCGGCGAGGCCCACCAGCTCGCAGTACTGGACGTTGACGCGGTCCTGGTAGTTGGTGATGTGCGCGGTGCAGTCGTCCATGTCCCAGGAGGAGTACAGGCCCGGGTAGTCGTACTTGGTGTACGAGGAGCCGCCGGTGCCCGTCCCCGAGCCCGCCGCCATGTGGTTGATGACGGTGTCGGCGACGACCTTGACGCCCGCCGCATGGCAGGTGTTGACCATGTTGGCGAACGCGGTTCGGCTGCCCAGCCGGCCCGCGATCTTGTAGCTGACGGGCTGGTACGAGGTCCACCACTGCGCGCCCTGTATGTGCTCCTGGGGCGGGGAGACCTGGACGTACCCGTATCCGGCGGGGCCCAGGGTGTTGGTGCACGCTGCGGCGACCGAGTCGAAGCGCCATTCGAAGAGGACGGCGGTGACGTCCTTGCTGCCGGGCGGGGCCGCCTGTGCGGCGCCCGCCGGCGCGATCACCGCGGCCGCCGCTCCCGCCACGAGGGCGGTCGCGGCAGCCAGAGATCTGCTGGCCATGTGGTTCCTCCTGCGGCTCAGGAAGGGGGATCAGAGGGCCGGGTGGGGGATTGAATGTTCTTGCTGCAAAACTGCAAGACCCTCTGCGCAGGTGACCGTAGGGCCAGACAGGTGAGCGGTCAACCGTCTGGACACACGGAGGAGACACGCAGGACACCTCGATGCAAAACTTTGCAGGCCCGACAGCACGGCACGCAGCAGGGCCCCGCCCGCTCAGCGCGGTCGCGCCGTCGACCCCCGCACCACCAGCTCCGGCCGGAAGACGTACTCCGTGCTCGGCACGGGATTGCCGCGGATCTCCTCCAGCAGCGCGCCCACCGCCGCCGACGCCATGGCCTGTACGGGCTGACGCACCGTCGTCAGCGGCGGATCGGTGAACGCGACCAGCGGCGAGTCGTCGTACCCGACCACCGACACGTCGCCCGGCACGTCGAGCCCGCGTTCACGGGCCGCCCTGATGACGCCGAGCGCCATCATGTCGCTGCCGCAGACGATGCCGGTGCAGCCCGCCTCGATGAGCTCGGCGGCGGCCGCGTGCCCGCCCTCGACGCTGAAGAGCGTGTGTCTGACGTGCCGCTCGGCCCCCGGACCGGCCGCTTCCAGGAAGCCCTCCGTCTTCCGGCGCGACGGCACGTACCGCACGGGCCCGACCGCGAGCCCGATCCGCTCGTGTCCCAGTTCGGCGAGATGGCGTACGGCCATGGCCGCGGCCATTCGGTCGTCGGGCGAGACGAAGGGCGCGGTCACCCGCTCGTTGTAGCCGTTGATGAGGACGAACGGGACGCCCCGGGCGGTGAGTTCGGCATAGCGCGCCGGGTCGGCGGAGGTGTCGGCGTGCAGTCCGGAGAGGAAGACGATGCCGTCGATGCCGCTCTCCTCGAGCTGCTCGACGAGCTCGTCCTCGGTGGCCCCGCCCGGCTGCTTGGCGCACAGCAGGGGCGTGTAGCCGTGACCGGCCAGCGTCTGCTCGACGACCTGGGCGAATGCGGGGAAGATCGGGTTGGTGAGCTCCGGCACCACCAGACCGATCAGCCCTGCGCTGCGCCGCCGCAACCGTACGGGCCGCTCGTAGCCGAGGACGTCGAGGGCGGCGAGGACCCGGGTGCGGGTCGGCGCGGAGACTCCCGGCTTCGCATTGAGCACTCGGCTGACCGTGGCCTCGCTGACGCCCGACTGGGCGGCGATGTCGGCAAGCCGAGGGGCGGACGCGCCGCCCCTCGGCCTCGGGATCGTCACACCGTCCACCACGCCGTGGTGTCGGCGGGCAGGACGACGACGCCGTCCTGGACCGCGACCGGCCCACTGGCCAGCAGGAGCGTGCCGGGAGCGGGGAGGCGTACCGGCTCGCCCGTGGTGTTGGTGGTGCAGACGAATCCGTCGCGGGCGAGGGCGAGGACGCCGTCGGGCGCGTCCAGCCAGGTCACCGCTTCACCCGCGCCCAGCCCCGG
>NZ_JBEOXF010000046.1:0-65190 GCF_040296405.1 Streptomyces sp. NPDC002133 | reverse complement strand
TGAGCCGGCCGGACGAGATCGCCTACTACCTCGCCTATGCACCCCTGGATGTCCGCGTGGACGAGCTGGTGCGAGTGGCCGGTGCCCGGTGGGCGATCGAGGAGTGTTTCCAGGCGGCGAAGAACGAGTGTGGCCTGGACGAGTACGAGGTCCGCCGCTACGTCGGCTGGTACCGGCACATCACCCTTGCCATGCTTGCACACGCCTTCCTCGCGGTGATGAGTGCGCGAGCAGCCGAAAAGGGGGCTCCAGCGATGGGAAGGCCGAGGTCATCGAGCTCACTGTGGCAGAAGTCCGGCGACTCCTGGCAGCTCACGCACCCCCAGACCCCCGCGCCCGCACCCACGCGTTGAACTGGTCGCGCTGGCGCCGGCGACGCCAAGCGGTTGCGCGCCGTTGTCACTACCACCGTCGTGGGCACTCCTTCGAGGGGCGGGCGAGCAGAAGCCGTCCGTGACGGCATCCTGCCCGCTACACTCCCACCGCTCGACGTTTCCCCAGGTCAAGCCACGAAGTACTGCTGGAGTACTAGACCTCGAAGACCGCCGTCACCGGCGCATGGTCGCTCCACCGCTCACCATGACTCGCCGCCCGCTCCACGTACGCCTTCACACACTTCCCGGCCAGCCGCGGCGTCCCGACCAGCAGGTCGATCCGCCACCCCGTGTCGTTGTCGAAGGCCCGGCCGCGGTACGACCACCACGAGTACGGCCCCTCCTGCTCGGGATGCATCGCCCGCACGACGTCCACGTACCCCGCGCCGTCCTCCCCGTCGTCGTACACACGGCCGAGCCACTCGCGCTCCTCCGGCAGGAATCCGGAGTTCTTCCTGTTGCCCTTCCAGTTCCTGAGGTCGGCCTCCCGGTGCGCGATGTTCCAGTCGCCGCACACCAGTACGTCACGGCCCCCGGCCGCCGCCCGCTCCCTCAGGCCCTTGAGATACGGAAGGAACGCGTCCATGAAGCGGAACTTCTCGTCCTGCCGCTCGGTGCCGACCTCACCCGAGGGCAGATAGAGGCTCGCCACCGTGACACCGGGCAGGTCGACCTCGACATAGCGGCCGCTGCCGTCGAACTCCTCACTGCCGAACCCGGTCCGCACGGCGTCCGGCTCGCGCCGCGAGTGGACGGCGACGCCCGCGCGGCCCTTCGCAGCGGCGGGCACGTGGACCACGTACCAGCCCTCGGGGGCGCGGACCTCCTCGGGGAGCTGGTGCGCCTCGGCCCGTACCTCCTGCAGGCACACCACATCGGCGGATGTCTGCGCCAGCCACTCGACGAAGCCCTTCTTCGCGGCGGCGCGCAGTCCGTTGACATTCACGGTGGTCACGGTGAGCATCCCGGCACAATATCCGAGAGTCACCACGTGCATACATGTACGATACTGCGCATGGATATCCGACCGCTTTCGACCACCCCGACGCCGTCAAACTCAACGACCAGGTGCAGCTCGAATACGTCGCGCGCTACGGCGACGGGGGCGATGTCACACCGCTCGACGCGTCAATGTTCCGCCCGCCGCGTGGACTCTACCTGCTCGCGTACGACGAGCTGGGCCGCCCCGTCGCCACCGGCGGCTGGCGCTCCCAGGACAGGAACGACGAAGGGTACGAGGACGGCGACGCCGAGCTGAAGCGGATGTACGTCGTCCCGGAGGCGCGCGGCCTGGGCCTCGCCCGGCACATCCTGGCGGCACTGGAGGAGGACGCCCGCGCCGCCGGCCGGACCCGCATGGTGCTGGAGACCGGCACGGCCCAGCCCGAGGCGATCGGGCTGTACACGTCGAGCGGCTACGAACTGTGCGCGAAGTTCGGTCACTACCGGGAGTACGAGAGCAGCCGCTGCTTCGCCAAATCGCTCACGTCATGATCCGACCGGGGCCCGATCAAGGCCCGACGGCGACCCGACGACGACCCGCCGGCGACCCGGCAATGACCTGACGCGCTCCTGACAGAACCTGTGCCTCCGTGGCACCCTGCCTCACGCACGCCGATCCGCACCGTTCTCATCCCCACACCTGCCACGGCAGAAGGAGACATGCGTGAGACGCCATCGCACAGCCGCAGGCATTCTGTCAGCCGTCGGAGCCCTGCTCACGGGCGGCCTGACGACCGCCAACGCGGCCACCCCCGCACCGGTTTCGGCCCACAGCGTCCCGGCCGCCGCACAGCACACGGCGGCCGCCTTCTGGACCGCGGACCGGATGCGGAGCGCCACCCCGCTCGATCTGCACCTCGGCACGAGCGCGCTCAAGGCCCTCAAGGCCCCGAAGCCCGGCGGCGTCACGACGACCGTCGCGCCCACTCCCGCCGCCGTCGCACCCACCGCCTTCCCGCAGGCGGGCGGCCCCTGGACGGGTGGCGGCGCCGTCGTGAAGACCTCCGGCCGGGTGTTCTTCACCTTCCAGGGCCGTACGGCATCCTGCTCCGGGAACGCCGTGACCGGTCAGAACGCCAGCACGGTCATCACGGCCGGGCACTGCGTCAAGTACCAGGGCAGCTGGCACACCAACTGGGTCTTCGTGCCCGCATACGACAACGGCCAGGCCCCGTACGGCCAGTGGGCCGCGTCGAAGACACTCACCACCCCGCAGTGGGAGGCGAGCGAGGACATCAACCACGACATCGGCGCAGCGGTCGTCGCCCCGCTGAACGGCCAGAAGCTCACCTCGGTCACCGGCGCGCAGGGCATCCAGTTCAACGGCGGCTACAACAAGCAGATGTACGCCTTCGGCTTCCCGGCCGCGTCCCCGTACGACGGCACGAAGCTGATCCACTGCAGCGGGAACAGCTCACGCGACTTCCTCTTCTCGCAGGACCACAGCCTGGGGTGCAACATGACAGGCGGCTCCAGCGGCGGTCCCTGGTTCACCGGCTTCAGCGAGACGGCGGGCACCGGTCTGCAGGTCTCGGTGAACAGCTTCGGCTACACCTTCCTGCCGAACCGGATGTTCGGCCCGTACTTCGGCAATGAGGCGAAGGCGCTGTACGACAAGGCGCAGGTGTCCTGAACCCCGGTGTGGCCGGCGGGGCGCACCCCTTGCCGGCCACACCCCGCGCCCCTCACCGGCGCGGCGGCGGAAGGGCAGCCGTGAGACATCGGGTCCCTCGACGGGCCCGGACGAGACCGAACACCCGCACGGCCATGGACGCGGCTCGTCCCGCACAGCGAGGATCTCCGGCATGGCGACGACACCGCACTGGGCGGACTTCCAGTACGAGATCTATCTGAACGGCATGACGGGCACCGTGCCACGGCTGCCCACCGATCTGACCCGGCTCGAGGAGCTGGCCGAGCACCGCCTCGGCCCCGGCCCGTTCGGCTATGTGGCGGGCAGCGCGGGCAGCGGCAGCACCGCGCGCGCCAATCGCGCCGCCCTCGACCGCTGGCGGATCGTGCCGCGCATGCTGCGCGACGTGCACCAGCGGGACCTCGCTGTGGAGGTGCTGGGGCGGACGATCCCGGCGCCGGTGGCCCTCGCGCCCGTCGGCGTACTGTCGATCATGCACCCGGACGCGGAGCCGGCCGCCGCGCGTGCGGCCGCCGCGCGCGGAGTGCCGTACATCCTGTCCTCGGCGTCGAGCACGCCGATGGAGCAGGTCGCCGAGGCGATGGGCGACGGGGAGCGGTGGTTCCAGCTGTACTGGGCCAAGGACCGCGAGGTGACGGCGAGTTTCCTGGCGCGGGCGAAGGCCGCCGGGTTCACGGCGCTGATCGTCACCCTGGACACTCCGCTGCTGGCCTGGCGGCCCCGCGACCTGGACCAGGCGTATCTGCCGTTCCTCCACGGCGTCGGCACGGCGAACTACTTCTCCGACCCCGCCTTCCAGGCCGGTCTCGCCAAGCCCGTGCACGAGGATCCGAACGCGGCCGTGATGCACTTCGTGGGCATGTTCGCCGACCCGGCCAAGACCTGGCCGGACCTCGGCTTCCTGCGCGAGCACTGGGACGGCCCCATCGTGCTGAAGGGCATCCTGCACCCGGACGACGCGCGCCGCGCGGCCGACGCGGGCATGGACGGCGTGGTGGTCTCGAACCACGGCGGGCGCCAGGTAGCAGGGTCCGTGGCCGCGGCCGACGCGCTGCCTCGGGTCGTCGAGGCGGTCGGCGACCGCCTGACCGTACTCTTCGACAGCGGCATACGCACGGGCGACGACATCTTCAAGGCCCTCGCGCTGGGCGCCCGCGCCGTGCTGCTGGGCCGCCCGTACGCGTACGGCCTCGGCCTCGACGGGCAGGCGGGCGTCGACCACGTCATCCGCTGTCTGCTGGCCGAGTTCGACCTGACGCTGGCGCTGTCGGGCCACGCAGGTCCGGGTTCGCTGACCACCGACGACCTCGTCAGGGAGTCCGCATGAGCACCGGCATGAACACGAGCACGGGCAACCTCGCCGCCGGAGACGGCCCCAAGAACGTCCTCGCCGTCATCTCCCCCCACGTCGGGGGGCGTACCGCCGGGGCGGCCCTCGCCGGTCTGCTGCCCGGCGCCCGGGTGACGGTCGTCGAGACGACGGACGAGGACCCCGCCGCCCTGCGGGACGCGCACGTCATCGTCACCGGGCTCGGCCCGGTGACCGCCGGCCACATCGCCGCCGCCCCCGCGCTGGAACTCGTCCAGTGCGCGAGCCACGGTTACGACTACATCGACCTGGACGCCGCCCGCGCCCGTTCCGTGGCCGTCTGCAACATCGGCTCCAGCGGCGCGGAGAGTCGATGCGTGGCCGAGCAGACCTTCGCCCTCATGCTCGCCCTCGCCAAACAGCTGATCCCCGCCCACACCGCCCTCGTCGACGCCGACTGGGCACTTCCGCGCCTCCAGCGGTCCCTCACCGAACTGTCGGGCAAGACACTGGGCATCGTCGGGCTCGGTCACATCGGCAAGGAAGTCGCCCGCCGCGCGGTCGCGTTCGACATGAAGATCCTCTACTCCGGCCGGAACCGTGTGCCGCAGGAGACCGAGAACCGCCTCGGCGGCGCCCGTCACGTCCCCCTCGACGACCTCCTGCGCGCGTCCGACTACATCACCCTCCACGCCCCGCTGACCGACGACACCCGTCACCTCATCGACGACGCCCGCCTCGCCCTCCTCAAGCCGACGGCCTTCCTCGTCAACACCGCCCGCGGCGCCCTCGTCGACCAGGACGCCCTGGCCGACGCCCTGGCCTCGGGCACCCTGGCGGGCGCGGGCATCGACGTCTTCGACCCCGAACCGCCGACCGCGGCCCTCCGCCTGCTCAAGTCCCCGAACGTCGTCCTGTCCCCGCACGTCGCCGGCGTCACCCGCGAGACGCTGGTCCGCATCGCCCTGGCGGCCGTCCAGAACGTGATCGGCCACATGGACGGCAAACCGCTGCGGGACGTCGTGGCGTAGCCCGCCGCTCCGCCGGCCGCCGGCTCGAGGCACCGGCGGCCGCTGCCTTTTCCGGCCACCGGTCACCGGTCACCGGTCACCGGCAGAGGGCGGCGGAGGACGAGGGCCGTGGGGAACTGTGGCCCGCGGCGTTCGCCGTCCGTATCCCGGGCAGTCATGGGGCGTCCGCCGGGAGGTACCCCGCGCGCGCTGTCCTTGGGGCGCTTCTCGCCAGTTCCCTACTAGCAGAGGTCACCTCACCCATGGCAGAACTCAACCGCCGTCGCTTCCTTCAGTTGGCGGGGGGCGCCACCGGGCTCACCCTGCTGTCCGACAGCATCGCCAGGGCTGCCGCCATCCCCGCCCAGGGCAGCACGGGCACCCTCCAGGACGTCGAGCACATCGTCGTCCTGATGCAGGAGAACCGCTCCTTCGACCACTACTTCGGTGCGATGAGGGGCGTACGCGGCTTCGGCGACCCGCGCCCCGTCACCCTGCCCAGCGGCAAGTCCG
The DNA here is from genome assembly GCF_040296405.1 of Streptomyces sp. NPDC002133. Lineage (NCBI taxonomy): Bacteria > Bacillati > Actinomycetota > Actinomycetes > Kitasatosporales > Streptomycetaceae > Streptomyces > Streptomyces sp. NPDC002133. Next base: position 59,328 of record NZ_JBEOXF010000046.1, on the reverse strand, counting down.
TGTGGAACCAGGCGGACGGCAAGAAAGTGACGCTGCCGTTCCGGCCCCCGAGCGACGACCTCGGCATGGAGTTCCTCCAGGGCCTCAACCACGACTGGGCGGGCGGCCAGAAGGCGTTCAACCACGGCAAGTACGACCAGTGGGTGCCTGCGAAGACCGCCACCACCATGGCGTACCTGACACGCGAGGACATCCCGTTCCACTACGCGCTCGCCGACGCCTTCACCATCTGCGACGCGTACCACTGCTCCTTCATCGGCTCCACCGACCCGAACCGCTACTACATGTGGACGGGCCACACCGGCAACGACGGCAAGGGCGGCGGCCCGGTCCTCAACAACGCCGAGGCCGGGTACGACTGGACCACGTACCCCGAGCGTCTCGAAGCGGCCGGGATCTCCTGGAAGATCTACCAGGACATCGGCGACGGCCTCGACGCCGCCGGCCACTGGGGCTGGATAGACGACGCCTATCGCGGCAACTACGGCGACAACTCCCTGCTGTACTTCAACAAGTACCGGAACGCCCAGCCCGGCAACCCGCTGCACGAGAAGGCCCGCACGGGCACCGACGCATCGAAGGGCGACGGCTTCTTCGACGTCCTCCGCGCCGACGTCCAGGCGGGCCGGCTCCCGCAGGTCTCCTGGATCGCCGCCCCCGAGGCATTCTCGGAGCACTCCAACTGGCCCTCCAACTACGGTGCCTGGTACATCGCACAGGTCCTCGACGCCCTGACGTCGGACCCCGACGTGTGGGCCCGTACCGCCCTGTTCATCACCTACGACGAGAACGACGGCTTCTTCGACCACGTGGTGCCGCCGTACGTGCCGGCGTCCGCGGCCCAGGGCCTGTCCACGACCCCGACGGCACTGGACTGGTTCCCGGGTGCGTCCGGCTATGTCGCCGGACCGTACGGCCTCGGTCCCCGCGTGCCCATGCTCGTCGTCTCCCCCTGGAGCACCGGCGGCTACACCTGCTCCGAGACCTTCGACCACACCTCGATCGTCCGCTTCATGGAGCGCCGCTTCGGGGTCCGGGAACCGAACATCTCGCCGTGGCGGCGCGCCGTATGCGGCGACCTGACCTCCGCCTTCGACTTCGCGCGTACGGAGACGGTGCCGGCCGAACTGCCGCCGACCGCCGACTACTACCCGCCGGACAACGACCGCCACCCCGACTTCCTGGCCCCCGCCCCGGCCGTCGGCGCGATGCCCCGGCAGGAGCCGGGCACCAAGCCCACCCGCCCGCTCGCGTACGCGCCGTACGTGGACGGTTCAGCGGACATCACCACCGGCAAGTACCGGCTCACCTTCAGCGGCGGGCACGACGCGGGCGCCCAGTTCTACGTCACCTCGGCGAACCGCACCGACGCGCCCTGGACGTACACGACCGAGGCGGGCAAGTCGATCGCGGACAGCTGGAACACGAAGTACTCGAAGGGCATCACGGACCTGACCGTCCACGGCCCGAACGGCTTCCTGCGCCGCTTCCGCAACCCGGGGAAGACCGCAGGCCCCGAGGTCACCGCCCGCCACAACGCGGCCACCGGCAATCTCGACCTGACCTTCACCCATGCCGGTACGGCCGACGCCCGGCTCACCGTCACCAACGTCTACACGGGCGCTCCGCGGACCTTCACGGTCCGCAAGGGTGCGACTGTCAGGCACTCGGTCGACCTGAGCACCTGCCGCGACTGGTACGACGTGACGGTCACCTCCACGACCTCGTCCGACTTCATCCGGCGCTTCGCGGGCCACGTCGAAACCGGCGCCCCGGGCCTGTCCGACCCGGGCATCCTCACCGCCTGATCCGGTCCTCGGCCGTCTGCAGCACGCGCCGCTCCAGCACCGCGAGGTGCTCGGGGCGGCGCGTACGCGCATGTCTGAGCAGCATGTCCCGCGCCGTCGCACCGACCCGCCGCTTCTTCGGATGCCGGCCCGTGAACCCCTCGCTCGCGAAGAACTCCACGGCCCCGTCCAGCCCGACCGCATCGCTCTCCCGCACGGCCCACGCCAGCTCCTCCGTCACCGCCGCCTCCAGCAGCGCGAGCGGTGCACACCGGGCCAGCAGCCGGGCGGCACCCCCACCGGCCGGCGCCTTCCCCAGCCACCCGAACACCACTGCCGGCCGCACGCCCTGCACACTGCCGGCGCCCGGGGCGTCGCCCCGTGCCCACCCTTCTGCGTACTCCCGCAACGCCCCCGGCGCGGCCGCGGCCCAGGCGGCCCGGTGCCGGCCGGGGATGCCGCCCGGATCCGCTGGATCCAGCAGCCGCGGCCAGTTCCCGTGGAAGCGGCGGATGCGCTGACCGGCGGCGTCGTACAGCGTGAGCCGACTCTCGTCCTGGCACATGCACACGAGATCGTCCGGCGGCATCGGCGCGTCCACCAGGACGGCCACCAACTCCCGTACTTCTTCGGGGTCGATGATCTCGTACGACGAGGGGTGCGCGGGAAAGACGGAGGTCCGCGCGTGATCCGACACGACGATGCGCACGGCCCTGGCCATAGGCTTCACATGGTGATCGTAGAGCGGAACCGGGCAGCCCGGCTCGACGGTCCCGGGACCGCCGGCGCCTGGTCTCCACGGTTGGCGAGGAACTCCAGCGTCACGGTCGTCCTCGGGCCGTCCGCGTCGATGGACTTCACCTCCAGACCCGACTCGTCCAGGGCGTTGCGGAAGGTGGTGGCGTCGTCCGGCAGACCGGGGAGGAAGGTGCGGAGACCTGCGATGGTCAGTTTCACTGGTGGCCTCGGTGAAGATTGTTCAGCAGACGCTGGTCCGATCCGTAGAGCGGGCGCACCTTGGTCACGCCCAGCAACTGCGAGGTCATTCGGGTGGTGCCCCAGCCGAAGGCGATGCCCGTGATCCCGTCGCGGTCGTAGCCGAACTCGCGCAGGACGGCAGGGTGGATCATGCCGGCGCCGATGATGGTGACCCAGCCGATGTGGTGGCAGGCCTCGCATCCGTCGCCGCCGCAGTTGGTGCACGCGATGTCGAGACCGAGGGACGGCTCGGTATAGGGGTAGTACTTGGGCTTGAAGCGGAACTTGATGTCCTCGCCGTACAGTTCCTTCGCGACGAAGCCGAGCAGGCTCTTGAGGTGGCCGACGCTCAGACCCGGCTCCAGCCAAAAGCCCTCCAGCTGGTGGAACATGGCCAGGTGGGTGGCGTCCACGGCCTCGTTCCGGTAGACCCGGCCGGCGGCCGCGACCTTGATCGGGACCTCGCGTCCCTCGCCGAGGATCCGCGCCTGCACGGTCGTGGTGTGGGAGCGCAGCAGCTTCCCGGCGTCCAGCCAGAAGGTGTCCTGCATGTCGCGGGCCGGGTGGTGCTTCGGGATGTTGAGGGCGTCGAAGTTGTGGTAAGCGTCCTCGACTTCGGGACCCTCGGCACGTTCAAGACTCCGTTGGGAAAGGGACGAACCGCTGGCCATGGAGGTCGCTATGACTCACGGACCGCAGGTCAAGTGATCCACTCCCAGCCAGAGTCAGAGCCAGGATGTCCGCCTTGTCCATTTGCCAACGGAGTCGTTCAAAGCCGAGCTTCCGCAGGACGGTCAGACAGCGCTGCTCGACCTCGGTGAGTGGGTGCCAGGACCCCACTCGGTGGGCCTGACCGGGCAGGGTGACGTCCAGCCACTCCGCTTCCAGTTGCTTGGCCGTCTCGGCCTTGCGGGCGGCACTCACTCTGGCGTCGATCTCGCCCTGCATCTGCTGCGAGAGCTCGTTCAACCGGGCGGCGTACGCGCGACGCTCCTCTTCGGGAAGCTCCGGCAGGCGACGAAATTCTTCCTTGATAAAGCTGCGCCGGCCCAGAAACGAAGTCCGCAGCGCTTCGAGCTCGGACCTTTGTGACGCTTTGGACAATTCCTCCATGAAGGATCGCCGCAAGCTCTCGATGTCTGTCAACTCACCCACTCCGTAGTTCTCTGTGCAACCCGACAGGGCACGACAGGGAGCGGAAATCGACAACCCGTCATTTGCTCAGCTCCCCCAGGAGCATCGCCAAGCCTCGACATGCGGCCAGGTTGCCGTAGCGCAGCCTACCAACGGCCTTGATCGCGTCGGCCATCTCGTGAAGCAGTAGCTCACGGGATGAGATCAAGGGAGGGAGTGCAGCAGTTCGCACGGCGAAATCCTGTTCCTGGGCGAGGCACCAGCGAGCTGTTGGGCAGACGTGCGTACTAATCGCGCCTGAAACGCCGAGATCCCGATCCGACGGTGACCGTCCGACCGGGATCTCGTGATCAGTTCGCGGGTGAACCCGAGAACGGCGCGTTGTGTTGTGAGCCTGAGGGGATTTGAACCCCTGACCCCTCGATGCGAACCATGGGCGCGACGGTCGCTGAGGTCTGCTGGGCAGACGGCTCGGCTTCCCAGGTGCATTGAGGATCGGCTGCGGTCGCCGTGGTTGCTGTACTTAGCTGCTGTACCGCACGAGCAGCATGACCACCGCCACAGAGGTTCGATCGCCCAGTGATTCATCGCTTACGTCGAGATGGCGCCCTGCGAGAGGCCGGCTGTGGGCGGCAAGGCGCGGATCACTTATCCGTGCTCACGCCCCGGCAACCGGGCTCCCTGCAGGAATGCCTCATATGCGTCGCGGGCGTCTTCGTCCACTTCTGGCAGGGCCCGACTGTACCGACCGTCGGACTGGTCCCGTTTTGGACCAGAGATCCAGAATTGCTCTTCCGTTTCTACGTCGGAGAAGTTGGCGTCGAACATTCCCGGCCAACGGCGCAGTGTACGACCGTGGAAGTAAGCCGTCTTCCAGGTCTTGGAGAATCGAACCCGGGCGATCCACGACGGGCCGCGGTCGGTGTCATATCCCGTTTTTAGCTGCACGTACATGATTCGCTGGGGCATGGGCCGAGACTAACTATGCGTCGGCCCTGCGGTGAAGCCCTAGTTCGGAAGGCCTCGTATGCGGGTGCTTGCTGAGCTGAGAACCCGCTGACCTGCGTGGGAGCGTCGATGTCTCTGCTCTTCCCCGTGGTTCCTCGCTCGGCCCCGCTTGATGGGGCACGCGCCGGGCACGCCTCTGCGATCGGCGTCAGGTCAAGGTGAATACGGCTTGGCCCATCAAGTGCGGCCCCGAGCACGGCACAGGTAAACCATACCGACCCGGCCACGCACATCGGTCCTCAGAGGACTATGGCTCCCTGGACCTGAGGAACTCGCGCGCCGCGCCGGCGAGGGCGAGACAGACGCCCGCGACCGTCAGCGTGATGCTCAGGGCTCCATGGGTGTAAGGCAGGGACGCCGCCATGACCACCCCGGCCACCCCCAGGAGTACCGCACCTGCGATTCTTCGTTCGCGTGTCACTTGGTTCATCCCTGACTTCAACTCGAGTACTGGCCGGGATCAGACCGGGTGACCCGATCGGCCACTTGACGTGACGCAACAAAGATAGTTGTACGCCTGATCGCCATGCCAGGCGATCAGCGGGACCCCTTGAGCGATCTCGAAAACCGTCGTGGCAGCGATGTCACCGGGGCCTCGATTCCACACCCACCGCAGGTTAACGACCCCTGTCCAGGTGAATCGATCAGGGGTCGTTGTGCTGTGCGGTGTCCGCTCGCCTCCGTGGTTCAGCGTGGTCTCCCGCTTGATCGGCCACGGAGGGGGCACGGCTGCCGAACGGCCGTTGGTGGCCGACCCAGGCCCTGGCTACCGTTCCTGTGACTTGAACCAGCGGGCAGCAGCAATGGCGAGCCCGAGAACTGCGGTGATCGTGACCAGTACGGCGAGCTTCGCACCCAAGTCCATTGCGCCGGGCTCGGCGTGAGGGTTGCTGGAGTGCTCGCGCTGGTGCCGCAGCAGTGGACGGCTCCTGTGGTGCCGGATCCCGCCGATGTGGCGCCTGTTCCTGCCGGTCCGCCTGAGGTGGTCCCGGCCGCGGTGCCCTCTGGTGTGGTGCCCGTGGGGCAGCGCGGGCGGCCGGTGGAGTTCGAGGGGGTGGTGCCTGCGTGACGGCGTTGCAGCTTCGGCAGAAGGCTCAAGCCATCGCCAAGGCAGCGGCCGGCACCGCGTGGACTGCGTCAGACGTCGTCTTCACCACGCGATACGGCAGCCCGATTGAGCCGCGTGACTTCAACCGCGCATTCGCGGCCCGGTCGGCCAAGGCAGGTGTCCGCACAATCCGTCTGCACGACACCCACCACACCTGCGGGTCACTGCTCGCCGCCCTCGACGTGCACCCGCGCATCGCGACGCAGATCCTTCGTCACAGCAAGATCGCGGTCACGATGGAGGTCTACACGCACACCCCGTCCGAGGCGACACGCAAGGCGCTGCGGAAGCTCGGCAAGCACCTGGACGGGCCGGAACGGAAGTAGTTGCTGTACTTCGCTGCCGTACAGCACGACAGAGCCCCTGCCGAATCTCTCCGGCAGGGGCTCTGACCCGTTGTGTTGTGGACCTGAGGGGATTTGAACCCCTGACCCCCTCGATGCGAACGAGGTGCGCTACCAGTCTGCGCCACAGGCCCTTGCAACGAGTGAAACCTTAGCATCCCGATCGGGGTGCTTGGAAATCCGTTCCTCGCTGGTCAGAGGAAGCAGGGTTTCCCAGGTCTCACTCGTTGGCCGCGCGCGGGCGGTCCTCGTCGGCGTACTGGTCGAAGAGGGGGGTGCGACCGTGGTCGCGGGTGCGGCGGGGCGGGGTGGTGCGCTGGCGCGGGGGGGCCGGTGCGGAGGGTTCGGCCGGGGAGGAGCGGGCCGAGCTCCAGGTTTCCGGGTCCGTGACATCGATGCCGCTGGTGGCGCGCGGGGCCACCGGGGCCGTGACGTACGTCGGGAGGGGAACCGGGACCGGGTCCCAGCTGTCGCCGCGGGCCGGCGGGCCCGGGTCGCGCTGCTGGTCGACCCACTCCGCATGGTCGGTCTGCTCGACCAGGGCGCGGCGGCCCGCCTCCTGCGGTGAGACCGCGGGCGGGGGTCCCCCCGCACGAAGCCTGGGGGAGGATTCGGGTTCCGGGCAGGACTCGGGCTCCTCGTCCGGCTCCGCGGCCGCGGGTGCAGGTGCGGGTGCGGCAGGCCGGCGGCGCTCGCGGAGGCGCTTCGCCGCGGCCTCCGCGCGGCGCCGGTCCATGACGTACACGAAGCGGCGGCGCTCCTGCGCGCGTAGATGCGCGATGTACGCGGTGAGGAGGACGGCCGGAGCCGCGGGTGCCCAGAGGAAGCCGAGGCCGCCGACCGCGGCGACGATCGCGCCGAGCGTGAAGGCGAGGAAGAGGACCACTGTGGTGCGCCGTCGGCGCGCGAGGACCTTCGAGCGCCGGGCACGCGCGGCGGCCGCACCGGCGGCCGCGGGCCCGTTCCCGCGCGGGGCACGCGCCGGAGGTCGGATGCGGGCCTCCGTACGGGCCGGAGGCGCGGCGAAGGCCCGGACGTCGACGGAACTCAATCGGTCCGTCTCGGCATCCGGGTCGGCGTCGGCGGGCGTCTCCTCCTCGGCGATGCGCTCACGCAGCTCCTTGGCGTACCGGCGCTCCATTCCCGCCCGTCCGGACAGCAGCCGGATGGCGGTGCTGAAGCGTTCCGTCGGACGGGCTTCGTTGAGCTCGTCCTGCCTGCGGAGCCACATCGGCACCAAGTAGGCGGCCCAGGCCCCGACGATGACTGCATAGATGAGGCCGCTGCTGCTCACGCATCACACCGTAGAGGGGTTCGCACGAGGGCATCGGCCAATTGGCCCGGTGTGTCGCACGATCTGGCTGATATCACTGACTTTTTTTGTGATTCTTCAGATCGACCGGCGATCACGATGCGGCCGGATGACGATCAAATTCGAACAATTATTTTATTTGTCGTGACGCGCGGGTCGTGCCTGGTGCCAGCGGCGCAACAGCCCCTCCGGCACCTCCTCGGCTGTCAGTGCGAAGACCAGATGGTCCCGCCACGCACCGTCGATGTGCAGATAGCGGGGCCGGAGTCCCTCTTCGCGGAATCCGAGTTTCTCGACGACCCTGCGGCTCGGCCCGTTCTCGGGGCGAATACAGACTTCGATGCGGTGCAGTCCGACCGTGCGGAAGCAGTGGTCGACGGCGAGCGCGACGGCGGTCGGCATCACCCCGCGGCCCGCGACGTCGCGGTCGACCCAGTAGCCGACATGGCCCGAGCACATCGAGCCCCAGGTGATCCCCGCGACGGTGAGCTGGCCGACGAGCTCGCCCCTGTACTCGACCACGAACGGGAGCATCCGGCCCGCGTTGGCCTCGGCACGCAGATGGCGGACCATCTGGCGGTAGGTGGGGCGCTGAGCCATCGGGCCGCCGGGGGCGGGCGGCGGGACGGTCGCCTCCCAGGGGCGCAGCCAGTCGCGGTTCCGCCGGTTCACCTCGCGCCATGCGCGCTGGTCGCGCAGCTTTATGGGGCGGAGGGTGACATCACCGTCCGTCAGGACCACGGGCCAGGACGGGGCGTTCAGCTTGGACTCCCGGTGGGTCCGGAGGGGTCGGCGGGTCCGGGATGGTCACCGCCACGGATCTGGTCGACGGCGTGCGGCAGGATCCGGCCGAGGACGGCGAGCCCGTCCCGTACCCCACCCGTCGAACCCGGCAGATTGACGATCAGGGTGCGGCCGCCCGCGACACCGGCCAGGCCACGGGACAGCGCGGCCGTGGGGACCTTCGCCAGGCCGTACGCCCGGATCGCCTCGGGGATGCCGGGAACCTCGTAGTCGATGACCCGGCGGGTGGCGTCGGGGGTGCGGTCGGTGGGCGAGATGCCGGTGCCGCCGGTGGTGAGGATGACGTCGTACGCCGCGGCGACGCCCTCGCGCAGGGCCGCCTCGACCGGGTCGCCGTCGGGGACGACCCGGGGGCCTTCGACCTCGAAGCCCATGTCCGCGAGCCCTTCGGCGAGGATCGGGCCGCCCTTGTCCTCGTAGACGCCGGCCGAGGCACGGTTGGAGGCGGTCACGACCAGGGCGCGGCGCGGCGTGCGGCCGGCCTCGTCGTGCCGGGGCGCGGTCCCGTGCGCGTGGCTGTGGACCTCGCCGGCGCGCGGGGTCACCGTGTCACTCCTTCGCGCGACCAGTCGCCCGACTTGCCGCCCGTCTTCTCCTCCACCCGGATGTCGGAGATGACGGCCGCCTTGTCGACCGCCTTGATCATGTCGACGACGGTCAGCGCGGCCACGGACACCGCCGTCAGGGCCTCCATCTCGACGCCGGTGCGGTCCGTCGTCTTCACCGTCGCAAGGATCTCGACGGCGTCATCGGCCACGGTCAGGTCCAGCTTCACGCCCGAGACCGCCAGCGGGTGGCACAGCGGGATCAGGTCGGGCGTGCGCTTGGCGCCCATGATGCCCGCGATCCGCGCGGTGGCGAGGGCGTCGCCCTTGGGGACTCCGTCGCCGCGCAGGAGCTCGACGACTCGCGGCGAGACGAGGACCCGGCCGCTGGCGCGGGCGGTGCGCGCGGTGACGCTCTTCTCGGAGACGTCGACCATGCGGGCCGCGCCCGCCTCGTCGATGTGTGTGAGTCCTTGCTGCGCGCTCATTGCTGTGGCTCCTGGTCACTGTGTGGTCAGACACCGTACCGCCACGGCGGAGCGCTCAGCCGAGCAGGACCACCTCCCGTCAGCGGAGCAGGACCACCTCCGTCTCGGTGCCCGGCTCGAGGGACGTGACGTCTTCGAGGACCACGATGAGCGCGTCGGCCTGGGCGAGCGCCGCGATCAGGTGGGACCCGCTGCCACCGACCGGGGTGACGGTGCCCTTCTCCGCATCGTAGGCACCGCGCAGGAACTGACGCTTCCCGGCCGGCGACGGCAGCGCCTTGTCGGCCTGGACCTCGGCGTGCACGCGCGGGCGGTGGACGTCCTTCAGACCCATCAGTGCGCGGATGGCCGGGCGGACGAACAGCTCGAACGACACGTACGACGAGACGGGGTTGCCCGGGAGGGCGAGCAGCGGGGTGTGGTCGGGGCCGATCGAGCCGAAGCCCTGCGGCTTGCCCGGCTGCATGGCGAGCTTGCGGAAGTCGATCCCGCTGCCCGGCTCGTCCTCGTCGGCGACCGAGGAGAGCGCCTCCTTGACGACGTCGTAGGCGCCGACGCTGACACCGCCCGTGGTGACCAGCAGATCGGCGCGGATGAGCTGGTCCTCGATGGTGGCGCGCAGCTCGTCGGCGTCGTCGGTCACCGCCCCGACGCGGTAGGCGATGGCACCGGCGTCGCGGGCCGCTGCGGTGAGCGCGTAGCTGTTCGAGTCGTAGATCTTGCCCTCGGGCAGCTCCTCGCCGGGCTGGACCAGTTCGCTGCCGGTCGAGAGCACGACGACGCGCGGACGGGGCCGCACCCGCACGGTGGCGCGGCCGATGGCGGCGAGCAGACCGATCTGCGGCGGGCCGAGGACCGTGCCCTCGGTCAGGGCGAGATCGCCCGCCTGGACGTCGCTGCCGCGCGCACGGACGTGCGCGCGGGCCTCCGCGGGCCGGTGGACCCTGACCTCGCCGCTCGCGCCCTCGGGCGCGGCGCCGGCCGGGCGCATGGTCGTCGCCGCCCCGGAGCCCGCGCCGCCGTCGGTCCACTCGACGGGGACGACCGACTCGGCGCCGGGCGGCAGGGGCGCTCCGGTCATGATGCGGGCAGCCTGGCCGGGGCCGACGGTGGGCGGCTCTCCGCTGCCGGCTGCCACATCGCCGATGACCGTGAGGACCGCAGGGAACTCCTCGCTCGCGCCCGCGATGTCGGCGACTCGGACCGCGTACCCGTCCATCGAGCTGTTGTCGAAGGGCGGCAGGGCTACCGGGACGGTCACGTCCTCAACCAGGACACAGCCCTGGGCGTCGGCCAGCGGCAGCTCGATGGGGTCGAGCGGGCGGATCGCGCCGAGGATGTCCTCCAGGTGCTCGTCCACGGACCACAGCGCCGCGGCACTCCCGGCAGTGCCCGCGGCGGCACCCCCGGCGGTGCCCGCGCCCGGGCCGGTGGACGGTGTTGCCGTACTGCTCAAAGTGCTACATCTCCTCGGTGACGTAACGGCGAAGCCAGGTCCGGAAATCCGGGCCCAGGTCTTCACGTTCGCACGCGAGTCTGACAATGGCACGGAGGTAGTCGCCTCGATCGCCGGTGTCATAGCGGCGGCCCTTGAAGATGACGCCGTGGAGCGGGCCGCCGATCTTCTCGTCGGCGGCGAGTTTGTGCAGGGCGTCGGTGATCTGGATCTCGCCGCCGCGGCCCGGCTCGGTCTTGCGCAGTATCTCGAAGACGGCGGGGTCGAGGACGTAACGGCCGATGATCGCGTAGTTGCTCGGCGCGTCGGCCGGCTCGGGCTTCTCGACCAGGGCCGTCACCCTGACGACGTCGTCGTCACCGGTGGGCTCGACGGCGGCGCAGCCGTACATGTGGATCTGGGCCGGATCCACCTCCATCAGGGCGATGACGCTGCCGCCCTCGCGCTCCTGTATGTCGACCATCCGGGACAGCAGCGGGTCGCGCGGGTCGATCAGGTCGTCGCCGAGGAGGACCGCGAAGGGCTGGTCGCCCACGTGCGGGGCGGCACACAGGACGGCGTGGCCGAGGCCCTTGGGGTCACCCTGGCGCACATAGTGCATAGTGGCGAGGTCGCTGGACTCCTGGACCTTGGCGAGACGGTCGCCGTCGCCCTTGCGCCTCAGCGCCTCCTCCAGCTCGTAGTTGCGGTCGAAGTGGTCCTCGAGGGGGCGCTTGTTGCGGCCTGTGACCATGAGGACGTCCGTGAGACCAGCGCCCACCGCTTCTTCGACGACGTACTGGATGGCCGGCTTGTCGACGACAGGCAGCATCTCTTTGGGAGTGGCCTTCGTAGCGGGCAGGAACCGGGTTCCGAGGCCCGCGGCCGGGATGACAGCCTTGCTGATCCTGGTGTGGGACTGAGTCATGCGCAGCACCATATCTGCTGCGTATGGGCGGAAGATTAGCCTCCGGTTAACTTTCTCCTCATACAGACATATTGGCCGTGGTTTGTGAGGTTTTCGTGGATGCGGACATGTCCGGAAAGAGCGCAGTACGGCGTGAACTGCTCGACGCACGACGCCTGCTGTCCCCTGAAGACGTCCGCGAGGCTTCCCTGGTTCTCGCTCGGCACGCGCTCGAGCTCCCCGAACTTGCCGCCGTACGCACCGTGGCCGCCTATGTGTCGGTGGGGCGCGAACCGGGCACGCGTGCGCTGATCGACGCGCTGCGCACGCGGGGCGTGCGCGTGCTTCTCCCGGTGCTCCTCGACGACAACGATCTCGACTGGGCGGAGTACGAGGGCCCGGACCATCTCGTGCCCGCCCGGCGCGGACTGATGGAGCCGGACGGGCCGCGGTTCGGCCACAACGCCGTACTGGACGCGGAGACCGTGCTGCTGCCCGGGCTCGCGGTGGACGAGCGCGGGATGCGGCTCGGCCGCGGCGGCGGCTCGTACGACCGCGTGCTCGCCCGGCTCTCCCGGGCGGGTGCCCAGCCGCGGCTCGTGGTGCTCCTGTACGCGAACGAGGTGGTCGCGCTGGTCCCGGAGGAACCGCACGACCACCCCGTGCACGCGGTGGTGACGCCCGAAGGCGTCCGCCGTTTCACGGCCTGAGCGGCCCGAACGACCTGAAGCCCGCGCCCCGGGACCGAGGCCCCCGGCCCCGGTCCCGGTCCCGGGGATCACGCCCTGAGCGGCCCGAGGATCACGGCCTGAGCACCAGCGTGTCCTGCGTCGCCGCCTCGACCGCCTCGTCCCCGTACGCCCAGTCCAGCAGCTCACCCTTGGCCCACTTGTCGGTCTGGTCGGTGTAGTGCGCGTTGTAGGCGTGCCCGGAGGCGCCGGTCAGATTGATCCAGCGGGACTTGTCCCAGTCCCCCACGTTGACGACCATCCGCATCGACGGCACCCAGATCACCTCGTAGCCACCCGCCGCGTTCCAGCCGGTCGCGTTCACGGTGGCCTCGCCGCCGCCCAGGTTCCACGGGCCGCGGTTGAGCACCCACTGCAGGGCGCCGGGGCCCTCGGTGCCGAGCGTCTGGTTCTTCAGCGTCAGCTGGTGCAGCCGCCCCCAGCTCCAGGTGGAGGCGTCCTTGCCGAGCTTGGCGGTGAGCTCCCAGCGGGCGTCGTCCATGGCCCGCTTGAGCAGGTCGTCACGGGTCGCGGTGCCGATCTCGTTGCGGTTCGGCGGGGTCTGCCACCACTCACTGGTCTCGTTCTTCAGCAGCCCGCGCACCACCTCGTACCAGCGGTCGCCGCCGTCCGGCTGGGCCGACTCGGCGTCGCGCTGGCCGCACTCGCGCACGAGCCGGTGCAGGTCGTCGACCGGTCCCGCGTTGTCCACGGGAGACACGTTGAGGCACTCGCCCTCGACGCGCAGCTCCTTGGGCAGCTTGTTGCCGAAGGCGAGCTTGAGGACGTTTCGCCACACGGCGTTGAAGTAGGCCGCGGCCCCGGAGTCCGGCTCCTGGGTGTAGTCCCAGCCCTCCAGCAGCTTCTGCGCCTCCCGCACGTACGGGTCGGAGATGTCGATCTTCAGCAGATACGGCGTCAGGTCCTTGGCGATCTCGCTGCTGTTGTCCATCTGCATGGTGCGCATGTCGTCCGTGGAGATCTTCCCGCCGTCCTTGGTCTTCGCCTCGATGAGGTCGTTGATCCGCTGGCTGCGGGAGCCGTAGCCGTAGTCCGTGGTGATCTGGTACGGGTACTTCTTCGCGTCCACGACGGCCTGGTTGGCCGTCACGATGTACCCGCGCTTCGGGTTGTACTCGTACGGCAGTTCGTCGAAGGGGATGTACTTCTTCCAGCCGGAGTCCCGGTCCCAGCCCGGCGCCGGCATGGAACCGTCCAGGCCTTCGGCGCGGATCGGGATCCTGCCGGGCGCCTGGTAGCCGATGTTGCCCTTGGTGTCGGCGTAGATCAGGTTCTGGGACGGGACCTCGAAGTCCTCGGCGGCGGCGCGGAAGCTGTCCCAGTCCTTGGCGCGGTTGAGCTTGAAGACCGCGTCCATGGACTTGCCCGGGTCCAGCGCGGTCCAGCGCAGCGCCACGCCGTAGCCCGCGGCCCGGTCCGGGGCGGAGGTGACCGGTGCGCGCTTGCCGACGCCCTCCAGCTCGTCGCTGCGGTCGGAGACCAGCGGGCCGTGCTCGGTCTCGCGGACCAGGATGGTGTGGCTCTCGCCGCCGGCGACCTTGATGATCTCCTCGCGGGTCGTGAACGGCTTGATCGTCTTGCCGGACAGGTAGCCGGTCTCGGAGATCTTCTCCAGGTAGAGGTCCGTGACGTCGGCACCGAGGTTGGTAAAGCCCCAGGCGATGTCCTGGTTGTGACCGATGATCACACCCGGCATGCCGGAGAAGGTGTATCCGGCGACGTCGAACGTGCACTTGTCGGAGACCGCGCGGCAGTGCAGGCCCATCTGCGACCAGAGGGAGGGCAGCTGCGGCGCGAGGTGCGGGTCGTTGGCCAGCAGCGGCTTGCCGGTGGTCGTGTACTCACCCGAGACGACCCAGGAGTTGGAGCCGATGCCGTTGCCGTTCGGGCCGAGCAGGGCCGGGATGCCGTCGAGGGAGTCGGAGAGCGCGGACAGCTGGGACTGCATGCCCTGCGCGTCCTGGTCGGACTGGGTCCCCTGAGCGCCCTGGGTGCCCTGCACGGACGCGTTCGATCCGCTGTCCGCCGAGCCCGTCGAGCCGGAGTCGGAGTCCGAGTCCGAGTCCGAGGACGGCTCGGCCTCCGGGTCCCACTTCTCGGTGTCGGGGTCGACGGCGCCGCGCTGGACGACCGGCTGGTTCGACTCGTACGGATAGGCCGGGTACAGCTCCTTGATCTGCTGCGCGCTCAGCCTGCTGTTCATCAGCGAACGGTCGATCTCGTCCTGCATGTTGCCGCGCAGATCCCAGGCCATGGCCTTGAGCCAGGCCACCGAGTCGACCGGCGTCCACTTCTCGGGCTTGTAGTCGTTGGTGAAGCCGAGAGCGGCGTACTCGACGGAGATGTCCTTGTTGTTCCGCCCCTCCAGGTAGGCGTTCACGCCGTCCGCGTAGGCCTGGAGGTGCTTCTTGGTATCGGGCGACAGCTCGGATTCGTACTCCCGCTCGGCCACCTTGCGCCAGCCGAGCGTGCGCAGGAAGGCGTCCGTCTCGACCGACCCGGAGCCGAACATCTCGGAGAGCCGGCCGGCGGTCACATGGCGCCGTACGTCCATCTCCCAGAAGCGGTCCTGGGCGTGGACGTAGCCCTGGGCCTTGAACAGATCCTCGTCGCTGCTCGCGTAGATCTGCGGAATGCCGTTGGCGTCGCGCTTGACGTCGACGGGGCCCGACAGGCCCTTGAGCTTGATCGTGCCGGTGGTCTGCGGGAAGGAGGCACGTACGGCGCTCACGCCCCAGTACGAGCCGTAGCCGACGCCCCCGACCAGCGACAACACCAGGAGGATCACGATCAGACGGGCGCGTCGCCCCTTCCTCTTGGCGGGCTTGTCGGCCGCAGGGGCGGTGGTGTTGGCGGGCATCGCTGTCCTTCGAGGGGCAGGGTGGACCAGGGAGTGCTGGAGCAACCATAGGCGCAGCGCGAATCTTGCCCGGACGCGGTATCAGTAACGCCATACGAACAACGCCATTGGCCAGAATTCATCGAACTTGTGATCGAGCGGCGAGCGACCAAATGATCATCGGCATCAAGGAAACGTTAAAGATTAGGTAAGGTAACGAAGTGTCGCCTCCGGATTGTGTGCCGGAGGAACGATTCGGCAATCCGGGCGCAAGGGGAAGGATCGGCCACTGTCTGTCCACGACCTCAACGAGCTCCTGCTCATCTGCTCGCTCGTCCTGCTCATCGCTGTCGCGGCCGTGCGCATCTCCTCCCGAAGCGGGCTCCCCAGCCTGCTGCTCTACATGGGCATCGGGATCGCCATCGGGCAGGACGGCATTTTCAACATCGCGTTCGACAACGCCGAACTGACACAGGTGATCGGCTACGCCGCACTCGTGGTGATCCTGGCCGAGGGTGGCCTGGGCACCAAGTGGAGGGAGATCAAGCCGGCGCTGCCCGCGGCGGCGTCCCTCTCGCTCGTCGGCATCGCGGTGAGCGTGGGGGTCACGGCTGCCGGTGCGCACTACCTGGTCGGACTGGACTGGCGCCAGGCGCTCATCATCGGCGCGGTGGTCTCCTCGACGGACGCCGCCGCGGTCTTCTCCGTACTGCGGAGGGTGCCGCTGCCGTCGCGCATCACCGGCGTACTGGAAGCGGAGTCGGGCTTCAACGACGCCCCCGTGGTCATCCTGGTCGTGGCCTTTTCGACGACCTGGCCGACGGACAACTGGTACGCCCTCATCGGGAAGATCGTCCTGGAGCTGGCGATCGGCGCGGCGATCGGTCTCGCGGTGGGCTTCGCCGGCGCGTTCGGCCTGCGCCATGTGGCGCTGCCCGCGTCGGGCCTGTACCCGATCGCCGTCATGGCGATCGCCGTGACGGCGTACGCGGCCGGAGCCATCGCCCATGGCAGCGGCTTCATCGCCGTCTATCTCGCGGCCATGGTGCTCGGAAACTCCCGGCTGCCGCACTGGCCGGCCACCCGGGGCTTCGCGGACGGGCTCGGCTGGATCGCCCAGATCGGCATGTTCGTCCTGCTCGGCCTGCTGGTGACCCCGCACGAGCTGGTGCACGACTTCTGGAAGGCCGTCGTCATCGGACTCGTGCTGACCATGGTCGCGCGGCCCTTGTCGGTCGTTCTCAGTCTGCTGCCGTTCGGGATGCCCTGGCAGGAGAAGGCGCTGATGTCCTGGGCGGGCCTGCGCGGCGCCGTCCCCATCATCCTGGCGACGATTCCGATGGTGTACGAGGTCGAGGGCAGCAGACGGATCTTCAACATCGTCTTCGTGCTGGTGGTCGTCTACACGCTCGTACAGGGGCCGACGCTGCCCTGGCTGGCGAGGGCGCTACGGCTCGGCAACGGGGGCGAGGCCGCTGCCGACCTGGGCATCGAGTCGGCGCCGCTCGAGCGGCTGCGCGGGCATCTGCTGTCCGTGGCGATCCCGCAGAAGTCCCGGATGCACGGCGTCGAGGTCTCGGAGCTGCGGCTGCCGAGGGGGGCCGCGGTCACCCTCGTCGTGCGGGAGGGCAAGAGCTTCGTACCGCTCCCTTCGACCGTGCTGCGGCGCGGGGACGAACTGCTGGTGGTGGCGACGGATCCGGTGCGGGACGCGGCGGAGGCACGGCTGCGGGCGGTCGGGCGGGGCGGAAAGCTTGCCGGCTGGCTGGGGACCGGCGGGGGCTGAGGCGGACGGCCGAAGGCCGCGCGCGGAGAACGCGGACCGCGCGGACCGCGCGGACCCTGCGGACCGTGCGGGGGGCGCCGGAGGGCCGCGGAGCTACGGGACCACCGGTGCCACCGCCAGAAGGGCGCGCGGACCGCTCGGACGGTTGCCGGAGGGCCGCCGACTCGAGTGGAGCCAAGGCCTCCATTTGAACGGTCGGTTAATCCCAGGTGCGGATCGGTACGGGTCGGCAATTTCACAGGCCTGAAGACTGTTGGCCCCTGTAGCATGAAGGCACACTGATCGACCAACTCTGCCTGACGCAGAGCTGGCGCGACCGTATGGCGGCCGAGTCTCCCCGCAGTGGGCACCGGTATCTACCGCAGTTCCGCGCAAGAGGACAGCTCTCGGCTGCTCCCGGCACCCCGGAGAGCGCTACCAGGCGGCAGAAAGGCAAGGACCGTGGCGTCCACGGTCGCTTCTGGCAAGCGCCCCGGCTACGGACAGCTGCTCCGTACCCCTGGGGCCTGGACCTTCCTCCTCCCCGGCTTCGCTGCCCGGCAGCCCTTCGCGATGCTCACCATCGGCATCGTCCTGCTGGTCCAGCACACCACCGACTCGTACGGCAGCGCCGGCGCCGTCGCCGCAGTCACCGGTGTCTCCATGGCGCTCTTCGCGCCGCAGAGCGGCAAGCTCGCCGACCGCTTCGGCCAGCGCGCCGTGCTCGTGCCCGGCGTCCTCGTACACACCGCGTCCGTCGTCGCGCTCACCGCACTGGCGCTCGCGAATGCGCCCCTGTGGGCACTGTTCGCGGCGGCCGTGCCGACCGGTGCGTCCGTGCCGCAGGTCGGCCCCATGGTGCGGGCCCGCTGGGCGGCGAAGGTCGGAGGCTCCCCGCTGATGCCGACGGCCGCCGCATTCGAGTCCGTCACGGACGAGTTCACCTTCGTGGTCGGACCGGTCCTGGCCACCGCGCTGGGCACCGGGATCCACCCGGCCGCCGGTCTGGTCGCCGAGGCCGCGCTGACGCTGGCCGGCGGCCTGCTGTTCGCCGCTCAGAGCCGCACGCAGCCCGCCTTCGGCCGTCGCGACGGCGAGGACGCCCAAGCCCGGCACACATCGGCGCTGTCCGTCCCGGGCGTGCGGGTCCTGGCCGTGGCCTTCCTCGGCATCGGCTCGGTCTTCGGCGGTATGCAGGTCTCGCTGACCGCGTTCACCGAGGAGATCGGCCGGCCCGGAGCGAACGGTCTGCTCTACGGGCTCTTCGCGGCCGGCAACATGCTGGCGGGCATCGCCGTCGGCGCCATCGCCTGGAAGTCCGGGCCGCGGCGCCGCCTGGTGCTCGGCTACGCGGGCCTGACGGCCGCGGCGTCACTGCTGTGGGCCGCCGACTCCGTGGTACTGCTCGGCGCACTGGGCCTGGTCGTCGGCATGTTCATCGCGCCCGCGCTGATCAGCGGATTCACGCTGGTCGAGACGCTGGTGCCGGCATCGGCCCGGACCGAGGCGTTCACCTGGCTGACGGGTGCCGTGGCGCTGGGCCAGGCGGCCGCGGTGACGGTCGCCGGACAGCTGGCCGACGCCCACGGCTCGAGCGCCGGATTCGTGGTCCCGCTGGTGGGCACCGCGCTCGCTCTCGCCACTCTGGCGGCGCTGCGCTCCCGCCTCGCACCGAGGGGGCACAGCCGTACCGTCGCACGTGGGATCGGTCACCGAGTGCCGGTGACGGTGGACTGATCCCGCGGAATACGTCACTATGGACCGTCGTTAGCACTCATCGAGTGAGAGTGCCAGGAGGAAGACAAGTGCCGACCTACCAGTACCAGTGCACCAAGTGCGGCGAGGGCCTCGAGGCGGTCCAGAAGTTCACCGACGACGCCCTGACCGAGTGCCCGAGCTGCCAGGGACGCCTCAAGAAGGTGTTCTCGGCCGTCGGCATTGTCTTCAAGGGCTCCGGCTTCTACAGGAACGACAGCCGTGGTGCGTCGTCGAGTAGCTCGCCCGCGTCCTCGTCCTCCTCGTCCCCCTCGTCGACTTCGACCGCCACGTCCTCGTCGGACGCGAAGCCGGCGGCGTCGAGCTCGTCGTCCAGCGGCTCCGGCACGTCCTCCAGCAGCGGATCCACGGCCGCCTGAGTCTTGGCGAGGGGCGACAGCCTCCCGCAAGCCGTTCGTAGGGCACTTGTAGCCTCTGGGGCCTCACCGTTATCGAATGTTCTCGAACGGTGGGCCCCTTGGCGCATTCGGGCGCGGCTACTGTGATCGCCATGGCGAACGCAGAGAGTGCAGCGAGTGCACAGAGCGCGGAGAGTTCGGACCGCACGGGGAGTGCGGGGAACGCGGGGAACGCGCAGCGAGGGACCGCCCAACGCGCCGAGATCGGCGTGATCGGCGGCTCGGGTTTCTACTCCTTCCTGGAGAACGTGACCGAGGTCGAGGTCCCGACCCCGTACGGCAGCCCCAGCGACTCCCTCTTCTTCGGCGAGATCGCCGGCCGCCGGGTCGCCTTCCTCCCGCGGCACGGCCGCGGCCACAACCTCCCGCCGCACCGCATCAACTACCGCGCCAATCTGTGGGCCCTGCGCTCCGTGGGCGTACGCCAGGTGCTGGCGCCGTGCGCGGTCGGCGGACTGCGACCGGAGTACGGGCCGGGGACACTGCTCGTCCCGGACCAGCTGGTGGACCGTACGAAGTCGCGCACGGACACGTACTTCGACGGTGAGCCGCTGCCGGAGGGCTCGGTGCCGAAGGTGGTCCATGTGTCGCTGGCCGACCCGTACTGCCCGGCGGGGCGCTCCGTGGCCCTGGCCGCCGCACGCGGACGGGACTGGGCGCCGGTCGACGGCGGGACGCTGGTGGTCGTCGAGGGGCCGCGCTTCGGGACGCGCGCAGAGTCGCGCTGGCATGCGGCGATGGGTTGGTCCGTCGTCGGCATGACCGGGCACCCCGAGGCGGCGCTCGCTCGCGAGCTGGAGCTCTGCTACACGTCGATGGCGCTCGTCACGGACCTCGACGCGGGGGCGGAGGCCGGCGAAGGCGTCTCCCACGAGGAGGTGCTGAAGGTCTTCGCCGCGAACGTGGACCGGCTGCGGGGGGTCCTCTTCGACGCGGTGGCCGGGCTGCAGGCGACGGAGGACCGCAACTGCCTGTGCACGACGGCGCTGAACGGGCTGGAGACGGGGATTGAGCTGCCGTAGTCACGTGCCCCATCACCTGCCGTAATCACCCTGTGGGGTGAGCGAGTTGTCCACAGTCGGGACTTGATCCACAGGGACGGGCGGGGCGACGGGAAGGCGAGGATCGTGAGGTGCGTTCGGCACAGCACCTCACGACTCTCACGAACGGTGGTCACGACGATGTCGCTGCTTCCCTCGCTTCATTCGCTTGCTCCGCTTACTCCTCTTTCTCCGTCTCCCGTGTCTCCCGCACTTCCCGTGCTTCCCGCACTTCCCGTGCCTTCTGCGTCATCTCCCCGGGGGCAGGGGACCGCGGGCGCGTCGTCCGCGCACGGCGGGCCGCCGGGCGGGCGAGGCGGGCCGGGCGAAGGCTCCCGTCGGCGCGGGCCGCAGGTTCCTGGGGCGCACGAGCCACACCGGACCTGGGCGGCGAGACTGCAGGGGCCGGACGGGCTGCCCGGTACCGGGCCGCACCAGCCGCGCGGGCACTCCCTGGCGCCCGGGCAGCCGACGGGCTTGCCGCCCGCTGCCGCGCCGGAGCCGTGCGGGGTGCCGGTGTTCGCGCCGCTGCATGTGCGGTCCGGGTGGCAGCGGTTGCGGCTGCGGCGGGCCCTGCGACGGAGGAGGCGTGCGTTGGTGGCCGGGTTGGCGGTGACAGCAGCCGCTCTGGCTGCATGGGGGCCGCGCGCACCGGTCGGTGCGGAGTCCGCGGAGCCGCACGGCGACCCTGTCGCGCTGCGGCAGCACCGGCCGCCGCCGGTGGAGCTCGTCTCCGCACCGGTACGCATCGCGGACGCCGAGACGGTGCGGCTGCTGGAGCCGGGCGACCGGGTCGACGTCATCGCGGCTGCCGAGTCACGGGCGGGCGGGGCGTCCGAGGCCCGTGTCGTCGCGACCGGCGCCCGGGTGGCCGAGGTTCCGCGGGCGCAGGAGACCTTCCCGGAAGGGGGAGCGCTGATCGTCCTGTCCGTCCCGCGTCCTGTCGCTGCAGCGCTCGCCGGCGCGGGCACGGGGGCACGGCTGGCGGTGACGCTGTGCTGACACGGCACCCGAGCGGGGATCAGATGTGGTGCGGGGGCTTCTCGTCGAGGAAGCGGGCAAGGTCCGAGACGCTGTCGCCGCTCGTCGGAGGCCGCTCGCCCCACCCGCGGTCCGTATCGTCCGAGGACTGCTGGTCCAGCGGATCTTCGAAGATCAGCGCCGGCGTCGGAAGGGGCTGTGGCCGGGCTTCCTCCGCATCGCGCGGTCCGGGGGCGGGGGCGGTGCTCATACGGCAAGGGTACGCCGGGGGCGACGGGGCACCGTTGTCAGCGGTGTCATCGGTGTCATCGGTGTCATCGGTGTCATCGGTGTCCGGCAACGACGCGGGACTCGGCGCGGCGGGACACGACAGGAGACCGGGATAGCGCGTCTCCCGCACCGGACCGCTTCCGCTCTGATGTGCTGAAGGCATGACGTCCACATCCGCATCAGCCGCCGGCGGCGGCCCCGGGGCCGTGCGCCCGATGCGCGCCCGCAGCCGCGACGAGGCGCACCGCACGGCGACCCCGCTGGAGCTCCTCTTCGACCTCTGCTTCGTGGTCGCCGTGTCGCAGGCCGGGGCGCAGCTGGTCCACGCTGTGGCCGAGGGCCATGCCGGGGACGGGCTACGCAGTTACGCGATGGTGTTCTTCGCGATCTGGTGGGCCTGGATGAACTTCACCTGGTTCGCCTCCGCGTACGACACCGACGACATCCCGTACCGGGTGGTGACGTTCATCCAGATCACGGGAGTGCTGATCCTCGCCGCCGGGGTGGCCCGGGCCTTCCTCCAGCAGGACTTCTTCATGGTCTTCCTCGGCTATGTGGTGATGCGGCTGGGGCTCATCACGCAGTGGCTGAGGGCGGCGGCATCGACGCGGGGCGCCGAGCGGAGGACAGCGCTTCGGTACGCGGGCGGGATCGCCCTCTGTCAGGTCGGCTGGACGGCGCTCGTGTTCACGCCCCAGGGCGCACGTCCCTGGGTGTTCCTCGTGATGGCGCTCGCGGAGATGGCGGTACCGCTGCTCGCCGAGCGTTCCCTGGCCACCAGCTGGCACGCCCGCCACATCGCCGAGCGCTATGGCCTGTTCACCATCATCGTGCTGGGCGAGACGGTCCTCGCCGCCACGGTCGGGGTGCAGTCGGCGCTGGACGTGAGCCCCGAGCTGGGGGGCCTGTTGCCGATCGCCGCCGGCGGGCTGCTGATCGTGTTCGCGGCCTGGTGGATCTACTTCGCGGTGCCCGTACACGCCCGGCTGACGTCCAGCAGGGAGTCGTTCCGGTGGGGCTACGGTCACTATGTGATCTTCGCGTCCGCCGCGGCCATCGGGGCGGGCCTGGAGGTGGCGGTGGAGACGGTCATCCACAAGTCCCATATCTCGACAGCGGCCGCGGCGGCCGCGGTCACCGTACCCACGGCGGTGTTCCTGCTGACGGTATGGCTGCTGCACTCACGCCACTTCAAGCATGGCCTCGCACAGCAGCTGACGCTGCCCGTCTCGGCGCTGGCAATCCTGGCCTGCACCTTCGCGGGCAAGTGGGCGGTGCTCTCGGCAGGCCTGGTGGCGGCCGCGGCGGTGGCGGTGAGCGAGATGCTGCTCCATCATGGCCGGACTCGTCGACCGGCGTGATAGGCAAGGTCCATGACAGACACGGCATCTGCTCATGGACCGAACGACGCACTGACCGATGTGGCCGGTCTGCGGGTCGGGCATGCCCGGCTCTCCGGACCGGGCGCCCTCAGCGGCACCACCGTCGTCCTCGCGCCCGAGGGCGGGGCGATCGCCGCCGTCGACGTACGCGGCGGCGGGCCCGGCACCCGGGAGACCGATGCGCTCGACGCGCGCAATCTGGTCCAGCGCGTCGATGCGGTTGTCCTGACCGGCGGCAGCGCGTACGGGCTGGACTCCGCATCCGGGGTGATGGCCTGGCTGGAGGAGCAGGGGCGCGGGTTTCCGGTCAGCCGCGAGCCCTGGCAGGTCGTGCCGGTCGTCCCGGCCGCCTGCGTCTTCGACCTGGGCCGCGGCGGCGAATGGCGGGCCAGGCCGGACGCGGCCACCGGTCGCGCGGCGGTGGAGGCGGCGGTACGCACGGAGCCGGGCGCACCGGTGGAGGAGGGCAACGTCGGCGCCGGTACGGGCGCGGTGGTGGGGCGCATCAAGGGCGGAGTCGGCACGGCGAGCACCGTGCTGCCCGGCGGGACCACGGTCGCAGCGCTGGTCGTGGCCAACGCCGCGGGCTCGGCGGTCGATCCGGACACAGGTGTGCTGTACGGGCAGTACTTCACCGGCGAGCGGCCCGCGTTCCCCTCCCCCGAGGTGCACGCGGCGGCCCTGCGCCGTCTCGCCCAGGCGGCCGAGAGGGACGACGTGCCGCCGCTCAACACGACCCTCGCCGTCGTCGCAACCGACGCCGAACTGACCCGCGCCCAGGCGCAGAAGCTTGCCGGCACCGCGCATGACGGCATCGCACGCGCCGTGCGCCCGGTCCATCTCCTCAACGACGGCGACACGGTCTTCACCCTGGCCACCGGCGTACACCCGCTCGGTCCTCACCCGCTCGCCCTCAACGCCGTGCTCGCGGCGGGCGCGGACGTCGTGACACGGGCGATCGTGCGCGCCGTGCGGGCGGCGCGCACCGTGACCGGCCCGGGCGGCGACTTCCCCTCGTACCAGGAGCTGTACGGGCCCTCCGTCGGCTGACACGAGACACCCGTTCGGCGGGCCGACACCCTTTCCGTGTACGGGAGTTGGGAGGGTGCGCGAAGGTGCGGGGAAACTTTGTGCACGCCCCGTTCGTTTTCCCGAACCCTGGACGAGATGACAGACCCAGGGGCTACGTTAAGCAGTCATCAAGTGACGTGTGGCAACGGCCTGGACATCCGGAGATCCACCTTGAACGATCCGTACGAGACAACCGAGACGCACCTCGAGCGGCTCCTGGGTCGGGCACTCAACTCCTTCGACCTGCCCGACACCACGGTCGAGCGGCTCGAATCCGCGCTGGCGCACGCCAGCTCGCTGCACTCCTCGCACCACAGCGCGGCCCTGCACCGCACCACCTACCGGCATGCGTACCTGCTGGCCGACGGCTCCGCCGTCACCCTCTGGGAGCTGGTGCACAACTCCGGCCGGGACGGTGCCGAGCAGCACGAGCTGTATGCGGAGGAGGGGGAGGCACGGCTCGCCGCGTCCCGGCTGCGGGCACGGCATCCGGAGCGGCCGGATCGTGCGCAGACGGACGGTCTCGCAGCATTGCTCGACGCGGAGCCGGGCTCGGATCCCGGCCTCGAGCCCGAGCCCGACCTCGAGGCCGATCTGGAGCTGCTCGGCCGACTGCTGGCCACTCCCCCGGCGGCCCCCGCGCGCACGTACGTCCCCGACAACTCCCCGGACCACGCCCGCCGTCTCCTGCGCCGTGCCGAGAACCCGGACCGGCCGGGCGAGGACACGGCCCGGCTGCTGCGGTCGGCGTTCGCGCACCACATCGGCCAGGCGTTCGGCCGTCAGTGCCCGATCGACGACCGGGGCTCGGGATTCACGCTCTACGAGCACGCGTTCCTGCTGCTCGACGGCACCGAGCTGAGCCTGTGGGAGGTGGAGCACACGGCAACGCCCGACGGCCGCCACATGTGCGAGGTCTACGCCGACGAGCGCACCGCGCGCGGGGCGATGGAGCTCCGCGCGCGGGTGCGCTGACCGACGGGCCGTCGGGGCGAGGGCTCAGACGGCGGCGACCACCGTGGGCTTCTCGGCCGCGGCTTCCTGAGCCGCGGGGCTCACCACTGAGGTCTTCCGCATGCCCTTCAGCAGGATGACCAGGCCGGCGCTGACGACGGTGCCCGCAAGGATGGCGACCAGGTAGAGGAACGGGTTGCCGATCAGCGGGACCACGAAGATGCCGCCGTGCGGTGCGCGCAGTGTGCACTCGAAGGCCATCGACAGCGCGCCGGTGACCGCGCCGCCCACCATCACCGACGGGATGACCCGCAGCGGGTCCGCAGCGGCGAACGGGATCGCGCCTTCCGTGATGAAGGAAGCGCCCAGCACCCAGGCCGCCTTGCCGTTCTCCCGCTCGGCCTTCGTGAACAGCTTGCCGCGCACCGTCGTGGCCAGCGCCATCGCCAGCGGCGGCACCATGCCCGCGGCCATCACCGCGGCCATCACCTTGAGGGAGCCGTCGGTGGCGTTGGCGAGACCGCCGACGGCGAAGGTGTACGCGACCTTGTTGAGCGGGCCTCCCAGGTCGAAGCACATCATCAGGCCCAGGATGACGCCGAGGATGATGGCATTGGCACCGGTGAGACCGTTCAGCCAGTCGGTGAGCCCCTGCTGGAGCCTGGCGAGCGGCTCGCCGATCACCAGGAACATCAGAAATCCGACGATCACCGAGGAGATCAGCGGGATCACGACGACGGGCATGATGCCGCGCAGCACGGCGGGCACCCTGACCTTCTGGATCGCGAGGACGACGGCGCCTGCGAGGAGTCCGGCGACCAGGCCGCCGAGGAAGCCCGCCTTGATCGTGATGGCGATCGCCCCGCCGACGAATCCCGGCACGAGGCCGGGGCGGTCGGCCATTCCGTAGGCGATGTACCCGGCGAGTACGGGGATCAGGAAGCTGAACGCGAGCCCGCCGATCTGGAAGAGGAGCGCGGCCCAGCTGGTGTGGTCGCCCCAGGCGAAGACCTCGGCGACGGACTTGGCGCCGGTGATCTCGTAACCGCCGATGGCGAACCCGAGGGCGATGAGGAGGCCGCCTGCGGCGACGAACGGGATCATGTAACTGACGCCGGACATCAGCCACTTGCGGAGCTTCGTGCCGTACCCCTCGTCGGCCGCGCCGCCGCGCTCGACGGGGGTGGGCCGGGCGGTGTCGGTCACCTCACCGCGGGCGGCCTTCTCGCGCACCTCGGCGATGAGTTCGGCGGGGCGGTTGATACCGGCCTTCACGCCCACGTCGACGGTGGGCTTCCCGGCGAACCGCTCCTTGTCCCGTACGGGGACGTCGTGCGCGAAGATCACGCCGTCCGCGGCCTCGACGACCGCCGGGTCGAGCCGGGTGAACCCGGCGGAACCCTGCGTTTCGACGGCGACTTCGACGCCCGCGGCGTGGCCGGCCTTTTCGAGGGACTCGGCGGCCATGTAGGTGTGGGCGATGCCGGTGGGGCAGGAGGTGACGGCGACGACGCGGAAGGGCTTCTCTCCCTGCCCCTGCCCGTCCCCTGAACCGGGGGACACCACCGGTCCGCCGACAGCGGCGTCGCCCGGCTCCGCGCCGGCGCCTGCCGGTGCGGCCGGACCTCCGGCGCCTCGCGCGGCCGCAGGCTCGAGCGCGGGCTTCACGCCGGGCTTCCCGGGCTCCTGCCCGGCGAGGACATCAGTGGCGTAGGCCGTCGCGGCCCCCGCGGTCTCCGCGTCCCCCGCGACCGCTTCAGCCGGCTCGATGTCGCCGCTGATCAGGGCCGCGGCCGTGGCCGGCGAGGGGGTGGCGCGGAGGGCGGAGGTGAAGTCCTCGTTCATGAGGCGGCGGGCGAGGGAGGAGAGGATGGTGAGGTGGGCGTCGTCGGCGCCCGCGGGGGCGGCTATGAGGAAGATCAGGTCGGCCGGGCCGTCCGGGGCGCCGAAGTCGATTCCGGAGGGCGCGCGGCCGAAGGCCAGGGTGGGGTCGGTGACGTGGGTGCTGCGGCAGTGCGGGATGCCGATGCCTCCGTCGAGGCCCGTCGGCATCTGGGCCTCGCGCGCGGCCACGTCGGCGAGGAAGCCGTCGAGGTCGGTGACGCGGCCGAGTGCGCGCATGCGCTCGGCCAGCGAACGGGCCGCCTCGTCCTTCGTTGCGGCGGCCAGGTCGAGGTCGACCAGGTCCGCGGTGATCATGTCGCTCATCGCGGGCTCCCTTGCTCCATGAGTACGCGGTCGAGGGGGACGTCCGCGGTCACCAGGACCGCGGCGGGATCGAGGTCGGACGGCGTGGGCATCACGCTGCCCGGGAGTTGGACGGCGGCCGCGCCGTGCGCCACCGCGGCGGCCAGGGCGTCCGGCCCCTCGCCGCCCGCCGCCAGGAAGCCGGCCAGGGACGCGTCGCCGGCGCCGACGTTGCTGCGGATGCGATCGGCGGCGACGGCGGCGGACGCGAACCAGGTCCCGGCCGAGGAGACGAGCAACTGCCCGTCCGCTCCCAGGCTCGCCAGCACCGCGACCGCCCCGAGCGAGCGCAGTTCCTCCGCCGCCTTCACCGCGTCGCCCACCGTCGTCAGAGGTCTGCCGACCGCCCCGGCGAGTTCGTCCGTGTTCGGTTTGACCACGTCGGGGCGGCCGGACAGGGCCGACAGCAGGGACGGTCCGGAGGTGTCCAGGGCGATCCGGGCACCCGACTCGTGCGCCCGGGCCACCAACTCCGCGTACCAGGAGGGCTCCAGGCCCCGCGGCAGGCTGCCGCAGCACGCGATCCAGGACGCGGAGGGCGAGTGGGCGGAGGCGGCCGCGAGCAGCGCCGTCGACTCGTCGGCCGTCAGCAGCGGGCCCGGTGCGTTGATCTTCGTCAGCGTCCCGTCCGGCTCCGCGAGCGCGACGTTCGACCGCGTCGCGCCCGCCACCGGTACCGGAGCCACCTCGATCCCGTGTCCCGCCAGCAGATCCGCGACCAGCGCGCCGGGAGCGCCGCCGAGCGGCATCACCGCGACCGTGCGGTGCCCGGCCGCCGCGACCGCCCGGGACACGTTGACGCCCTTGCCGCCGGGGTCCATGCGTTCGCCGGTGGCCCGCAGCACTTCGCCGCGCTCCAGGCCCGGGATCTCGTACGTCCGGTCCAGCGACGGGTTCGGGGTGACGGTGAGAATCATGTGCGTACTACTTCCGTGCCCGCGGCCTCTATCGCCGCGGCATCCTCGGGGCTGAGCCCGCTGTCCGTGATGAGCAGATCGACGTCGGCGAGGTCGGCGAAGCGGGCGAAGTGCTCCTCGCCGTACTTGGCGGAGTCGGCCAGCAGCACCACGCGCCGGGCCGCGGCGACGAGCGCGCGCTTGACGGCGGCCTCGGCCAGATCGGGCGTGGTCAGCCCGGCCCCCGGCGAGAAACCGTTCGTGCCGAGGAAGACGACATCGGCGCGGATCTCCCCGTACGCCCGCAGTGCCCACGCGTCGACGGCGGCGCGCGTACGGTGCCGGACCCGGCCACCCACCAGATGCAGGTCGATTCCGGGGTGGTCCGCGAGCCTTGCCGCGGCGGGCAGGGCGTGGGTGACGACCGTGAGCGAGCACTCCAGCGGGAACGAGGCAGCCAGTCGCGCCACCGTGGAACCCGCGTCGAGGATGACGCTTCCGTCCTCGGGCAGCTCGGCGAGCGCGGCCCGCGCGATGCGGTCCTTCTCGTCGGCGGCGGTCGACTCGCGCTCGGCGAGGTCCGGTTCGAAGTCGAGCCGCCCGGCCGGGATGGCCCCGCCGTGCACCCGGCGCACGAGCCCGGCCCGGTCCAGGGCCTTCAGATCGCGCCGGATGGTCTCGGCGGTGACCTGGAACTCGTCGGCGAGAGACAGCACATCGACGCGTCCGCCTTCGCGGGCGAGGCGGATGATCTGCTGCTGACGCTCGGGTGCGTACATGTGGGTTTACGTCCGTTCCATGCCCGAACCTGTGGTTTCACGCAAGACTACGCCCCGATTTCCATGAAGTAAACAGACTCGGGCAATTATCGGGCATGAACAGACAGAGGCCCGGCGCCGGGGACACGCCCCGTGCCGGGCCCCTGCGCCGGGCCTCGCGCCCGCACTTCCCTCGTACTCCCCCGAATTTCCCCCGTGCTCCCCGGGCCGCACCGCAACGCGCTCAGTACGCGAGCATCGGCTCCCGCTCCTCCTCCGCGCGAGGCTCCGAAGGAACGGACTCCATGGCCCCCTCCATGTGCTGCTTCGGCCGCGCCGGCAGCGCGAACATCACTACGAAGATCGCCGCCAGCACCGCGACGACCCACCACAGGGAGCTCTGGAACGCGTCCGCGAACGCCGGGCCCACGGCAACCGGTGCGAGCGGCTCGTCGATCGCCCCGAAGAAGACGACCGAGACCAGTCCGAGACCGAGCGCGTTGCCCATCTGCGCCGTCGTGTTGATCAGCCCGGACGCCGAGCCGGCGTGCTCGCGCGGCACGTCGGACAGCACCGCGTCCGTCAGCGGCGCCACGATCAGCCCCATGCCGAGCCCCATGATCACGAGTGGCGCGATCATCTGCCAGGAGTGGATCCCCGTGCCGTACCGCCCGGCCTCCCAGATGTAGAGCAGCAGGCCGGCCCCCATGGTCAGCGCTCCTGCCTGCAGCACCTTCCGCCCGAAGCGCGGCACCAGCTTCTGGACGGACATCCCGGCCGCCAGCGACACGGCGATGGAGAACGGCACCCCGGTGAGCCCCGCCCTGAGCGGGCTCCAGCCCAGGCCGATCTGCATGTACAGCGTCCAGACCAGGAAGAAGATGCCCATGACCACGCCGAAGGTCAGCTGGACCGCGATACCGGCGGCGAAGCTCTTCACCTTGAACAGCGACAGCTCCACGAGCGGGGAACCGTCCCTGCGCGTCTTCCACTTCTCGTACGCCACGAACACGGCGAACACCAACGGGCTGCCCGCCATGCACAGATGGCCCCACAGCGGCCAGTCCAGCTCACGGCCGCGCGTGAGCGGGTAGATCAGCATCAGCAGACCGGTGGTGACCAGCGCTACGCCGACCAGGTCGAGGCGGAGCGCCTTCTCGGCGCGGGACTCGGTGATGAACTTCCGGCCGAGGACGACGCCCGCGATGCCGACCGGCAGATTGATCAGGAAGATCGGCCGCCACTCGAGGCCGAACAGATTCCACTGGGTCAGCAGCGCGCCGAGCAGCGGGCCGGAGACGGCCCCGAGCCCGACGATCGCGCCGAACATCCCGAAGACCTTGCCGCGTTCGTGCGCCGGGAACGTCACATGGATGATCGCGAGCACCTGCGGCACCATCATCGCGGCCATCGCGCCCTGCAGCAGCCGCGCGGCGACGAGCATCTCGGCGTCCACCGCGAAGCCGCACAGCGCGGAGGCGAGCGTGAAGCCGGTGATGCCGATCAGGAACAGGCGCTTGCGGCCGAAGATGTCACCGAGTCGGCCACCCGTGATCAGGCCGGCGGCGAACGCCAGCGCGTAACCAGCGGTGATCCACTGGATCGCGCCGAACGACGCGCCGAGATCGTGCTCGATCGACGGGATCGCGATGTTGACGATGGTGACGTCCACCAGGTCCATGAAAGCCGCCGTCATGACGATGGCCAGGGCTGTCCAGCGACGCCGGTCGGCAGTGGTGGCAGGGTCGGAAGCCGTATCCAGTACGGCGGCTGGGGAACTCATGCCCGAGAAGCTAGGCGGGATATAGGCCAGCTCGTGACCTAGAAGGTGGCCAGTATGGAACGTATGACAGACACCCCGGCACGACTGCTGAATCTGCTGTCCTTGCTCCAGACGCCGCGCGAGTGGCCGGGCAGCGAGCTCGCCGAACGGCTCCGGGTCAGCCCGCGCACCATCCGCCGGGACATCGACCGGCTGCGCGACCTCGGCTATCCGGTCGAGGCGACGCGAGGCGCGGTCGGCGGATACCGGCTGGTCGCGGGTGCCGCGATGCCGCCGCTGTTGCTCGACGACGAGGAGGCCGTCGCGATCGCGGTGGGGCTGCGGGCGGGGGCCGGCCACGCCATCGAGGGCGTGGACGAGGCGTCCGTGCGGGCCCTGGCCAAGCTGGAGCAGGTGCTGCCGTCACGACTGCGACACCGTGTCTCCTCCCTCCAGAACGCGACGATCCCGCTCACCCGCGGCGACGGAGCGACCGTCGACCCGCACACCCTCACCGCCATCGCGGCGACCGTGACCGGCCGCGAGCGGCTGCGCTTCGACTACCGCTCCGGCGACGGCACGGAGACGAAGCGGCAGGTCGAGCCGTACCGGCTGGTCTCGACCGGGCGGCGGTGGTACCTGGTCGCGTACGACCTCGTGCGCGACGACTGGCGTACCTTCCGGGTCGACCGGGTCGGCGAGCCGTTCCCGACAGGCGCGCGGTTCACACCGCGCGAGGTCCCTGAGGGCTGGGACGCCGCAAAGCTCCTGTCGCACTCCATGTCCCGCAATCAGCCGGAGCTCGCGCTGGACGTGAGCTTCGAGGCGTCGGCGGAGTCCGTCTCCGGCCGCCTCCCCGACTATCTGGGCACGCCCGAGCCGACGGGCCCGGACAGCTGCCGCCTCCGGACCCGCTCGCAGGACTCCCTGGAGTGGCTGGCACTCCGACTGGCCATGGTCGACTGCGCGTTCACGGTCCACGGGCCGCCGTCGCTCCGCGACCACCTCGCGTCCCTGGGTGACCGCCTCACCCGCGCGGCGAGCGCGCGGAGCGCGGCCGGGACAGCCGGGACGGCCGGCACGGGAAGCCCGGAGAGCACAGCCGGAAGGCGGAGCACGTCTCGCACCGCGGGCCCGAGCACATCTGACGCCGCCGGCCCACCGCGCGCATGAAGGACCCCGACACCGGGGGGGGAGGGTGCCGGGGTCCGCTCTGGGAGGGTGGGGCGAGCCCCCACCTCATCAGGCCTGGCCACGCCTGATCCTACGCCGCCGCGTCGAAGCCCGTGTCGCGCGCCATGCGCTTCAGCTCCAGCAGCGCGTGCTTCTCGATCTGCCGGATGCGCTCACGCGTCAGACCGTGCTCCTTGCCGACCTCCGTCAGCGTGCGCTCGCGGCCGTCCTCGATGCCGTACCGCATACGGATGATGGAGGCGGTCCGGTGGTCGAGCTTGTCGATCAGGTCGTCGAGCTCCTCGCTGCGCAGAAGTGTCATCACGGACTGCTCCGGCGACACCGCGGAGGTGTCCTCCAGCAGATCGCCGAACTGCGTCTCTCCGCCGTCGTCCACCGCCATGTTCAGCGAGACCGGGTCACGGGCCCAGTCGAGCACATCGATGATCCGCTCCGGCGTCGAGCCCAGCTCCTCGGCCACCTCGGCCGGCTCGGGCTCGCGCCCGTGCTCGCGGTTGAACTCGCGCTGGACACGGCGGATCCGGCCCAGCTCCTCCACCAGGTGGACGGGCAGCCGGATCGTGCGCGACTGATCGGCTATGGAGCGGGTGATGGCCTGACGGATCCACCAAGTGGCGTACGTCGAGAACTTGAAGCCCTTCGCGTAGTCGAACTTCTCCACCGCGCGCACGAGACCGGCGTTGCCCTCCTGGATCAGGTCCAGCAACGGGAGCCCGCTGCGCGGATAGCGGCGCGCGACGGCCACCACCAGGCGCAGATTCGACTTGATGAAGATGTCCTTGGCGCCCTCGCCCTCGCGGACCAGTGCCTCCAGCTCCTCGCGTGTGGCACCGCCCGCCTCGCTCTCCACCTCGCCTTCGAGGATCTGCCTGGCGTACACCCCGGCCTCGATGGTCTGGGAGAGCTCGACCTCCTTGGCGGCGTCGAGCAGCGGCGTGCGCGCGATCTCGTCGAGATACATACCGACCAGGTCGCGGTCGGCGATCTCCCCGCTCGCGGCGCGAACACTGCGTGCCCCATCGGAACCGGCCCCATTGGCGGCGGACTGACGACGGGCGACGGCACGGGTTGCCATGCGTGCTCCCTTGCTGAGTAGGTCGCGACACCCTTCAGGGTCTTCCAGGTGCCCTGCATCCGAGGGAAACAACGACTGGAATCCGGACAGAATTCCCAGGAGTGCAGGGTTTTTTGTGATCTTGCAGTACCCTGTGCCGCCACTTGGGAGGACGGATGCTGCCGAAGCACACAGAGGTGCAGGTCAGAGCGGGCTCGGAGGCCGATCTCCCGGCCCTCACCGAGCTCTACAACCACTACGTGCGCGAGACGGCCGTGACCTTCGACACCGCCGCGTTCACGCCCGAGCAGCGCCGCCCGTGGCTGCACTCCCACCCTGAAGACGGCCCGCACCGCCTTCTGGTTGCTCGGGATGTCCGTTCTGACCGAATTCTGGGTTACGCGACCAGCAGCGCGTTCCGCCCGAAGCCCGCGTACGCCACATCCGTCGAGGTCAGCGTCTATCTCGCGGCCGACGCCGTGGGCCGCGGCATCGGCACACTCCTCTACGACGCGCTCTTCGCCGCCCTCGCGGACGAGGACCTGCACCGCGCCTATGCCGGCATCGCCCTTCCGAACGAGGCCTCGATCGGGCTCCATGAGCGCTTCGGCTTCCGGCACGTCGGAACGTACGCGGAGGTGGGCCGAAAGTTCGGCCGCTACTGGGACGTGGCCTGGTACGAGAAGAAGCTGGGCCGACCCGGCACGGCGCCACCCGAGCGCCGGACAGGGACCGACCGGACACGGACCTAACCGAACTGGACCGACCGCTTGGCCAGCCCCATCCAGAACCCGTCGATGACGCTCCGCCCCCGGTCCAGTTCCCCGGAGGCGTCCGCCGCTCCCAGTGTCACGAACAGCGGAGCGAAGTGCTCGGTCCGCGGATGGGCCAGCCTGCCCGCCGGCGCCTTGTGCTCGAAGTCCAGCAGGGCGTCCACGTCGCCGGCGGCCAGCGCCCGCTGCCCCCAGTCGTCGAACTCGGCGGACCAGCCGGGTATGCCGCCGCCCGCCTGCCGCAGCGCCGCCAGGTTGTGGGTGAAGAAGCCGCTGCCGATGATCAGCACGCCCTCGTCGCGCAGCGGAGCGAGCCTGCGTCCGATCTCCAGCAGCCGCTGCGGGTCGAGCGTCGGCATGGAGACCTGCAGCACGGGGACATCCGCGCCGGGGAACATCTCGACGAGCGGGACGTACGCGCCGTGGTCGAGACCGCGGTCCGGGATGTCCTGGACAGGCGTACCTGCGCCGCGCAGCAGCTTCCGTACGGACTCGGCCAGCGCGGGCGCACCCGGGGCCTCGTACCGCACCCGGTAGTAGTGCTCGGGGAAGCCCCAGAAGTCGTACACGAGCGGCACGGGCTCGGTCGCGCCGAGCGCGAGCGGGGCCTCCTCCCAGTGGGCGGAGATCATCAGGATGGCCGTGGGCCTCGGCAGATCCGCGGACCACGCGGCGAGCTGGCCGGTCCATACCGGGTCGTCGGCGAGAGGCGGTGCGCCGTGCGAGAGGTAGAGGGCGGGCATCCGCTCCGCGTACACGTCCGCACCCACAGGAGCCTCCCGGGCCTCGAGCGAATCTTCTTGAACATTCAAGTTCATGCCGAGGGACAGGTTAGGCGCATCTTGTTCAACTTTCAAGGACGGGCTCGTACAGTGGACGCATGACTACGGCGAACGACGCGGGCGACTCCCGCTGGCTCAGCGCGGAGGAGCAGCGCGTGTGGCGTTCGTACCTCCAGGCGACCACCCTCCTCGAGGACACTCTCGACCGCCAGCTCCAGCGGGACGCGGGGATGCCGCACATCTATTACGGCCTGCTCGTCCAGCTCGCCGAGGCACCGCGGCGCCGCCGGCGCATGACCGAGCTGGCCAAGGACGCCAAGATCACCCGGTCCCGGCTCTCACACGCGATCGCGCGCCTGGAGAAGAACGGCTGGGTGCACCGCGAGGACTGCCCCTCCGACAAGCGGGGCCAGAACGCGTACCTGACGGACAAGGGGTACGAGGTCCTGCAGAAGGCGGCGCCGGGCCATGTCACCGCCGTACGGCAGGCGATCTTCGACCGGCTCACGCCGGAACAGGTGCGCCAGCTGGGCGAGATCACCCGCACCATGGTCGAGAGTCTCGAGCCGGACTGCGCGGGCGCGGACCTTCCCTGGCTGCGCTGAGCCGCCGCCCTTCCTGGCGCATGGAGCGGGGCTCCGCCCGGGGTCCGGTGGATCCGGATCCGGGTGGAGCCCCGCTCCCCCGCACAGTGACCTGGGCGTCGGCCTGACGTCAGCCCGACCTCCGACCGACCTCCGACCTGAACGTCGGCCCTGGCCATAAGCCCTGGACGTCGGCCCCGGCCCCCGGCCGCGCGCTCAGTGCGCGATGACCGGGACCCTCACCTCGTCCTCGGCACCCTCACCGGCGCCGTCCGCGGACGACGCCACCGCGCCGGTCCCCGGCCGCCCGCTGTTGATGAAGGTGAACGCGATGGCCGAAGCCGCCACCAGGATGCCGACGGCCCACCAGATGGCGCTGGCGTAGCCGTGCACCAGGCCCTGCATCTGCAGCGTCTGCTGCGCCTGGGGGCCGGTCGCGCCCGCCGCGTGCGCGGCGATGTACGAGGTGGTCGCGGAGGCGGCGATCGTGTTCAGCAGGGCCGTACCGATCGCGCCGCCGACCTGCTGCGAGGTGTTCACCATCGCGGAGGCGACGCCCGCGTCCCGCGCCTCGACGCCGTGCGTGGACAGCGACATGGCCGGCATGAAGGCCGTACCCATGCCGAGGCCGAGCAGCAGCTGCGCCGGCAGGATCAGTCCGGCGTACGACGAGCCGATCTCGAGCTGCGTCAGCAGCAGCATGCCCGTCGCGGCGACCAGGAAGCCGGGCCCCATGAGCCGCCGGGGCGGGACGCGGGTCATCAGCCGGGCGCCGATCTGCGTCGAGCCCGTGATCATGCCCACGATCATCGGGAGGAAGGCGAAGCCCGTCTTGACCGGCGAGTACCCCTTCACGACCTGCAGGTAGTACGTGAGGAAGAGGAAGAGGCCGAACATCGCGATGATGGCGAGCCCCAGCGAGAGGTAGACACCGCCGCGGTTGCGCTCGGTCAGGACGCGCAGCGGCAGCAGCGGCGAGCGGACCTTGGACTCGGTGAACACGAAGGCCGCGAGCAGGACCGCCGAAGCGACGAAGAGACCGATGGTCATGGAGTCCGACCAGCCGTCCGCCTCGGCACGCGTGAATCCGTACACCAGGGCCACCAGGCCGAGGGTGGAGAGGATGACGCCGGGGATGTCGAGCGGCGAGCGGTTGCGGCCGCCGGCCGGCTCGCGGATCACGAAGTACGCGCCCGCGGCCGCGACGACGGCAAAGGGGATGTTGACGTAGAACGTCCAGCGCCAGTCGAGGTACTCGGTGAGGAAACCACCGAGGATCAGACCGACGGCGCCACCGCCACCGGCGATAGCGCCGAAGATGCCGAAGGCCTTCGCCCGCTCCTTGGCGTCGGTGAACGTCACGGCGAGCAGCGAGAGCGCAGCCGGAGCGAGCAGCGCGCCGAAGGCGCCCTGGAGCGCGCGCGAACCGAGCAGCATGGCCTCACCCGTGGCCGCGCCGCCGACGGCGGACGCGGCGGCGAAGCCGAGCAGACCGACGACGAAGGTGCGCTTGCGGCCCCACAGGTCGGCGATGCGTCCGCCGAAGAGCAGCAGTCCGCCGAAGGCGAGGGCGTAGGCGGTGATGACCCACTGCCGGTTGCCGTCCGAGATACCCAGGTCCTGCTGGGCGGACGGCAGCGCGATGTTCACGATGGTCGCGTCGAGCACGACCATCAGCTGGGCCAGGGCTATGAAGACCAGGGCCTTCCAGCGGCTCGGATCAGGACCCGCGGAGAGCGGGAGCTGCGTCTGGGCGGTTTTTGACATGGGTGTGGCCACCTAGGGGTGCGTAAGCGTGAAAAACGGTCGTCGGTACCGGCGCGCGCGGACGAGTCGGTGTCGGGCACCGGGCGTAAGTGCTTCCGGATTACGGATGTCGGATCGCGAAGTGCGGACTACGGGTTTCGGATCACGGACTGCGGATGACGGGTCGGGTATGCGGATGACGGCGTGCTGGTCACGGATGGCGCCGCAGGTCCTCCAGGGTCGCGGCCGTACCGGGCAGCTCCGAGCGCGCGGGCGCCTCGAGTCCGTCCAGCAGCAACTGCAGATGGCGATGGGTGTACTGGTCGATGTCCGGGCACGCGATGCCGGGCAGCGGCCGGGTGAGCTGGGTCAGCGCGACCAACAGGTCTCCGACGGCGATGTCGGAGCGGAGCCGCCCCGCTGTCTGGGCCCGGTCGACGAGGCCATGGACGGCCTCTTCGAGCCGATCGCGCTCGTCGCAGAGTTCGGGATGGTCCTTGTCGAAGCCGCCGGAGAGGATCGGGCACAGCGCGCCGATCCGCTCGTCGGCGGCCGCGTGGGTGAAACGGCTCAGGGCGGCGAAGGGGTCCTCCTCCTCGGCGGCCGCTTCCTCCGCCCGGTCCGTGGTTCGGCTCAGGACGGCCAGGACGACCTCGTGGACGAGGGCGGCCCGGTCGGCGAAGTTCCGGTAGAGGGTGGCATTGCCGACGCCGGCGCGGCGGGCGACCTCGTCGAGCGGCACGTCGGGGCCGAACTCGACGAACATCTCGCGGGCCGCCGACACGATCCGCTCCCGGTTGCGCAGCGCGTCCGCGCGCGGCCGCTGGGCACGGCGCCCTGCGGTGTCGGTGGAGGTGGCGGTGGCGGGGCTCACGGCTCCACTCCCTCTCATGGCGTCGATCATGGGTCTACGTTGCGGTCTCCGACCCGGCCGGACAAGATCCGGGGACGGACTCCCCGTTTCGGGGGGACCCTCCTGCAAACGGGGAGTCCGTCCCCGGTTATTTCGCCTCGCCCCGGAAATCTCGGGTGACCTGCCTCACAGCCCTCGGGTTCCTGTCCCCCTCCCGCCGGCTCCCCTTTCCTCGGCGCGTCCCACGATCGGCTCACCCGGCGAGCGCCCGCCCCGCGCCCGAATCACGCTGATCAAACGGAGCGCAGCCGAGGACCGGCCGGCTGCCGCGGACCCGAAGGCGACCGCATGCAGCAGACCCGCCACCGGATACGCAGACAGGGCGTCCTCGGCGCGGTCGCCGCTCTTGCCCTTGCCGCCCTGACCTCGGCGAGCTCCATGCTTCCGGGCCCTTCGCGGGCTTCGGCCGGCCCGGTGGCAACGGCCGAGGAATCGGCGCTCGGCCCGTGCCGTATCGCGACCACCCCCGGCGTGCAGATGTCCGAGGGCATGCCCACCCCGACCGGTTACGTGCGCTCCACGGGCGAGGTCCGCGCCCTCAACATCATGATCGACTTCCCGGACGCGGAGGGCGAGGGCACGGCGCGCGAGCGTTACGAGGAGTTCTTCCCGCAGACCCAGCAGTGGTTCGCGACCAGCTCGTACGGGCGCCTCCTCTACCGCCCCGAGGCCCCGCTGCCGGACTGGCTGCGGATGCCGCTGCCCTTCGCGGCGTACGGGATAGAGCGCGGCGCGCCGTACGAGCCGGGCTATCGGCAGCTGGTGCAGGACTTGGTGACCACGGCCGACCCGCACGTGGACTTCAGCGCGTACGACCTGGTCAACGTCCTCGTCACGCCGAACGCCGGCCCGTCCGCGCTGGACACCGTCCTGTCCGTGACGTTCTCCGGGAACAACGAGGCGCCGCACGCGGACGGTGTGCCGCTCGCCAACACCTCGTTCGTCTACAGCCGCCAGGACGACGGGTCCGGGACGTACGACGAGACCGGCTTCCGGGTGCTCCCGCACGAGAACGGCCATGTCTTCGGCCTGCCCGACCTCTACACCTCGGAGGGCGGCGGCGCCGTCGGCCACTGGGACATCATGTCCGAGGACTGGGGCGCCAACAACGATCTGCTGGGCTGGCACAAGTGGAAGCTCGGCTGGCTCGACAACGACCAGGTCGGCTGCGTCTCGGCGAGTGGGGCGGCCGAGTACGACCTCACGCCGCTCGCCACCACGGGCGGCCGCAAGCTCGTCGTCGTGCCGACCGGCACGGACGCCGGTTACGCCGTGGAGGTCCGCACCCGGGAGGGGAACGACGAGGCGGTCTGCGAGCCGGGGGTCCTCGTCTACCGCGTCGAGACGGACATCGACACCGGGCAGGGGCCGGTGCGCGTCTCCGACAGCGACCAGGACAGCGGCGGCTGCACGCGGCGGCCCAATGTGCACGCCGAGCTCTCGGACGCGCCGTACCGGCCGGGAGAGTCGTTCACGGACGGGCGCCACGGGATCCAGATCACGGTGCTGTCGGAAAGCCTGGAGGGGACCTATCGCGTGCGTGTCACGCGTACCTGAGCCTCCTGAGCCCCGGTCCGGCTCGGCCCCGGCCTGCCGCTGCTAGCACCTGACCTGCTCCTCCAGCGGACCCCTGAGCTCCCGCTTGAGGATCTTCCCGGTGGGATTGCGGGGCAGCGGCTCGTCCCGTACGACGACATGGGCCGGCACCTTGAAGGCCGCGAGGCTCTTCGCGACATGCGCCCGCAGCTCGTCGGGGGTGACGGCGGCGCCGGGCCGCAGCTGGACCACCGTCGCGACCTCCTCGCCGAGGACGGGGTGCGGCACGCCGAGGACGGCCGCGTCGGCGACGTCCGGATGGCCGTGCAGGACGGCCTCCACCTCGACGCAGTACACGTTCTCCCCGCCACGGATGACGACGTCCTTGACGCGGTCGACGATCGAGATCCGGCCGCCGTCCCGTTCGGTCGCGAGGTCGCCGGTCCGGAACCAGCCGTCCTCCGTGAACGCGGCCGCCGTGGCCTCGGGGTCGCGCCAGTACCCGCGCACCAGCGACTGCCCGCGGAGCCAGAGCTCGCCGACCTCGCCCTCCGGGAGCACCTCGCCGGCCGGCCCGGCGATCCGGACCTCGGTGGCCGGGGTCGGGCGCCCGACACTGTCCGGGAACTCCCGGCACTCGACGCCGAAGTTCGCCGTCACGCCTCCGCTCGTCTCCGTCAGACCGTAGCCGTTGCGGGGCTCGATCCGCTGCCCGTACCGGGCCGTGAGCCGCCCGACGAGATCCGGCGGGGCGGCGGCACCGCCGGTGTTGAGATGCGTGAGGGTCTCCAGGGCCGCCCCTTGCCGCTCGGCGGCACCGAGCAACTGGAGCGCGGTGGTGGGCACCCCGGAGTAGTGCGTGACCCCGTGCTTCTCGATCAGCGCGAGCGCCTCGTCCGCGTCCCACTTCCGCATGAGGACGAGCGTCCCGCCGACGGCCATCACCGAGTACACCGTCGTGAAGGCCGCCACATGGAAGAACGGAAAGGTCATCAGGCAGACGGGCGCGGGCCCCTGCCCCGGGATCACGCCCCGTGCGAGTGCGGAGGCGGCGGCGGTGTACCGGGGGTTCATCGCGGCCCCTGCCTGGGCGAGATGGGTGGCGACGGCGCCCTTGGGCCGGCCCGTGGTGCCCGACGTGTAGATGATGGTGGCGTCGTCCTCGGGGCGTACGTCGACGTCGGGCGGCGCGGCGGCGGGGTCCGGGTGGGCCTCGGGCAGGTCCTCGTACCGTACGACGCCGTCGCCCACGGGCCCGTCATGGTGGAACACGACCACGGGCACCCGCCCGCGCGCCCACGCCCCGACCCTCTCCAGCCGCTCCCCGTCGACGAGCAGGACGCGGGGCTCGCAGTCGTCGAGCGCGTACGCGAACTCCTCCGCGGTCCACCAGGCGTTCAGCGGCACGGCCACCAGGCCGGCCAGCTGCGTGGCCCAGAAGGCGATCTGCCACTCGGGGTGGTTGCGCATCCCGACCACGGCCCGGTCGCCGGGCCGCAGCCCGTACTCCTCGGTGAACCGCCGCGCGAGCGCGGACGCGGCCGCGAAGAACTCCCCGTACGTGTACGTCCCGCTCTCCCCCACGAGGAACGGCCGCTCCCCGAACGCCCAGGTGGCCTCGACGAACTCCCGCAGCGTCCGCGGCCCGGACACGTACACCCCGTCGACTGTGGCAAAGGGGGCACCGGGCGCGGTGAGCGCGCTGAGGGCGGAGGAGGCGGAACGGGGGTGCGGCACGGGTCGCCCTCCTGTCGTGCGGTGACGCTGTCTGCGCCGTCGCACTGTCGTGCGCGGGGCTAAGCGCCCGCTCAGTTCCCTGCGACGCTATGCGCGGCGCGGGACCACGTCAAGATCTCCTCGGAGGGTGAGGGTGCCATGTGCCTCGGAGGGTGCCACGCAACTGGATCAACCCACCGACCGCCGGAACGTCCGGAACGTCACCCGCCGGGCTGTGCGCGGTGCGCAACGCTCGACGGGCGCGCCGCCCTGTCCCGCCTTCGTGGGATCCGAGGGAAATTCCGTCGTCGCAGCCCGGGCCTGATGACGTGCGACGCCCCCAAAGCTGCGGCGCAGAATCCCGTGCCCCGTCTGCATCGCTCGACTGCTCACGGGCTCATCGCCCGAGACGACCACTACGAACCGGGACGGATCCGAGAGCACGAGGGACGGATACGGACCAGTCGAACAATGATCTCTGCCAGTACCGGGGCAGTGCCCGGGCTCCTCCTACGGCTGCGGAGCGTCGGGACACGAGTCCGCCGACTGCGTCATCGTCCATCCGTCCCCGAGCACATGGACGCTCGTGTGTGCGGGGGACCGTTGTGCTTTGCCGGGAGGAGCCGCAAGGGCGCCGTCCCGATGCGCTTCCGCGGGCAGTGCGACGAACGACCCGCTCACGTGAGCCACCGTGCACGCCAACTGCAGCATGGCCGGATGGCTGAGGGGAGCGACATCATGGGGGAGCTTGATGGAGACGCCGTTGCCGCTGTCGGCCGTCACGTCCGGTGTATCCGTCAGGCGGGGCAGCTCCGTGGTGGCCGTCACGGCCTCGCTTGTCGTCGGTCCGTCGAACAGCCGGCCCACGACGGTACCGAGGTCCGTAGGATCGCCGATCGTGCGGGGATAGGCCGTCAGATCACCGCCGTCCAGGAAATAGAGGGAGACGACGACCGGCACCGAGGGCTTCGGACTGGGGGAGAACATGCCGCTCGCCGGTTCGCCGGCCTCGATGACGTCGGACGGGGGTACTCCGCACGCCGTCAGCGTGAGCGCGGCCGCGAGCCCCGCCAGCAGCGCCGTCACGCGCGAGCCCTTCACCGGGCACCCGAGGTGGAGTCGTGGTCGGCGGCTGTGATGTCGCGCTGCAGGGGGAGTTCGACCGTGAACGCCGCTCCGCCCCCGGGAAGGTTGGCGGCGCTGATGCGTCCTCCGTGCAGGTGCACGTTCTCCGCCGTGATGGCCAGGCCCAGTCCGCTGCTCTCGCTTCTGGTCCGTGTGGTACTCGCCTTGTAGAAGCGCTCGAAGATGTGCGGCATGGCTTCCTCGGCGATGCCCGGTCCGTTGTCGGTCACTTCGATGACGGCCCACGCCACGTCCGCTCGCTCCTCTCTCACGCCCATGGTCAGCCGCACCGGCGGCGCCCCGTGCCGCAGCGCGTTGCCGACCAGATTGGCCATCACCACGTCGAGCCGGCGCGGGTCCACGCGCGTCCGGAGCACGCCCGGTCGGGGCAGTCGGGTCTCCACGTGGGTCTGCCACCCCCGAGCGGCGAGGGTGTGCTGTACGAACTCGGCCAGGTCGATCTCGTCCAGGCTGAGTTCGGCCGCGCCCGCGTCGAAGCGGGAGATCTCCATCAGGTCGTTCACCAGCACGCTCAGCCGACTGGTTCCCTCACTGACGAGCCGCACCGCCTCGCCTGTATCCCGGTTCAAGTGCAGCGCGTTCGCGTCCAGCACGTCGGTCACCGCTGACATCGCCGCCAGCGGCGTCCGCAGTTCGTGGGAGACGTCCGCGACGAAGCGGCGCGCCTGGGCCTCCAGGCGGCGCAACTCCGCGACCGAAAGCTCCAGGGCTGCCGCCGTGTGGTTGAAGGACCGCGAGAGGTCGGCCAGTTCGTCGGAACCGTTCACGGCCAGCCGGACGTCGAGGTGCCCCTCGGCCATGCGACGTGTCGCACGGCGCAACGCCCGTACGGGACGGAGTACGCCGCTCGCGGCCAGCAGCGCCAGGACGACGGCGAGGCCCAGTGCCACCAGGGTGGCCTGCTTGATGGCGTTGACCATCGCTTCGACATAGGCCTGTTCGGTGTTCTGCGGCACCACCAGGTACATCACCATCCCCGAGAGCCTGGACTCCTTGCCTTCACCGCTGTTGTACGTGACCGGCATTCCGACGACGAGGTAGGGATGCCCGTCGTCGTTCACCCGCTGGAACACAGCGGCGCGTTTGGTGTCCACGGACCGGCGCAGTTCCGGGCTGAGCTTGTCGAAGTCGGCACTCGGCGCGTAGGCGCGGACGCTGCCGTACGTGGCCAGTACGCGCCATCCTTGTGACTGGTTGGCGCGAAGTACCTGCTGCACCGCTTTCTGCAGGACTTTCTGCGCGTGCGCGTCGCTCGGCACCGTGGGAACGCGGACGCCCGCGGCGTCGACGCTGGTCCGGAACTGCCGGATGACGGAGTCCTGGCTCTGCTGCAGCACCCCGGTGCGCGCCTCCCGGAAGGCGACGGCTCCGGTGCTCAGGGCACTGGCCACGGCCACCAGGAGGAAGGCCACCACCAGGCGGGGGCGCAGGCCCCGAAGCGGGAGCGGGACCTTCGCCAGGACCGCCCGATGAAACCTCGCCGGCCTGGGGCCCTGCCCGGCTGCGACGGCCTCGCGCTTGGGTACGTGTCTGCGTGTCCCTACGGATCTGCGGCCGCTCACGGCGAACCGAAGCGGTAACCGAAGCCGCGTACGGTCTGGATGTACCGGGGATCCCCGCCCAGCTCACCGAGCTTGCCGCGCAATCGCTTCACACAGGCGTCCACGAGCCGTATGTCACCGTAGTAGCTGTGCTCCCAGACCGCTTCCAGCAGCTGCTGGCGGCTGAACACCTGTCCGGGAGAGGCCGACAGGGTCAGCAGCAGCCGAAGCTCGGAGGGCGCGAGTGCGACCGTTTCACCACGGTGTGTCACCACGAGCCCGGCCCGGTCGATGACCAGCTCGCCGTGCGACTCCGCCCTGGGCCGGACGGCGTCGGAGACCGACGCGTCCTGCCTGCGCAGTACGGCCCGTATTCGCGCGTCGAGCACCCGGGCCTGCACGGGCTTGACCACGTAGTCGTCCGCGCCGGCCTCCAGGCCCACGACCACGTCGATGTCGTCGCCCTTGGCGGTCACCATGATGATCGGCACCTGGTCGCGATCCCTGATCCGCCGGCATACGTCGAGGCCGGACATGCCGGGCAACATGAGGTCGAGTACGACGACGTCCGGATGGAAGGGGTGGAGCTGTTCCAATCCCTCTTCACCCGTTCCGGCAGCGAAGACGTCATGCCCCTGGTGTCGCAGCCCCAACTGAACGGCCTTACGAACATCTGGGTCATCTTCGACAATAAGGACTCGTGGCACTTCGACAGTGTAAGCAGATCGCGTTCGGTCGCCGGCCTGCGGAAGAGCCCCTCTCGGGAGCCGTTACAGAAGGGTCACATCGGCGGGTCGCCGGGCGGGCAACCCCGTCGAACCGACCGAGCGGCCGCTCGTTATCGGTTCGTGATTATTCGAACTCATGGCCATCATCTGAGATAACCAGTTTGAGTTGCCATGCATTCGGCACCACAGCGGGAATACGCATCGCCCACGGGCAGCGCCGTGGCCTCCCACGGCGGTGGCCGTCACCAGTCCGCGCCCCGCGGGTCCTCGCACCGCCGGGGCCGTCCGCGCCGCCGGGGCCGTCCGCCCCGCCGGGGCCGGAGGTACCTGGTCGGCACGCTGGTGGCCGCGGGCCTGCTCGGCTCCGC
Organism: Streptomyces sp. NPDC002133; assembly: GCF_040296405.1. Classification (NCBI taxonomy): domain Bacteria; kingdom Bacillati; phylum Actinomycetota; class Actinomycetes; order Kitasatosporales; family Streptomycetaceae; genus Streptomyces; species Streptomyces sp. NPDC002133. The sequence goes on along the minus strand of NZ_JBEOXF010000046.1, from coordinate 14,509 downwards.
TGCGTTCTTCCTGGACGGTGGGCGAAGCGACGCGTCGAGCGGTGCGCAGCACCGGCGGAGCGTGGCACCCACCACCCCCAGCCCCACGCCCACGCCCACTCCCACTCCCACTCCGACGCCCACCCCGACCCCGACCCCGACGCCCACCGAGATCGACGTCCCCTCGACGGGCGCCGGCACGTTCGTCACCGCGCAGGCCAGTGGCGCGAAGGTCGGTCACGGTCCGCGTCCACTGCGGTACGTGGTGAGGGTCGAGACCGGCCTCGACATCTCGCCGGATCAAGCGGCGGACGAGATCGCCGACATACTCGCCGCCCCCCGGGGCTGGACCCACAACCCGGCCCACGCGTTCCAGTTGGTGAGCGCGGGACAGCCCCACGACCTCACGGTGACGATCGCGACACCGGGGACGGCGGACGCGGTGTGCTGGGCGGGCATCAAGCAGGACACCGAAGGCGAATACAACTGCGAGGTCCCCGGTGGGGTGGTGGTGAACCTCAAGCGCTGGGTCAAGGGCTCGCCCACCTTCGACGGTCCGATCCATGACTACCGGGCGCTGATCATCAACCACGAGATGGGGCACTTCCTGGGCTACACGCACAGGACCTGCGCGGGCCCCGGCCGACTGGCCCCCGTGATGATGCAGCAGATCAAGGGCCTGCACGGATGCATCGCCAACGCCTGGCCCTACGACGAGAACGGTGACCTCGTCACCGGGCCGCGCGTGCAGTGAACCGGCGACGACCGGCCCTCCCGGCGGTTGCGGAAGGCAGCTTGAACGGGCTGCCAGCAGTGGCAACGGTGTCGGGTGAGCCGCCGCCACCGGGTGAGCAGCCGGCCCAAGCAGTTGGGTTGCTTCTGGCACCCGTGTCCCAGCACCTGCACGCTCCGGTGCACAACGGGGAGTGGTGGCGGGAGAAGCTCGAGCCCAGCGTTTCGGCGGGACGCGGATACCGATGCCCACCTCGTCCGCCTCGGGTGGGTGCCCTCGCGGATCTGGGAGCACGAGACAGTCGACGGTGCCGACATGCTTGAGATGTCCTGCCGAAACCGTCCACACATGGAAAGGATTCCGGTTGACGAAACTCGGAAAGATGGATCGCCGGATCCAGGAACAAAGCGCATGAGGTCTGACAGGACGGAGCGCCTTCGAATCATTCCGCCGGGCTCAGAGGCCGGTGAACGCCTCATCGGGTTCCGCCAGGACAGCGAATCCGGATTCTCCACCCTGGATGAAACACACCGCCTCCGCCGGAACCCCGCGTACGGAGCCGATGGCGCTCTGCTCATCTGCATCGGATACGCCTGGGCCAACAACTCCGTGGCCCGCGGTATCACCCGCCGTACAGGCGCACAGCTGGTCGGCGCACGTCACCGCACAGGACACTCCGCCGGCCGACGCACGAGCCTCGGCACACGGCGGCGTAGCCACACAACGGCAGCGCATGGCTGCGCCTCGGCGTGCTGCCGCAACCGCTAGACTGTGCGCGGTGCACCACTCCGGTGGGGCGCCCTGTGGATGTCTGGGGCCCTCAGGGGTCGAGATTCGTCTGGTATGGGCGGATTTCCAACACCTTTGCCCACACATCCCCGCCTTCGTAGCTCAGGGGATAGAGCACCGCTCTCCTAAAGCGGGTGTCGCAGGTTCGAATCCTGCCGGGGGCACAACGCTAAGGGCCAGTTCAGAGGGTTGATCCTCTCGAACTGGCCCTTCCGCATGATCGCGGTCGTGCCACACACGTGCCAGATGCCCGCTAGGACTCCGCTCCCCCGTTGCTCTTTCGGATCATCGCTCCCAGCCGATCGGCGATGGCCCGGTCCCGGTCGTTGGTCATGTGCTGATAGATCAGCGCGGCCCGCGCGGTGCTGTGCCCCATGCGGGTCATCAGCTCCCGGGTGCTCGCCCCGGCGGCGACCAAGGTGTTCCCTGTGTGCCTCAGATCATGGAAGTGGACGTCAGCCGCGATGCCCGCTTTCGTGCGCGCGTTGGTCCAGTCGTCGCGGAAGTTGCTGCGTCGGAGTCGGCCACCCTGGGGCCCGAGGAAGACGTGGCCGTCTCGGCCGGCACCTGCGTAGCGCTCCAGGTGTTCGGTCACGTCGGCCAGGAGCTCGTCGGGGAAGGCGACGGGACGGACACCGGCCGCGGACTTCGGAGCCTTGTCGAAGAGTCTGCCGTCCTGCATCTCCGCTTGGGCCCGCTGGACCAGGACCACGCGTCCCATGAGGTCGACGTCCCGACGGCGCAGCGATGCCAGCTCGCCGAACCGGAGGGTGGTGAAGGCCGCCAGCAAAACGAGGAGGCGGTACCGGGGCGCGATGGCTTCGGCCACGGCGTACACCTCGGGGACGGTCAGCACCGGCCGTTCGGGAACGTCGTATCGGTCGGCTCCCTTGACCCGGCACGGGTTCCGGCGGATCAGCTCGTCGTCCACCGCCGTGCTCATCATGGCCCGGAGGATCTGATACGCCTTGACCACGGTCGGCTCCCCCACCCCGGCAGCGAGCAGGCTGCCGCGCCAGGCCCGGACCCGGGACGTGGTCACGTCGGCCAGAGTGCCGGCGCCGAACGTCGGCTTGATGTGCAGCCGGATCACGGCTTCGTTTCGCTCGCGGCTCCGATCTGCCAGCTTGCGATCCCTCAGCCATGCATCCGCGTACTCGCCGAACGCGACGGCGCCCTTGTCCGGGTCGTCCCACTGCCCGCGCGAGATGTCCGCTTCGATATGCGTCAGCCCCACCTCGGCATCCGTCTTGCTGGCGTAGGTCTGCTCAGCGGTACGCAGTTGCCCTGTGGTGGGGTCGCGATACCGCGCCTGCCAGCGGCCCGACTTGAGTTGCCGGACCGAGCCGAAGCGCCGGCGGTTGCCCTTCTTGTTGGCCATCAGGCGACCCTCCGCAGAGTGGCACGCCGGACCGTCACCGGCTCGATGGTGTTGGCCGTGACGAAGGCGGTAACGGCGCTCTCGGGGATGCGAACGTGTCGGCCGACTTTCACGAAGGTGATGCGCCGTTCCTCAATCAGTCGTCGAGGGAACCGGACGCTGGTGCCGAGGAGCCGGGCGACCTGTTCCACGGTGAGCAGTCGGTCGGTCATGCGGCGATGTCTCCTTCCGTGGTGTCGGGGGCGAGTGAGGCGGCGAGCCATCCCTCGCCGCGGGTGAGGCCGGTTCCGGCGAAGGCCCAGTGCGCGAGGACGAGGGTGGTGTCGTCGTCGGCGGGTTCGGCCGGCACGGCGTGGTCGCCGTGGGCGATGGCGGCTTGGAGGCGGCGCCATTCGGCGCGGGCGGTGCGTAAGGCGCCGAGGGTGGTGGAGTACCGGCGGGTCTTGGTGGAGAAGTGGCCGCGGAAGCCGAGCATGTGGGCCCATGCGCGGAGCCGGAGGTCTTCCAGGTCCTTGCGGGCGCCGAGGGCCCAGGCCGTGCGAATGAGTCGGCGGGCGTGTTCGGGGATGGACTTGCGGCCGAGTTCGGCGAGGAACTTGATCGGGCGGTCGAGGGTGCCGGTCGCGGTTTCGGCGCCCTTGGTGGCGTACTTGGCGATGTAGGCGGCGACGGCGCGTTCAGTGAGTTCGGTGCCGCCGTCGAAGTCGGCGGAGCGGATGGGGCGAATGTCGAGCTGGGTGCCGAAGGCGAACGTGTGGGCGCGTCCGTCGACGACCGGGCCGGGCACGTCGGCGGCCTTGGCGGCGGCGCGGATGGCGTCGGTGAGGAGTTCAGCGGTGGCCCAGGCCGGGGGCGGGGTGTCGCCGCCGTCGGGGCCGTCGAGGCGAATCACGGCGTGGAAGTGGATGGCGCCGCGGCGCTGGTACTCGGCGACCTTGGCGAAGGAGACGCGGGCGTGGTCGGCGAAGGCGCGTTGGGTGAGTCCGGCGCGCTTGGCGACTTCGCGGCGCAGGTAGATGGAGAAGCGGGCCCAGATCTTGGAGGCGTGCGCGTTCCACAGCACGGCGGCTTCGTAGTCGTACGTCTCGGGGTCGAGCGGGGTGCCCAGTTCCGGGGCGTCTTCGGCGTGCTGGGTGCCGCAGCGGCAGCGGCCCTTGGCGGGGCGGTTGTGGACGGGACCGAAGCTGGGGGCGGTGAAGGTGGCGAACACCCGGGGGTGGGTGGCCACGCGCTCGAGGGTGCCTTTGCCGCCGCGGAGCCCGGCGGTGATGAGTTGGTAGGTGTCGCGGCGGTAGGTCTCGGCGCAGGCCGGGCAGCGGGTGGTGCGGCGGTTGTTGCAGCGGACCAGGAGGTTCCCGGCGGGCAGGTCGCTGGCGGTGAGGTGGTGCAGGATCTCGCCGGTCGTGGCGTGGACGTCGGTGCGGTGGCCGTCGAGGCGGATCGGGGTGGTGCAGCCGCCGAGGCCCCGGAGCTGTCGCATGAGTCCGGGCATGGTGCCGAGCGAGGCGAGGAAGGCGAGGTCACGCAGCGGGGGCGGCGCGGTCGCAGGCAAGGCGGAGTCCTCCTTCCAGAGGGGAGAGGAAGAAGGGGCACCGGCCGGCGGAAGGCGGTCGGTACCCCGACGGGAGATCAGCGGGTGAATGCGGCGTCGGCGGCGGCGTCGAGGAGGTGGCGCAGGGGCGGGGTGGTGCCGGTGCCGTGGCAGGTGCGGCAGTGGGCGGTGATGGTGCGGCGGTGGCCGTGGCGGTCGCGGCCGCCGAGGGTGACGGCGGCGGAGGCGAAGCCGTCGCAGGACGGGCAGATGCGGGCCGGGGCAGGGCGGTGCTGGGGCATGATGGTGGGTCCTTCCGGTTGATTGAGGTCGGGTAGGGGCTGGCCTGTCCGGGCGGCGGAGACTTGGCGGTTTCAGGGCCGCCCGGAGGGCCGGTCAGCGTTGGCGCGAGTCGTTGAGCAGGGAGCGCAGGACGACTGCGCAGACGGCGACGGACGCGGCCGTGATGGCGACGGCGAGCAGGAGCGAGACCAGAACCGCGCCGACGACGAGGACGACCGCGGCACCGCCGCCGACGGCGACCAGAAGGCCGGTCGGGGTGAGCCGGATCGCAGGCGCCGAGGACGCCGCTGGAGCCGGAACGGCCGTGGGGGTGTGCTGGCAGGTGCATGCGGTGGCGTGCTGGTGCTGGACGACCGGGCCCGTGGCCGGGCGGTGGGTGAGCGGGGTGACGATGCCGGTCGGGGTCGGCATGGTCGGGATGCGCGGGCGGAGCATGATGGGTTCTCCTTTCTGGGTTGGTTACTTGGTGGTGCCGTTGACTGCGTCGACGCCGGTCCGGGTGCCGGATTCGATGGCGGGGGCGAGGAAGGTGTCGGCGAGGAGGAAGCCGCCGAGGAGGAGCACGACGATGAGCCAGGTCGGCGGGCGCATGAGCTTGATCCCGAAGTAGCCGAAGATGGCGACCAGGACGATCAGGGGAAGTTCGACGTTCACGACGGGTGGCTCCCTCGGGTCAGTTGGCGCGGCAGCGGTGGGTGCGGGCGGCGAGCTGGGCGGCGGTCTGGGTGGAGAAGTCGGCGGACCAGCCGCAGTCGTCGCGGGTGCAGACGGCGGCGTGTTTGGTGCGTCCGTTCCGGTCGCGGTGGGTGCCGATCTGCACGGGGCCGATCCGCATCACGGAGTGGAAGAAGTCACGGGCGGGCATGGAGATCAGTCCTCCGCTCGCAGGCTCGGGCCGGGGAACTCGGCGAGGATGCGGGCGGCGTCGGCCGGGTCGGTGGCACGGTCCGCGGCCTCTTCAGCGAGCAGCCGGGCCAGGGTGGGGCGACCGGTGCTGGCCATTTCGCGGGCTGCCGACAGGTATTCGTCTCGTGTCGGTTCGTGTCCGGGCATCAGTGGCGGTCCCTTGAGGCGAGGTGGGCGGCGAGTTGGTCCGCCATGGGGCCGGGCAGGCCGAGGCGGTCGCGCAGGGTGGCGGCATCGATCGGGGTGCCGGTCGCGGTGCGGTGGGCGTCGGCGAGCTTGCGGGCGTGGTCGACGAGGGCGGGCGGCACGTCCACCGGCGGCGGGGCGGCGGGCAGTGCCGGAACCGGCTCCACGGGCTCGACCGCATCCGGGGCGGGATCGGGTTCGGCCGGCACGGTCACCGGCTCGACCACCGGCAGCGGCTCGGGCTCCGCGTCGGCGTTGTGGCCGGTGGGTGTGTGGACGAGCAGGGTGCCGCCGAGGAAGGCCAGCGCGGGCCACCCGGCGACGAGGATGCGCAGCCAGTAGGGCACGTCGCCCAGGTCGAGCAGGCCCGCGGTCGCTACGTTGGCGCCTAGCGAGGCGGCCAGGGCGACGGCGAACCAGGTCCACGCGGCCCGGGCCGGTTCACCCTGTGCCCGCAGGATGCGCAGGCGGCGCCAGGCCGCGACGAGCAGCAGATCGACCGAGACGGGGTAGGCCCATGCCTTCCAGCCGTCCTGTCCGGCAGCCTGGGCGATGTCGTGCAGGTGGGCGAAGGACAGCGCTCCAGCAATCACGGCTTGCACGAGTACGGCGTCCAGGCGGACCTTGCGGATCACGGGTCTTCACCTCCTTGAAAGTTAGGCCGGGGCCGGGCGAGGCGTATTGGCCGGTCGCTGAGCCCCGGCGGAGCCGTTTCAGGCATGGCGGGGGTAGGGACGTGGCGCGAAGCGGTCACGCCGACCGAGAGGGGAGCAGGTCAGGCCGTGACAGGAGCCGGGGCCGGGATCTCGACCGGGGCCAGGTCTCGCAGCATCGGCCGGAAGGGCTCCAGGCCCTCCAGCACCGGAGTTCGGTGGGCGTGCACGGTGCAGGCGTTCACGGCCTGCCGCATCGTCGTGAATGGCGTACGGATGCGGACCCAGCCGCCCGAGGAGTCACCAGCCACAGCCATGCCGGGCCGCTCGACCGGGATCTGTGTCGTTGCCAGCACCGCGTCAGGGGAGATGTCGCCAAACGCCATCTTGGCGGAGGCTTCATCGTTGACCCGGTGCGAGATACGGCCGGTCAGCTGGGCACGGAGCATGGTGATGCCGTCCCCGAGTTCGGCGCCGAAGCGCTGCCCGCAGATCTCCACGTAGATGCCGGCGGCGCGGCCGAGCTGGACGAGGCGGACCAGGGCGGTGACGATCCGCTCGCGGCGCTTCTTCTCCGCCGTGTTGGAGAACAGGGCCAGCTCGGCGACCTCGTCGACAAGGAGGACGACGGGCACCGGCCGCAGGTCCTCGGGCAGGCCCCAGATGTCGGCGGTGATCTCCGCATCCGGGGTGTCCGCGCTGATCCTCTGCTCGCGCCGGATCACCTGATAGGTGTCGGCCATCCGCTCAACCAGAGCATCCAGCAGATCAGCCGCATCATCGGGATTGTCGGCCAGCGCAGAGAACCGGCGCGCCAGCGGAGCGAGTTCCACCCCCTGCTTGCAGTCGATCCCGACCAGTGCCACGTGCTGCGAGGCGAGTTCCTTGACCAAGTGGCGCTGATAGACCGACTTTCCCGACTTGGTCGCGCCGAGGTTCAGCGAGTGCGGCACCTCCAGATAGTGGCGGTAGTGGACTGCTCCGTCTTCCCGCAGCGCGACCGGAACCCGTAGCCCGTCGCGCTGCACTTTCGCGGGCATCTGGACCCGCTGGAGCACGTCATAGCCGGTCATGCGCAGCTCGACCACACCCGACTTGATCTCGCGGGAGGTGATGCCGTGCATGGCGAACGAGTGCCGCAGCCGGTCCGTGGAGGCCGCGAAGTCGAACGCGTCCTGACCGGGCCGCAGTTTCACCCGCAGCACCAGCCCGGTACGAGTCGGCCGGATCCGCAGGATCCGCGGAGGCCGCGACTCAGGCGCCGGGCGGTTGGCGAGCCGGGCGAGGGTGAGCCGCAGCCTCGACGGCGGCACGGTCAGCCCGCACGCGTCCATGACCGAGGCGTACCGAACCACCACCCGGACCACGGCAAGGGTGACGCCGATGCTCAGCCAGTACCAGGCCGGGCGCAGCCGCCGCAGCACCAGAGCCGCGACGACCGCCACCAGGGCTAAGACGGCGAGTGTGTCCGTCGACACGGTGCTCAGCCCTTGGCCGACGGGGCGACCAGCGCGACCGCACGGAACGCGATGCCGTGCCGGCCGTCCCGCTCCCAGTCCCGCGCCTTCAGGCCAACGACCTTCACCGGCATACCGAGTGCGACCCCCTCCGGCACACCCGTCTCCGGGACCGAGACGTTGTAGAGGTTCGCCTCACCCTCATCGGCGACGGTCAGGCCGACCGTCATCATCTTCGCGCCCGACTCACGGCCGACAGCGATCTCGCCGGTCTGCTTGTTGATGACCTTCAGCTGCGGCTCGACGGCGACGAACACGACAGCAGTCGAAGTGTCGATCTTGAAGGACGGCATTGCCACTCCTGGGTTCGGGCCTACGGGCACACGAGGGACAGACGCTCGTCGCTGTCCTAGGACTACGAATGCCTCGCGAGAACTATGACGCGCAGTCCCAGGACTGTCATTGTCCTAGGACTGTGCTTGACTTGACCTGTCGATGAGGAGGGCTGCATGGCACCGAAGTGGCGTGAGCTTGCGGACAGGCTGGCTGAGCGGATCAGGAGTGGTGAGTACGCGCCTGGCCAGCAGCTTCCGCACATCCGCGACCTTGTGGAGGCTGGCGAGGGCTCCAAGTCCACTGTGCATGCCGCCTATAAGGCCCTAGAGGCCGAAGGACTCGTCACCTCTTCCCGAGGGCACGGCACGGTCGTGCGCGAGCAGACCCCGCTGAAGCGGCTCGGCATCGCTCGCTACGACAAGGCGAAGTGGCGCGACGGGGACGAAGTCGCGTTCATCGCGGACCGAGTGGCATCCGGCCGTGCCTACCGCCGCAACGAGCAGACCCAGACGGTCGGCCGCGTCACCGCGTCGCCCTTGATCGCCGAGAAACTGGGGGTGGAACCAGACTCCGAGGTCTACGCCCGCGCCCGCCTGGTCAGGGAGGGCGAACAGCCCACGCACACCCTGACCAGCTACTACCGACCGGAGCATGTGGAGGGGACGCGGCTCGTGGACCCGACTCCGGGACCGGCCGGCAAGGGCGGGGGGTACAAGGTGCTGTACGACGCGGGATACGAGATCGACCACATGAAGGAGTCCCTGTTCGCGCGCGTCCCGACTGCCGAAGAAGTCAAGCTCCTCCAACTGCCGGCAGGGGAACCCGTCATGGAGCTCCACCGGACCACATACACGGCGGACGGGACCGTGGTCGAGTTCGCCGTCGGCGTTCACGCAGCCTCGCGGTTCGCGTGGGAGTACGACTTCAAGGTCCCGGACTCGGCGCAGTCGAAGGACGGCGCATGAACCTGCCGGACGCGGTCATGAAGGACGCGCAACTCCTCTGGGACTACCAGCTCATGGGGCACAGCCCGCAGCCGTGCTCCGTCGCCATCGGTCTGGGCAGTCACGACCTGGGCGTCGCCGACGCGACCGCCGAGCTGTACCGCCAAGGGATGGCCCCCCTGATCGTCTTCACCGGAGCCACGAGCCGCACGACCCGGGACCGGATGCCCCGCGGGGAGGCCGAGCACTACCGTGAACGCGCCATCGAGCTGGGGGTTCCCAGCGACGCCATCCTCGTGGAACCGCAAGCGCGAAACACCGGGGAGAACATCCGCTTCGCACGCGCATTGTTGGAAGAGCGAGGCGTACCGGTGTCGTCGGTGTTGCTGGTGAGCAAGCCGTACGAGGAGCGTCGGGCCTACGCCACGGCGCGCAAGCTATGGCCGGACGTCGAGTTCGTCAGTGCGTCGACGCCCATGACCCTGGCCGACTACGTCGAGGCGATCGGTGACGCCCGCCTTGTCGTCGAGATGCTGGTCGGAGCGCTTCAGCGCCTCCTGATCTACCCCGCCCAGGGCTTCATGATCCGTCAGGAAGTCCCTCAAGACATCCAGGATGCCTACGAGCGCTTGCGTGCCCAGGGGTTCACAAGCCGCCTCATCCCTGATGCCACTCAGGCGGAGTGAGTAGAAACCTTCTCTACGGGTTCAAGGCGGCTCGCTCCGCTCGCCGCGCGCGGCCCCGGCTCGCCGCCGGGCCCGACGCTCCAGTCTTCGCCCCGCTCCGGGCCCGGCTACGCCGGCCGCGCGGCTGAAGCGAGCAACGCCAGATGCGCGAGACGGCAGCCCTCGCTGTGGCTAGGGCGGTCGGCTCCACGACTTTAGCCAGCCACTTTGGCGCGAGCCTCGAAGATCATGGCCCCAACGTCGTGCTTTACCGGGCAGGTCCACAGACTGCCCGACGCGCCGGAAGCTTACGGGGCCATGATCACTCGCGCCAAAGCAGCTCCCGGCCAAAGTCCTTCCGCCGACCGCGCGTCCAAGGCGGAGGTCGTGGCGAGGATCTCGCCCTTGGCAGCGAGGGGGGCCACCTGTCACGATCAAGCCGTGGTCAACCTTGCAAAGATCGCGGGGCGGATGGACATCCTCCTCACAAAAATCGCGGCGCGGATAGACATCCTCCTCCCAAAGGTCCCGAGGCAGGTGGGCATCTTCCTCGACCTGGTGGGCGGCCCAATGGTCGGTGCACTGGTGCTGTCCGTAGGTATCGAGACCTACCGCGACGGTGGATCCGTAGGCTGGCCCATCGCGGGATCAGCTCTGCTCTTGATCAGCTTGTTGGTGGCCTGGCGACGATTCTCCCGACTCAGGAAGCGCGCTACGTCGCCGTAGCGGCGCACAGACAGCCGCTCGTGCCCCCTGCGTGCCCGATCAGAGGGAGACGAGCGGGGAACCACGGGGAACCAGGGCGACGCAGCCACTTCCCCGCAGGTCAGCGACCTCCCAGCTCAGCAGGCATCCGCATACGTGGTCTTCCAAACTAGTGCTCCAGGACCCGGGCGGCGGCCTTGGCCTCGCGGGTGTTGACACGCCGCAGGTCGCGAACGACGGTCGCCACATGAACGGTGCGCGGCCAAGCCGCAGTCATGACGACGCCTGGGCAGAAATGCTTACTCTCTGCGGGCCACCGCATCAGGACTCCTGGGCCGAGGCCCTGTGGCCCGCGGTACAGGCGGCAGCCCGCGATGAGCTGTTCCGGTCGATGTATCCGTGGCTCGCTATGCACCAGCTGTACGTGTCGGAGTTCGACGACATGCGGGACCGCTACGAGCCCTTTCCCAGGATCGCTGCTCGCGGCGACGAATACGTGGTGATCGCTTACCCCCCGTGGCCTGGCCACGTCCTGTTTGAGACCAAGGATCCCGTCGAGGCTGTTGCCCTGGCAGTTCGTCTGACGCGCGATGCCTTGGCAAGCGAGTCGGGCAGCAACTGACGGCAGCCTGACGGCAACGACAGCGAACGCCACGGTACGCAGCGGTAAGTCACGGGGTGTCAGCCTTGATGGTTGTCGGCACGAATCGTGTCCCATGCCGTCCGATCAACTCGCCTGAAAAGCGGAAGGTCGCCGGTTCGACCCCGGCCCCAGCCACCGCCCCTGAAAAGGGAAAACGCCCGCCCCGAGGCTTCTCGGAGCGGGCGTCTTGATGTTCCAGATCACCTCGTGTGTTTGGCGTCGGCATCCGAACGGGCCAGCACCGCGTCAAGCGTGGCGTACTCGGCCTCCTCGATCGCGGCGGAGGCAAAGCTGATCGCGTCCAACGCGTAGGACTCCGCATCGTCCGCCAAGCGATCGGCACGCTTCATGTCGAGTTCGGCCTTGCGCTCCTCGATGTGGGACTTCACGGACTGGACGTGCTCCTGCCACTTGGTGCCCACATCCGCCAGCGAGGCGGAGGCCTCGGCCTTCTTCGCCGCCACCTCGCGCTGGAGCTTGTCCGCTCTCTGTATCGAGTCCTGCTTGGCCTTGGTGACCGAGTCCGACAGTTGTTTCCTGTCCTCGGAGATCGCGTGCTGTACCTTCTCCTGCGCTTCGTGCGCCTTCTCCGAGAGCGCCGCCATGCGGTCGGTCGACATCGACATGGGATTCCAGCCTTTCGACGAACAGAACAGGGCCCCCCGCCGAAACGATCGGAGCACGCTACGTGTTCAAGCGCACCCACAAGCATGCTCCACAACCGCCATTCGGGTGATCCGATCGAAGCTGCTCGAGGCGTCACCGACGGCGACCGAACCCTGACGCCGGCGGCCCGGCACCGAAATGCGCTCGCCCGGAAAGCGCGCGGGGCGCTCGGGTCAGCTCGTGCTGCTGGAGAGCGTCGACTGGCAGCGCGCGCCCCGCGCGCCGAGCAGCCTCACCGTGCGCGGCGAGTCGGGGCCGCTGTTGGCGTACGCCGACCCGTACGCCAACAGCAGCGCACAACCACGGCCGACCAAGGTCTCCCACACCCCGCGTAATCAGGCTCACGCAAGCCCAAACACAGCTGAAAAGCAGAGGGTGGGCTGTGCCCCCGTGCCCGGTCCGGCGGGACGCAGCGGGGACTCACGGGGAACAGCGGCGCCGATCGCGCTCCGGCCCAGGTCAGGGAGTTGCTAGGTCAGCCGCCATCTGCATACGGCGTCTTCCAAACTGGTGATGTACAGCGGCAAGTGCAGCAACCACCGCGCCCGCAGCCGACCGCTACCAGCCTCGACAGGCCGACGATGCCCCCGCAGACCACAACGGTTTCGGCCTATATCGCCCAGGTTTCAAAAATGCCCAACTCCTTCCCGATGAAGAGCGCTGCCGAAGCAGGAACCAGCAAGCAAATGCCAATGCCGCCAAGCACATATGGTGCCACTGGCGTCGCTTTCGGGAAGTGGCCACCGGATCGACGCTTGCGCGCAACAGCGAAGCGCCGGATAAACAGAGCGGCACTCAACATGAGCAGGAACGCGCCGACAATCTGCAGCGCCATCAAGCCGAATTGAATAAGGAAAAGGACCAGGTACGAGAGCAGCACCCCCACGACTACCCTCACTTACTCAGATTTCGGCATTAATCAGAATCCGGTCGACTTTGATTGCCGACGGCTGCAACCACGCGCAAGGCGGACAATAGGATCATGGCCTGGACTGCGTCAACCCGTGCAGCTGAACGCGTGCCCGACCGGTTGGTAAGTCCCGGCCACCTACGTGGCTCCCCCGCCCTGGACCAGCAACCGCGACAAGCACCACCACGGCAGATCAAGGGCACTTACCCCACTGGTGGCTCTGGTGATGATGAGGCGCACCCCCCTCCGTACAGCAGCGACAGCAACCGACAGCGGCCGTAATGACTCTGGATGACCGTGCCACAACCGCGCCAGATGGAGCGGGGAGCCACGGGGAACTGCGGTCGCCGACGGTGCCCGCGCCCGTGTCCGTCGATGTCGGCGTGCCGCAGGTCAGACCACAAGTCGCCCCACCTCGCTCCTAAAGCGGCTGTTGCAGGCTCGAATCCTCCAGGTCTGCCATCAACGGCGATGGTCACTCGCGGCCGGGCCGCCGCTTGAGCAGCCGGTCCATACGGCTGATCGCCTCTCGCAAGGCCGCCAGCATTACCCCTTGGCGCGGGGGCGAGCCGCAGCGCCGTCATTTGCGCTGTGAACGCGGGGCATGAAGGACACTGTCTGTATGGCCCTACCCAAAACGCATCATTGCTCGGCCTGCTCGGACGGTGCCGCGACGAGCACAGTCCTTCACGAAGACCTCGTCGTCGGAGCACCGCTGTCCATGGAGGATCTCACCGACGCGCAACGCCTCGACCGGTTCGCCCGGAAGTATGCCCACGACGGCTGCCAAGTCAGAGAAGTCCGGCGGGTCCCGCACGATGGTTTGAGCGGTTACGCCTGGTCCGTCCGCTTCACCGAGAATTCGTGACAAGTGGATCACCGGGCAGCTCCGGGAGCACGGCCCGCCTGAGCGTGGCGGTTGTCCCGGGTCATGCCCTTCGCGTACTGACATCCACCGCTGACATCAACGACGGCGGACAGCGGCGGGAGCGGACGTACGCGGACGGCCACTCACCCGCCAGTCCGAGCACGCTCCGCAGGCAAGATCGGCCGCGCGATCGAACTCCTAAAGCGGGTGTCGCAGGTTCGAATCTGCCGGGGGCACAACGCTAAGGGCCAGTTCAGAGGGTTGATTCTGCGGTGAGAGCCGTCCGCAAGACGCGATGCGACTCCTTGGCGGTGGCCGCCGCCGCCCTGTTCTCCAACTGGACGAGGAGGCGCCTGACGTCAGCAACGCCGAGGGATTCAAGCCGCTTCGCACCCGGCATGGACATGAGGTACCGAGACGAAGAAGTTGTGGCGGGTTGGGTGGAATTGAGCGAGCGTCAGTCGATCGCAAGAATCCTGCACTGGAAGACGAACTGGTCAGCGGCCACGAGGCTGTCGCAGACCTCGACCACTCGGCCCGCTTCGGTCACCGCCTCGCGCACGAGGTGAACGACCGGGGCACCGGGACTCAAGGCGAGTTCGCACTCTATGGGCTTGACGGGTAAACCCCGCTGGGGCTGGGGCGGTCGGCTCCACGGCGTTACGCGCCACCATGGGGTGAGCCTCGAAGATCACGGCCCCAGATCGGGCTATTGCGGGCAGGCGAGGAGCCAGCCCGATTCGCGGCCAGCGGATGGGTCATGATCTCTCGCCCCATGGCAGCTCCGTAAGTTGTTAGGCGGCCCGGGAGGGCCGGGTGTGGCTGATGGCAGCTTGTCTCGTGTGACTCGGCAG
>NZ_JBEOXF010000045.1:55416-65250 GCF_040296405.1 Streptomyces sp. NPDC002133 | reverse complement strand
CTGGTCGGGTGCCTGCTCGAAGACCATGTCGATGCGCGGGCCGGCCAGGGAGAACTGGGACTTGGGGACGGCCAGGACGTAGCCGACGCCGGATGCTTCCAGCATCCGGCGGAAGCGGTTGTCCTGCCCGTAGGCGGCGTCCGCCGTTACCCAGGCGATCGGCAGCGGCGAGGCCAGCGCTCTGCGGACGATTGTTGCCGCGAGGGTGTTCTTGGTGGCGAACTCGCGCTCGTCGGGGACCTTGGCGGCGCGGCAGCGGTCGCGGTCCTCGGTCCAGGACTTGGGCAGGTAGAGCTCCCTGTCCACCAGGGCGCGGCCGACCGCGCTGGCGTAGGCGGCGAAGACGCCGATCTGGCAGTTCTCGGTGCGGCCGGCGGTGCCGGAGTATTGCCTTTGGACTCCGGCGGAGGTGGTGCCCTTCTTCAGGAAGCCGGTGTCGTCGATGATCAGTACCCCATCGGGACGGCCGAGGTGTTCGGCGACGTAGGTCTGCAGGTCATTGCGGATGTCGTCGGGGTTCCAGCGGGCGCGGGAGAGTAGGCGCTGCAATCCGTCGGGGGTGGCGTGGCCGGCATGTTCGGCGAGCTGCCAGCTGTTTTTGCGAGCCACCGGGGCGAGTAGTGCGCGCACGTAGTCCCGCATGCGGCGGCGTGGTTCGACGCGCCCGAAGTGGTGGCCGATCGTGGTGAAGAGGCGGTCCAGGTCGCGGTCCCAAGTCTCGGCTGCCTGTTCGGTGATCACGATCCGAGGCTTCCCCGACCCAGGACGATCTTGCCGTCGTGGGCACTCCTTCGAGGGGCGGGCGAGCAGAAGCCGTCCGTGACGGCATCCTGCCCGCTACACTCCCACCGCTCGACGTTTCCCCAGGTCAAGCCACGAAGTACTGCTGGAGTACTAGGGCGGTCCGGCCGCCGGGTCCGCGTCCGCGGCGCCTGCGGCGGGCGCTGTGCGGCGGAGCCGCCGCACGGCGACGCGGCCCCGCCCCTTCCGGCCCGGGTTGGGCCCCCGGCCCTTGAGGAAGGCCGGACCGTGCGTTCGGCCCGCGTGTCCGTCATCGCGCGCCGGGCGGGCAGGTGCGGGTCGGGGTGTCCGTCCTCAAGTGCCGGGCGGGGTCATGGCTCGTGGCGCAGGCGGCGGTCGAGGGCCATGGAGAGTTCCGCGTCCACCACGCTCTTCGCCAGCGGGCGGAGGCGTTCGATGTCGTCGTCGGCGGCGTGGGTGCGCAGGAGGTCGGTGAAGAGGGAGGCCAGGGCCTCCGCGTGCACCCGGACCTCGCGGCCGGCGGCCAGGACGGCGGCGAGCGGGACGCCCTCCTTGACCAGGGCGGCGGAGACGTCGAGCAGGCGGCGGCTGATGTGGACGATCTCTTCGCCGTCGGTGGCGAGATAGCCGAGGTCGAGGGCCGCGGCGAGGTTCTCGGGGGTGACCTCGCCCTCGAAGTGGTCGGCGAGTTCCTCGGGGGTGAGACGGACCGGGGTCTCCTCGGTCGGTTCGCCGAGGCCCAGGACCTCGCCCACGTCGCGGCCGCTCTCGAACGCGGCGGCGAGGTCGGCGATTCCGCTGAGGGTGTGGCCGCGTTCCAGCAGGGCGGCGATGGTGCGCAGGCGGGCAAGATGGTGGTCGTCGTACCAGGCGATACGGCCTTCCCTGCGCGGTGGCGGGATCAGTCCGCGCTCGCGGTAGAAGCGCAGGGTGCGCACCGTGATGCCGGCCGCTTCGGCCAGCTCCTCCATGCGGTACTCGCGTACTTCTGCCACAGCCGAAGCCTATGTTGTACCGGCGGTAACTTGTTTGGTTCGACCCCTACCGCTCAGTATGCGGAGGCTCTACTCTCCCCACCATGCCAGTGATTGCTGGCAAGGTTCAGCGGAGTCACGGGAATCCTGCGGGAGGCGGCGTCATGGGCCAGCAGTACGAGCACGTACGAGTGGCGGTGATCGGATCCGGTTTCGGTGGCCTCGGCGCGGCCGTCCGGCTTCGCCGCGAGGGGATCACCGACTTCGTCGTCCTCGAGCGGGCGGACTCGGTCGGCGGGACCTGGCGGGACAACAGCTATCCCGGGTGCGCCTGCGACGTACCGTCCCACCTCTACTCGTTCTCGTTCGCGCCCAACCCCGACTGGCCGCGCACCTTCTCCGGCCAGGAGCACATCCGGGCGTACCTGGAGCACGTCACCGACACCTTCCGGCTCCGGCCGCACATCCGCTTCGGCCACGAAGTGACCATGATGCGCTGGGACGGCGACGAGCTGCGCTGGGAGATCGAGACCTCCGGCGGGACCCTGACCGCGGATGTCGTGGTCTCGGCGACCGGGCCGCTGTCAGACCCGAAGGTCCCCGAGATCCCGGGACTGGCCGAATTCCCCGGCAAGGTCTTCCACTCGGCCCGCTGGGACCACGACTACGACCTGCGCGGCAGGCGGGTCGCGATGATCGGGACCGGCGCGTCCGCGATCCAGATCGTGCCCGCGATCCAGCCGGAGGTCGGGAAGCTGACGCTGTTCCAGCGCACCCCGCCGTGGGTGATGCCGCGCATGGACCGCCGGGTCACCGGAGTCGAGCGCTGGCTGCACAGGCAGCTGCCGCTCACCGGGACCGCACGCCGCGGACTGCTCTGGGGCATCAGGGAGTTGCAGGTCAGCGCGTTCACCAAGCGACCGAACCAGCTCGGGCTGATCGAGTCCCTCGCCAAGGCCAACATGGCCAAGTCCGTCAAGGACCCGGCGCTGCGGGCGAAACTGACCCCCTCGTACCGCATCGGCTGCAAGCGGATCCTGCTCTCCAGCGACTACTACCCGGCGCTGGCCCGGCCCAATGTCGACGTGGTCGCGTCGGGGCTGACCGAGGTGCGCGGCTCGACGGTCGTGGCGGCCGACGGGACGGAGACCGAGGTCGACGCGATCATCTTCGGCACCGGATTCCATGTCACCGACATGCCGATCGCCGAGCGGGTCGTGGGCGCCGACGGGATCACGCTCGCGGAGGCGTGGAAGGGCGGCATGGAGTCACTGCGGGGCGCGACCGCCGCCGGGTTCCCCAACTGGATGACGATCATCGGACCCAACACCGGCCTCGGGAACAGCTCGATGATCCTGATGATCGAGTCCCAGCTGAACTACATGGCCGACTATGTCCGGCAGTTGGGCGTCCTCGGGGGCCGGGTCGCGCTCGGCGCACGGCCGTCCGCCGTCGGGGCGTGGAACCGGCGCGTGCAGGAGCGGATGAAGCGCACGGTGTGGAACACGGGCGGCTGCACCAGCTGGTACCTGGACGCGAGCGGCCGCAACACCACCATCTGGCCCGGGACGACTGGGGAGTTCCGGCGCGAGACACGGCAGGTGGACCTCGCGGAGTACGAGGTGATCCGCCCGCCCCGGCCCCGTGAAGCGACTGGGACCGTCGCCGCGACCGTGGGGGAGGAGAGCGCATGAGCCGGCTCATGAAGAGGTCCGTGGGAGCGGCACCCGCCCCGCCCGTCGCCGCACGCGAACTGACTGCCGTCTCCGCCGACGGCGCCCGTATCCATGTGGAACTGCACGGACCCGAGGACGCCCCCGCCGTGGTGCTCTCCCACGGCTGGACCTGCTCCACCCACTTCTGGGCGGCGCAGATACGGGACCTGGCCACCGATCACCGCGTGATCGCGTACGACCAGCGGGGGCACGGCCGTACGCCTGCCGTCGCGAAGGGCGGGCACAGCACGCAGGCCCTCGCCGACGATCTGGAGGCCGTGCTCGCCACCGCGCTCGAACCCGGCACGAAGGCGGTGCTGGCCGGCCACTCCATGGGCGGGATGACGCTCATGGCGGCGGCAGGCCGGCCGAAGTTCGCGGAGCACGCCGCCGCCGTGCTGCTGTGCAGCACCGGCGCTTCCCGGCTGGTCGCCGAGTCTCTGGTGGTCCCGATGCGGCCGGGCCGGGCACGCACCCGGATCACCCGCGCGATCCTCGGCTCGCGCGCCCCGCTGGGCCCGGTCACGCCGCTCTCCAAGCGGATCCTGCGGTACGGGACGATGGGCCCCGGCGCGGCACCGGAGAGGATCGCCGAGTGCGCCCGGATCGTCCACGCCTGCCCGCGCCCGACCCGGGTGGCCTGGGCGCACGTACTGGCCGAGCTCGACCTCGACGCGGGCGTACGGGAGTTGACCGTGCCCACAGCCGTCGTCGCGGGAACAGCCGACCGGCTCACCCCGATCGTCCACGCCCGCGCGCTGGTGGCCGCCCTGCCCGAGTGCGTCGGCCTCGTCGAGCTCGCCGGTACGGGGCACATGACGCCGGTGGAGGCTCCGGAGGCGGTCAGTGCCCGGATCCGTACGTTGGTGGACGTGTACCTGAAACAGAAGGAGACGGCCGTATGAGCAGGGTCAGCCTCGACGGACAGGTCGCCGTCGTCACGGGTGCGGCGCGCGGCATCGGCGAGCTCCTGGCCCGCAAGCTGTCCGCGCGCGGGGCGAAGGTCGCGCTCGTGGGTCTGGAGCCGGAGGAGCTGAAGGCGGTCGCCGGGCGGCTGCACACCGACTGCGACCACTGGCATGCCGATGTCACCGACCACGAGGCGATGGCCCGGGTCGCGCAGGAGGTCAAGGGGCGCTTCGGCAAGGTCGACATCGTCGTCGCCAATGCGGGAGTCGCGGCGGGCGGGCCCTTCGCGGAGTCCGATGCGCAGGCGTGGCGGCGCGTCGTCGAGGTCAATCTCGTCGGTGGCGCGGTCACCGCGCGGGCCTTCCTGCCCGTGCTGATGGAGAGCCGGGGCTACTTCCTGCAGATCGCCTCGCTCGCCGCGATCACCCCGGCCCCGATGATGACGGCGTACTGCGCGTCCAAGTCGGGTGCGGAGGCGTTCGCGCACTCCCTGCGGGCCGAAGTCGCGTACAAGGGCGTCAAGGTGGGGGTCGGCTATCTGTCCTGGACGGACACGGACATGGTCCGCGGCGCCGACCAGGACGACGTGATGCGGGAGTTGCGGCAGCGGCTGCCGTGGCCGGCGAACCGTACGTATCCGCTCGGGCCGGCCGTGGACCGGATCGTCGCCGGGATCGAGCGCCGCTCGGCGCATGTGTACGCGCAGTGGTGGCTGCGCGGGATGCAGTCGATGCGGGGATATCTGCCGAGTCTGATCGCGACCGTCGGACAGCGCGAGATGCGGCGCTTCGAGCCCCGACTGTCGGGGGTGAGCAAGGGGCTGGTGGGCGCCGGCGGCGCCGCCGACGAGCAGGAACAGAGCGGGCGTACGCAGCGTAACTGATCGAAATGCGAGCTATGTCCGTGCATGCCAGGCTGGTCGAGGCCCCGGGGGCCTGCAAAGGCCCCTCACCTCTCACACCCTTCTAGGAGTGAACCAGATGGGCATCCAGGAGCAGTTCAAGGACAAGGCGGGTCGTCTCGCGGAGCAGGGCAAGGCGATGGGCAACGCGAAGGACGAAGCGTCGCAGCGCTCTCAGCAGCGTTCGCAGAAGCAGCACGCGCCGCAGGGGCGGACCCAGCAGAAGTCGCCGCAGGAGCGTGCTCAGCAGCGCTCGCAGCAGCAGGGTTCGAAGCAGCGTGAGGCGAACGACGAGACGCGCCGCCTCCAGCGGGAGGCCGATGACCGCTTCGACCGGGACCACGACGCCTGACGTCCGAGGCTGAGGAAGGGGCGCACTCCGTGCACGGGGTGCGCCCCTTCCGCGTGCCGTGTTCGCGGCGTGCCGTGTTCTTTTGTGCGTGACGGCCGGCCTTTGTGCGTGTGGGTCGGTGTGCGTGATGGCCAGAGAGTCAGGCCCGCGAGTCAGCCCGTGGAGTCTCAGGCCCGTGGAGTCGGGCGGAGTCGAGTCAGGCCCGTGGAGTCAGGCCCGCGGCGGGAGCTTCGGCCGACGGCGGTCCGGGACCTTGTCGTAGCCGGGCGGGGTCGCCGCCGGATGCTGTTCGAGGCGGTCGAGGGCGACCTGGACCGCGGTCTCCAGATCCGTGCGCTTGCCCTCGGCCCAGTGCAGCGGCGGCCGCTCGGCGAAGATGTCCGGGTCCACGCCGTGGTTCTCGACGGACCAGCCGTACGCGTCGAACCACGCCGCGTTCATCGGTACCGTGATCACCGTGCCGTCCCCGAGCCGGTGCCGCCCGGTCATGCCGACGACACCGCCCCAGGTGCGCTGACCGACCACCGGGCCGAGGCCCAGCAGCCGGAACGCCGCAGTGATCATGTCGCCGTCCGACGAGGTGGCCTCGTCGGCGAGCGCGACGACCGGGCCGCGCGGTGCGTTCGATGTGTACGAGACGGGCCGGGCGTTGCGCGTCAGGTCCCAGCCCAGGATCGGGCGGATCAGCTTCTCGATGACCAACTCGCTGATGTGACCGCCCGCGTTGCCGCGTACGTCCACGATCAGCGCCGGGCGGGACATCTCCTTCCGCAGATCACGGTTGAACTGGGCCCAGCCCGAGCCGCCCATGTCCGGGATGTGCAGATACCCGCACTTGCCGTCGCTGATCTCCCGTACGACCTCACGGCGCTTCGCGATCCAGTCCTGGTAGCGCAGGGGACGCTCGTCCACCAGCGGCACGATCGCGACCCGGCGCGGCGGGCCCTCGCCGTCGGGCGGCTGGAAGGTGAGCTCCACGGTCGTGCCGCCCGCCGCCGCCAGCAGCGGATACGGGCCGGTGACCGGATCCACGGGCAGCCCGTCCACATGCGTCAGCACGGCACAGTCGCGGATGCCCGTTCCGGCGAGCGGGGAACGCGCCTTGGAGTCGGACGAGTCACCGGGCAGGATCCGTCTGACGACCCAGCCCTCGTCCCGGTGCGCGAGGTTGGCGCCCAGCAGCCCGATCGCCCGCT
The DNA here is from genome assembly GCF_040296405.1 of Streptomyces sp. NPDC002133. Taxonomy (NCBI): domain Bacteria; kingdom Bacillati; phylum Actinomycetota; class Actinomycetes; order Kitasatosporales; family Streptomycetaceae; genus Streptomyces; species Streptomyces sp. NPDC002133. The sequence continues at coordinate 58,441 of NZ_JBEOXF010000045.1, read as the reverse complement.
GGTAGTGCGGCGGCCCCTCGTTGCGGCGCGCGGGGGTGACGTACGCGTGCGACGTGCCCAGCTCGCCGAGCACTTCGCGCAGGAGATCGGCGAACTCGTCGGGGGACGCGACCCGTTCGACCAGCGGACGGTACTGCTCCAGCACGCCGTCCCAGTCGATTCCGCACATGTCCGGTTCCCAGAAGTACGCGCGGATGAGCCGCCCCGCCTCCTCGTACGCACCCCGCCACTCCGCCGCCGGATCCACTTCGTGCATGATCCGGCGCAGGTCGATGTAGACGGTGGAGTCGCTGTCGCCGGATTCGGTCGCGGGCACCGCCCGCAGGTCCCCGTCGTCGACGACCACCAGCCGCGTACCGTCGCCGCTCACCGCGAACGAGTCGAGATGCTGGACGAGTTCGGTCTTACGGGCCTTCGTGATGTCGAAGTACTCCAGCGTCGGCCGGGGCGAGGGATCTGCGGGGTTGGCGAACGTCTCGCCCAGCGCGCCCGAGATCGGCCAGCGCAACCAGACCAGACCGCCGCCGTGGACGGGGTGCAGCGCCGAGTACTTGGACGCGGACACCGGGAAGGGCGTGACCCGGCTCTCCAGGCCCTCCACCTCCACCATGGTCGCGCCTTCGCCGATCTCGGCCTCCACCGGATCGAGGCCGCCGGCCGCGGGACGCCCGTCGGGCAGCAGCGCGAAGGGCGACGGGGTCGCGGACGACAGCGGCACCAGATAGGGCCGGCAGCCCAGCGGGAACGACAGGTCCCCGGTGTGCACGTCGTACACCGGGTCGAAGCCGCGCCACGACAGGAAGGCCAGATAGCGGCCGTCGCGGGTGAAGACGGGGTTCTCGTCCTCGAAGCGGCCGTTGGTGACATCGACGATCGTGCGGGGGCCGGGCCCGTCGAGCCGCGCCATCTTGATCAGCCGCAGCGAGCGTCCGATGCCCGGATGCGACCAGGTCAGCCAGTTTCCGAGGGGTGAGAAGGCGAGGTCGCGCACCGGCCCGTTGTCGGACCGGATCAGCTCCGTCACCTCGCCGTCGGACTCCTCGTCCGCGTCGATGAGCAGCAGCCGCCCGTCGTGCGAGGCGATGGCGAGGCGCTCCCCTGCCGGGTCCGACTTCAGCTCGAGCACCCGGCCGACCTTTCCGGAGGCCAGCCGACGCGGTGCCCGGTCGCCGCTCGCCCGCGGCAGATACGCGATCTCGATCGCGTCCTCGCCCTCGGCATCGGTGACGTACGCGACCTGGCCGCCGCTGCCCAGCATCTCGGGGAGCCGCACCCGCACGCCCGGGGTGTCGGTCATCGTCCGGGCCGGGCCGTCGCGGTGGGTGAGCCAGTACAGGCTGCCGCGTACGGAGACGGCGCTGGCGCGGCCGGTCGTGTCGACCGACAGCCCGTCGACGTTGCTGGCGGCCGGGACCTGGTACCGCCGTCGTCCGGCGCGGGGGCCCCCGAGCCGTACGTCCAGCTTGCGCGGCTCCGCGTCCGGCCCCAGGTCGTCGACGATCCACAGGTCGCCCGCGCACTGGTAGACGATCCGGCGCCCGTCGCTGGAGGCGTGCCGGGCGTAGAAGGCGTCGTGGTCGGTGTGGCGGCGCAGGTCCGTGCCGTCGGGGAGGCAGGAATAGAGGTTGCCGACGCCCTCGTGGTCGGAGAGGAAGGCGATGCGGCCGTCCACGAACATCGGGCAGTCCAGATGGCCGCCGATGTCCGGCAGCAGTCGCTCCCCGTGCAGATACAGCCGTCCCATCGCCCCGCCCCGGTACCGCTTCCACGCAGCCGGCTCGTGTGGCGGCTTGCCGGTGAGCAGGAGCGTGCGGTGGCAGCCGTCGATGTCGGCGACGGAGATGTCCGCGACCGGGCCCCAGGGGAGGCGTTTGCCTGGGTCGCCGTCCGTGGACACCTTGTAGGCCCAGGAGAAGTACGAGAACGGCTGGCCGTGCGAGGAGACGGCGAGAATGTTGCCGTCCGGGTCCCAGCCGCAGACCCGCGTGTCGGTCGACCCCCAGTAGCTGAGCCGCCGCGCGGGGCCGCCGCCGACCGGCGCGAGATGGACCTCGGGGTCGAGGCTGCGCCAGGTGGTGAAGGCGATGTGGCGGCCGTCCGGTGAGAAGCGGGGGTGGCCGACCCGGGTCCGGTCGACGGTGACCCGCCACGCGCGGCCCGGGATCTCGCCTTCGGGGACGAGGGGGGCGATCCACAGATCGTCCTCGGCCGCGAAGCACAGCAAGTCGTCGTGCAGATGCGGGAAGCGGAGATACGCGACGTCTTCTCTCACCCCCCAATGCTTTCCGTGCACGCAGGGCCCGGCAACTTGTGGAGGGGACTTCCGCCCGTGGACGCCGCTGTGGCCCAGGACACGTACGAAACGGTTTCGTTTCGCTGGGCGCCGGGGTATCTTCCTACTGTACGAAACCGTTTCGTTCGGAAGGTCGGTCATGGCACGCAGCAGACTCACGCCGGAGCGCGAGGCCGAGCTGTACGAAGCCGTGCTCGACCTGCTGCGCGAGGTCGGCTACGACGCCCTCACCATGGACGCCATCGCCGCCCGCACCCGCTCCAGCAAGGCCACCCTCTACCGCCAGTGGGGGAGCAAGCCGGAGTTGGTGGCCGTGTCGCTGCGGCACAGCAAGCCGGTGGACGTCTCGCAGATCGACACCGGCAGCCTGCGCGGCGACTTCCTCGAGATGGTGTCGCAGACCGACGACTGCCAGATGGAGCGGGACACCGCGCTGATGCGGGGCCTCGCGCGGGCGGTCCACGAGAACGACGATCTGCTCCAGGCGCTGCGTGAGCTGTTCATCGAACCCGAGATGACCGGCCTCGACGCGATGCTGCAGCGGGCGATCGACCGCGGCGAGATCTCCGCGGACAACCCCGCAGTGAAGTTCGTGTCGCACATGCTGGTCGGCGCCTTCGTGGCCCACCCGCTGATCAAGGACCAGCCCATGAGTCAGGGCTTCCTGCGCGACTACATCGATGCGGTGGTGCTCCCGGCACTGGGTGCCCGGTGACCGCGGCCTGCTGTTCG